>CANRLM010000068.1 GCA_947631435.1 uncultured Akkermansia sp.
CGCCACTATTTTACCCCTCTCTTCTCATGACCTCAACTTTTTCTGTCATCTGTTGCATTTAATCTTGCAATCCACACCGCGTGGCATCAATTCCTTCCCTTCTTGTGATTTTTTTATAATTTTTCGCGAGAATGTATTGCATTTCCGGAGGCGTTGAAGTAGAATGCCGCCTTCTCTTTGCAATAATTCAAACTTACTATGAAAATATTGATCCGATCTATGTTGGCTGCAGCCGTGTTCTGCGGATGCGGGGGGTGGGGGGTATTTGCTGCTGATGCACCGCAGGCTTCTTCGACGGAGCTTTCTGCACCGCCTTCTGTGCCTGTGACTGTGGAGGAGCCGGCCGTTGCGCCGCTTGCTGAGGTAAAAAATGAGACGCCGTGGCCTCGCGGTGTGTTTGCGGATGTCACGGTAGGGACTCAGGGGCTCGGGATGGATGTCGGTTACTCCTTTAACAAGTACCTGAAGCTGCGCGTGCGTGGCACGATGCTGTCGTACGACCACAATGATACGTGGAATGATATGGAGATGAAGGCCAGGTTTAAAAGCAGCAGCTGTGGTCTGATTCTGGACGTGCACCCCTTCGGCGGCTCTTTTCGTCTCTCAGCCGGGTTGAACGCAGCTCCCCTGCGTGTGGAGGCGGATGGCAATCTGGAGGATCTAGGTGCGGATCTATCACAAAAAGTCTACAGCCTCGGTGGGTATTGGGTCAAAACGGATGGGGGCGGGTCAATTCGAGGTCGCTACAAATGGGACACGGTGCAGCCCTATTTTGGTTTCGGTTGGTCCTGCAGTTCGGAAAGCGAGCATGCATGGTTTTTCACCGCTGATATCGGGGTGAATATCATAGGTAAAGGGAAGCTGAGCGTTGGGTACAGCGGTGATGTACAGTGCGCGTCCATGTACGGCGGAGGCTGGAAGCCGATGGATTCCTCTACCCTTGAGAACATCGTCCGCGAGGAAGGAGACGCTTTCTTTGAGATCGCCGATAAAATTGTCGTCTACCCCGTCATACACCTCGGCGTTGGCTGCCGCTTCTGATATCCGTTTTTCTACTTCAAAAGGATTGCCTTCTTCGGTCTCCTCGTGTACAATGTCCCACCTCTTCGCCACCGTGGCGGAATCGGTAGACGCAGGAGACTTAAAATCTCCCGGCTTTCGGGCTGTACGGGTTCAAATCCCGTCGGTGGTACAAAGGTGATTTAACCATGAAAGAACCCGCGTTGAAGATGGATTCAACGCGGGTTCTTTGCGGGATAAGAGCGAGGCTCTCAGACAGTGCAGGAGGGGCCGCAGTGGACGGCGTGAATGGCAAGAATGAATGCGACAAAGGGCGGGAAAAAGTAGAGATCAGTCAGGGAGGGGATTAAAGTAGCGGCGGAAGGATCGAACCATGTGCTACATAAGTTCAGCGAGCTGCGTAGCAAGTTCATGGTTGCAACCGATTTGGCGTCCTTTCTGTGCCTGGGTCTTGTTGCTTTTAAATTTGCAATGCAAAGAAAATGTGTGTGCGGGAAAACGCTTGCACACGGTGAGGTAGTATGGTAAAAGGGGGACTGCGCGAAGCGCGCACGGGATTATGAATAAACAGATACGCATCGTCATCGGCGCAGATCACAAGGGGGTAGATCTGAAAGAGGCGGCAGTAGAAATGCTCAGGGAATGGGGACTTCAGGTAGAGGATGTAGGAACGATGAGTCGGGAATCGTGCGACTATTCGGACTACGCGAACGCGGTATGCAAGCGTGTGGTGGACGGTCGTGCTGATCGCGGGATTTTGATTTGCTTTTCAGGGCTGGGGATGAGCATCGCAGCGAATCGTTGGAAGGGGGTACGCGCCACGTTGGTCCGTACGCCGCAGATCGCTGCGCTTTCGCGCCAGCACAACGATTCAAATGTGATGTGTCTTGCGACGGCTTTTATCACGCCTGAGGACTTAGATGACATCCTGCACACGTGGTTGATGGCAGAGTTTGAGGGAGGGAGGCACGTGCAGCGGCTGCTGAAGGCGAGTGGTTCACCGCTGGCGGTGAGCGATCCGGAGTTGGCGGGCTACATTGAGGAGGAGAGAAGGAGACAGAACAATAACATTGAACTCATTGCGTCGGAGAACTTTGCATCCCCGGCGGTGATGGAGGCACAGGGATCGGTGTTGACGAACAAGTACGCGGAGGGTTACCCGGGCAAGAGGTGGTATGGCGGCTGTGAGGTGGTGGACAAGGTGGAGCAGCTGGCGATCGACCGTGCGAAGGCTCTTTTTGGCTGCGAGCATGTGAACGTGCAGGCGCACTCGGGGTCGCAGGCCAACATGTCGGTCTACCAGGCTTGTTTGCAGCCGGGCGACACGATTCTTACAATGGATTTGGCACATGGCGGACACCTGTCCCACGGTTTTTTTGCGAACTTCTCCGGGAAGACCTACAAGGTGGAGCACTACGGCGTGAGTCCGGAGAGCGAGTGCATCGATTACGATGCGCTTGAGACGAAGGCGAAGGAGGTAAAGCCCCAGCTCATTCTTGCGGGCGCCTCAGCGTACTCCCGTACGATTGATTTCGCGCGTATCCGAAAAATTTGCGACGAGGTGGGGGCGATCATGTTTGTGGACATGGCTCACATTGCGGGGCTCGTGGCGGCGGGAGTGCATCCGTCCCCGGTGCCGTACGCAGATTTCGTATCCACAACCACGCACAAGAGCCTGCGCGGGCCGCGCGGAGGTATGGTCATGTGCAAGGAAAAGTGGGCGAAGAAGCTCAACAGCGCTACTTTCCCGGGTTTGCAGGGCGGACCGCTTATGCACGTGATCGCCGCGAAGGCGGCGTGCCTCGGTGAAGCGCTCAAGCCGGAGTTCCGTGAGTATGCGCAGCAGATTGTGAAAAATGCCAAGGCGATGGCAGAGAAGCTCGCTGAACTCGGTTTTCGCATCGTTGCCGGCGGCACCGATAATCATTGTTTCCTCGTGGATCTTAGTGTGAAGGGCATCAATGGCGCGGAGGCGCAGGTGGCGCTGGATCGCGTGGGCATCACCGTCAACAAGAACGCCATTCCTTTTGACAAGGGGAGCACCTCGACCCCATCCGGCATCCGCATCGGGACTCCGGCGGTGACCACTCGCGGCATGAAAGAAGACGACGTACGGTGTGTTGCAGAGTTTATCGGACGCTGCCTTGGGATTCTTGCTGCGCAGAAGGTGCATGAGGATCCGGCGGCATACGACGAGCTGCGGGCCGAGGTCTCTGCCTTCAACAGCAACTTCCCAATGCCCTGAGTTGAAGCCGGAAGAACGATGAGCTACTGTGCAGATGTTTTTCGGCGCGTGCGGCGGGTCACTCGTGAGGTGGTGATCGGCAACACGGCCGTGGGCGGCAGCAACCCCGTGCGCGTGCAATCCATGCTCACGCACGACACGCTCGATACTGCGGGTTGCGTGGCGGAGGCTCTGCAGCTGGCAGAGGCGGGCTGCGAGATTGTGCGGCTCACGGCGCAGACGAAACGCCATGCGGCGAATCTGGAAAACATTTCGCGCGAGTTGCGGGCGGCAGGGTGCCATGTGCCGCTGGTGGCAGATATTCATTTCAAGCCGGATGCTGCGATGGAAGCGGCGAAATGGGTGGAGAAGGTGCGCATCAACCCCGGCAACTTTGTGGACAAGCGCGGCGACGCTGTGCCGGACTATTCCTCCACCGATTACGAACGGGAGATCGACCGCATTCGCGAAGCATTCACTCCCTTCGTTCTGTTCTGTAAAGAGCACGGGCGCGCCATTCGTCTGGGGGCGAACCATGGGTCGCTCTCCGGTCGCATACTCGCGCGCTACGGCGACACGCCGGAGGGGATGGTGGAGAGTGCGCTGGAGTTTGCGCGAGTGGCACGCGAGTTGGATTTCCACGCGATGGTGTTTTCGATGAAGGCGTCGGACGTGAAGGTGATGATTCACGCGTATCGCCTGCTCGTGCAGCGTTTTCAGGAGTTGGGGGAGGATTGGAATTACCCCATCCACCTGGGCGTGACGGAAGCAGGGGAAGGGGAGGACGCGCGCATTAAGAGCGCGATCGGCATCGGATCCCTGCTGGCAGATGGTATCGGCGATACCCTGCGGGTTTCGCTCACGGAGGAGGCGGTGTGCGAGGTGGCGCCGGGTTTTGAGCTTGCCCGCGCCTTTTCGTCATCATCCACCGGCTTCCGGCAGTCGGTGCAGCTTCCGGCGCCTTTTAATCCTTTGGTGTACCGCCGCCGCGAGACGGAAGCGCGTCAGGTAAATGGCCTTTCTCTTGGTGGTACTCAGCCGGTGCGTGTGGCTCTGCTGCAGGCGCAGTGTGAGCAGCTCAACGCGTCAGGAAGAGAAGCATCGGCGGATACCCCGGTTGAATTCGCCTACGAGCAGTTGCCGTTGCTGGAGGTGGATCCCCGGGATGCGGAGCAGATGCGTTCGCTGCAGGAAGCGCCGACCAGTCTGGTGGCGGTGAAAGATGGCGTGGATATGTCACCTGTGCAGGCGCAGCGTTTGCTTGCGGCTCAGCTGTCCCCCGGGCATGCTTTGCTGCTTAAGGACACTCTCCGTACGCCGGGGGAAGAAAATCTCTCTGCTCCCATGGCTGCGGGAATCAACCTTGGCTCTCTGCTGGCGGATGGCATCGGGGATGCCGTGCTCGTGCGCCGGGAGCCGGATGCCGCGTCTGCACTGCGTCTGGCGTATAATACCCTGCAAGCCGCCGGAAGCCGTACCAGCAAGGCAGAGTTTGTCTCATGTCCTTCCTGCGGACGGACGTTGTACAACATTCGCGAGGCTGCGGCACGCGTACGCGCCGCTACGGGACACTTGAAGGGCGTGAAAATTGCCATCATGGGGTGCATTGTGAATGGTCCCGGTGAGATGTCGGATGCCGATTTCGGCTACGTCGGCGGCGCGCCGGGCAAGATCAACCTGTACGTCAGGCACACGCCGGTGCAGATCAACATCCCGCAGGAGGAGGCCGTGGAGAAACTTGTGGAGCTCATCAAAGCCCACGGACGTTGGCAGGAGCCGTAAGTTGTGCGGGGGAAGGTCTGACGGGGAGATCAACCTTTCATACCGGAGATGTTGCCCTGAGCATCGATGCGGATGGCGGTGGCGGCGGGAACTTTCGGTAGGGCCGGCATACGCATGATGTCCCCACAGAGGGCGACGAGGAAGCCGGCGCCATTGGCAATCTCAAAATCGCGTACGGTGATGGTGAAGCCGGTGGGACGCCCGATGAGCGAGGGATCGTCCGAGAGGGAGTTCTGGGTCTTTGCCATACAGATAGGCAAGGAGGTGAGACCATTCTTCTCAAGCAGAGCGAGCTTTTTCTGCGCGGTGCGAGTGAGAGCGATATCTTTTGCACCGTAGATGGCAGTGGCGATGGTGCGCATTCGCTCCTCCACCGGGATATCCAGTTCGTAGAGCGGACGGAACGCCGGGGCGGGCTCTTGCAGGCTCTGCACGACGGTTTGTGCGAGTTCTTCTGCTCCTTTGCCACCGCGTCCGAAAACATCTGCAACGGCGCAATTTACTCCCATTTGCGCACAGAACTCCTGTACGGCAGCGATTTCTGCTGCTGTGTCGGTGGCAGCAAAGAGGTTGACGGCAACCGTGATGGGACGCCCGAAGCGGCGGGCGCTTTCGATGTGCGCCTGCAGGTTCGGCAGCCCGCGGAGGACGGCAGAGGCATCCGGGACGTCGAGCTGTTTTTTATCCGTTCCGCCGTGCATCTTCAGCGCGCGAATAGTTGCCACGAGCACGATGGCATCCGGCGCCAGTCCACTGCAGCGGCATTTGATGTCCATGAATTTTTCTGCGCCGAGATCAAACGCAAAACCGGCCTCCGTAACCGCGTAATCAGCACAGGAGAGAGCGAGCTTGGTGGCGACCACCGAATTGCAACCGTGCGCGATGTTGGCAAAAGGACCGCCGTGAACAAACGCGGGAACACCCTCCAGACTCTGCACGAGATTTGGGTTCACTGCGTCGCGGAGAATGGCCAGCAGGGAATCCGTGACCCCGAACTCGCGGGCGTACACCGCCTCATCCTCTGCGGTGAATCCGACTACGATGTTGTCAATACGTCGGCGCAGATCTTCGCGATCCTCCGCCAGACAGAGACAGGCCATGATTTCTGATGCAGGCGTGATATTGAAGCCTTCTTCGCGGGCGACGCCATTGCCCCGCAAACCGACGACGATATGGCGCAGGGAGCGGTCGTTCATATCCATCACACGCTTCCATGTCACTTTTGAGGGGTCCAATTTTGTGGTGTGATAGAAAAGAGCGTTGTCCACCACGGCGGCCAGCAGGTTATTGGCGGAGGTGATAGCGGCAAAGTCGCCGTTAAAGCAGAGATTGATGCTGTCGCCGGGGACGATGGAAGAGGCGCCGCCACCTGTAGCGCCGCCCTTGCGCCCGAACACGGGACCCATTGAAGGTTCGCGCAACGCGAGACAGACGCGCTTACCAGTAGCCTGCAGACCTTGTGCCAGACCAATGGAGACTGTAGTTTTGCCTTCTCCTGCGGGGGTGGGTGTGAGGGCGCTCACGAGAATCAATTTGCCGGGCTTGCGATTCTCCTTCAACGCGGCAAGATCCACTTTCGCCTTGTCGCGGCCGTAGGGAATCACATACCGCTCATCAAGCCCAAGCCTGGCTGCCATCTGCTGCACAAAAGAGGTATTGTCTGCCATGTGGGTATCCTAGCATAAAGCGAGCTGACACGCAAGCGCAGGGGAAAGCCGTTCAGGGCAAACTCTTTTGAGAAAAGTTAATCAACGGAGAGAAAGCCCTCGTTGACCGATATCATTGTTTATACGTATCAAAAATCACGACAACCAACGGTCATCATGATGGTGGCTCCAAAGGCTCCCTCTCGTTCGCCAAATTCGTTCTTCGCTCCTCGAAAATCGGACTTCGTTCATCACCCATGGGCGAAGCCTCCCCCTTCCGCAGCTATGCTGCGCATTATTCCCAAGTTGACTCACCGGCACCACCCTGCCGGTTGCTTCGGAGTCGCCCCACGACTCCTCACCCCTACGAGGCAAAAGTTTGAGCTTTTGACCAAACTGCCTTACATCGTCGGCAGTTTTCACCCCCATCGGGGCAGCGCATCCGCGCTGCCCATACGCTCTTACCGCCCGCTGCGCGTGCGCTTTTACGGGGCCGTCGGGCGTGTTGTACATCGTACGTAGGCGCCACTGTCGTATATAGGCAGCTGCCTTGCGGCTGCCTACAGTCGCTGCAATGCCTTTTTGGCATTTTCATGCCCCTGATCGGCTGCCTTTTGGTACCACTTTCTTGCCTCTGCTATGTCCTTGCTCACTCCATTGCCGAGCTCATAGCACACGCCAAGATTATGCTGCCCGTACATGTTCCCCTGATCCGCTGACAAACGGTACAGCCTCACCGCCTCCGTCATATCCTTACTCACTCCATTGCCGGTCTCATAGCACCAGCCAAGGTTACACTGCGCATCCGCATCCCCCTGATCCGCCGCCTTGCGAAACCACTTCACTGCCTCAGTCATGTTCTTGCTTACCCCTCTGCCATTCTTGTAGCACAAGCCAAGATTATACTGCGCCCACGCATTCCCTTGATCCGCTGCCAAGCGGTACAGTCTCACCGCCTCCGTCATGTCCTTGCTCACTCCAGTGCCGAGCTCATAGCAAAAGCCAAGGTCATTCTGCGCCATCGCATTCCCCTGATCCGCTGCCAAGCGGTATAGTCTCACCGCCTCTGCGTAGTCCTTGCTCACTCCCTTGCCGGTCTTATAGCACACGCCAAGGTTATTCTGCGCCACCGCATTCCCCTGATCCGCTGCCAAGCGGTACAGCCTCACCGCCTCCGCCATGTCCTTGCTCACTCCATTGCCGTGCTCATAGCACCAGCCAAGATAACACTGCGCATTCGCATGCCCCTGATCCGCTGCCAAGCGGAACCACTTCACTGCCTCCGCGTAATCCCTACTCACCCCTTTGCCGTCCGCATAGCACACGCCAACTTCGTACTGCGCCCATGCCTGCCCGGCTTCCGCTTCCTTGTAGAAGGCGGGCGTTCCTCCCTCTGCCCACGCAGTAACGATTAGGGCACATAGCGCCACCGCCGACATCTTACGAACGATTTTTCGAATCTCTCTTTTGAAGGTGTGATTTTCTTTCATGGTAAAAATAAGGGTTTGAAGTTCCGGCTCGGTCTCTCCGCCGTATGGGCGCGAGTATATCTCTTTTCGAAAGAGATGTACAGTCCAAAAAGTAAAAAACTTTTAGAGAGAAAACATTGACATCTGATCATGGCAGAAATTCTGTTATAAGAGCGGCGTAAAATTGTTGTTGTATAAAATGGTAAATTATTTGTCTTCAATCGTGAAGAGATCATTTGCCGGTATATCTCTTTCGAAAAGAGATATGCCTTTGAATAAGGCAATAAAAGCTTTATTCACTACACCTTGTACAAGATGTGTTAAGAAAATAGAATAATGGCTTGCCGTCTTACGGACTTCTCATCCATCGTCCACTTTTCTCTGAAACGCACGGAAGAGATGTTAAATGGGGGATGGAAGAATTGTATCGGGAGACGTGTGGGACAAATGCACATCCGTCCCGGGAGAAAGCGATTCCAACACGCAGTTATCGGCGCGCAATGCAACATAATCCATTTACGATTTACGATTTAAAAAATCTGCGAGCAAAGCTCGCGGAATTTTGAAAGCCGTGCGCGAGGGCACAACAGATTGCAGGGAGCGGAAGGAGCCACTGGGGGATATTTGAGATTCGCACTTGTACTGATCAAACAATACAAGGCCCCGTCATGAGGGACTGAAAGTGTCACTCCGGAGGCTGAGACTGAGGGCAACGTGGGATACAGGTGTACTCGATGATATATTGTTTGGCAACGGATTAGAGCATAAATGAACCACCTGTCTCCTTCCTTAAAATGAATCCGATTTTCTAATGCGTTTGCCATGGAAAGCCGTTCCCGCTGCGTTCAGCAGGGAACCGTGAGGCGTGGGGTCAGGATGCAGCGACTGTAGGAGCCGGGCGCGACATGCGTGCGAGGCCAGACGATGCAGTCATCCAGCACGGCGCCGGCAGGGATGACGGCGTCCTGGCCGACAGCGCAGTCCTCACTGAGTTCGGCGAGGGGCGAGACGGAGGCAGAGGCGTGGATACGCTTGGAGGAAGGACGGGAGAGAACCGTATCGAGGTAGGAGGAGGGGGTGCCCAGCTCGTGCCAATCCGCCCAGTCTGCGACCACACCTCCGACTCTGCCTTGTTTGATGAGATTCAACCAAATCGGGACGATAGAGAAGCAATTTTCGTTTTGCGGGAAAAGCTGAGCGACTTCAGGCTGCATGATGTAAGTGCCTGCAAATTGGTACTGCCCGGGGTCGATACCGAGGGCATGTCGCATATCGGTGACACGCCCGGAGACGGGGTCAAACCCTACGTTGCGTTTGCCATCCACACTGCGGAGGGAAAGCGTGACCAAATTGCCGCGCTTTGTGTGCTCGGCGAGCAAATCGAGGACGGGGAAATCGGTCAGGATATCGCCGTTATGTACGAGCAGGGGTTCTGTGGGATTGATGAGGGGAAGAATTCTTTTGATGCCTCCTCCGGAATCCAGGGGATCCGGCTCATGGCTGAAGGTGACGGGTGCGCCCCCGTACCGTGCATCAGGACCGGGGAAGTAGCGATCCCACGCAAATTCCAGCACGGAGGTGTTGATGATAAACTCTCGAATACCGGCACGAAGGAAGTGATCCATCATATGCTGGATGAGCGGTTTCTCCAGCACCGGCATCAGGGGCTTTGGCAGGATGGAATTGAGCGGCGCGAGACGTGTGCCGAGTCCGGCTCCCAGGATGAAGGCTTGGTGCATGACGGGGAAAATCAGCTTGCATTCCGAGCACGACGTGCGCGGCGGATGGCGCGGATGACAAGCCAAAGGACGATGAAGAAGACAATCGCTGCTGCCACCGGCACAACCAGCGCCATCACCGTCCCCGCGATGCTCAGCCCCAACTCCGCCGTGGAAATCAGGGGATTTCCAATGCCTGCGGTTGTGAGCGTAGAACCCGCGCGGAGGGCGGAAGAGCCGGCTTGCACGGCGCCCGCTGCCCCAGCCCCTGCGATGATGCCCAGGCTCCACCGCAGGAAGTCGGGCATTTCCGGCAGAAGCCCGGCGGCGATGAGCGTCCCCGCGATGAGGGCGAGGGGACCGCAGATGGCATCCAGCGCATTATCCACCACCGGGACGTAGTACGCGCAAATCTCCACAATCGTTGCAGCGAGAAGCGCGATGAAAGCGGCATCCGATCCCACCCAGTCGAGCACACTGCTCACCGGGAAGGAGAAAAAGCGCACGGCGATACTCAGCGCCAAAAGAGGCATAAAGACGCGAAAGCCGCAGGAGGCGGCCAGTGCAATGCCGGTGCAGAGAGCAAGAGCGATGTGAAGCCAGTCCATAGGCGAAAGGGAGAAAGATTATTTCTTGAGCAGATCGTCACAGAAACGAGCCATCTTGTCGCAGGCCTGCTCCAGCAGGGAGAAGCTCGTGGCATAGCAGCAGCGCAGATAGCCCTCGCCACAGGCACCGAAGGCAGTGCCCGGCACGGCGGCGACCTTCTGTTCCTTCAGCAGAGCCAGCGAGAAATCACGCGAGGAGAGACCAAAGCGTTTCACGCTGGGGAAGGTGTAGAACGCACCGCCCGGCAGATGGCAGTCCATCCCTATTTCGTTGAAACGTTTTACGATGTAGTCGCGTCGCAGGTGGTAGCTGTCGCGCATCTCAAGCATGGCGTCTTTGCCGTTTTTGAGCGCCTCGATGCCGGCTTCCTGGCTGGTGATGGTGGGGCAAATCATGGTGTAGGAATGGATCTTTACCATCATGTCAATGAGCTCGCTCGGACCGCAGGCGTAGCCCAGGCGCAGACCGGTCATGGCGAAAGCCTTGGAGAAGCCGTGCAGCAGAAGAGTGCGTTCCTTCATGCCCGGTAGAGCAGCAATGCTCAGGTGCTCCTGCCCATCATAGCGCAGCTCGGAGTAAATCTCATCTGTAAGAACAAAGAGATCGTGAGCGACGCATATCTCCGCGATGCGCCGCAGAGTTTCCGGCGGCGCGATGGATCCCGTCGGGTTCGTCGGGAAATTCAGCATGAGCACTTTCGTTTGCGGTGTGATGGCGGCTTCCAGCTTCCCCGGAGAGAGAAAAAAAAGATCATCGATGCTCGTTTCCACCGGAATGGCTTTGCCGAACGCCAGTTGTACCGTGGGAGCGTAGCTCACGTATGCCGGCTCGTGGTAGAGCACCTCGTCTCCGGGGTTGAGCAGGCAGCGCAAGGCCAGATCGATTGCCTGGCTCACCCCTACCGTCGGCAGGATCTCGCAGGTGGGATCATAGTCCACGTGGAAGAAGTCCTGCACATAATCGGCGATGGCCCGGCGCAGGCTTTCCAGGCCGTAATTGCTCGTGTAGGTTGTGTGCCCTTTCTCGAGCGAGAAGATGGCAGCCTCCCGGACGTTCCATGGGGTCACGAAATCCGGCTCGCCGACGCCCAGCGAGATGATGTCGCGGCTGCCGGTGACGAGGTCGAAGAATTCGCGGATGCCCGAGCGCGGGAGCTGCGCAACTTGGCGAGAGAGCAGGTGGTTCCAGTCCATGGGAGGATATTTGAGTTAGGGAGCAACGCTGATGCGATCCGGACTCTCCGTTTCCTCGAACAAAAGTCCGTTGAGTTTATAGGTCTTCAGCCGGAAGTGAGTGGAAGTGGAAAGAACGCCTTCCATGCTGGAAAGCTTGTCGCTCACAAAACGCGCCACCGACATCAGATCTTTGGCTTCCAGCATCACAAGCAGGTCGTACCCGCCGGACATCAGGTAACAGCTCTTCACCTCGTCGAAGCGCGCAATGCGCCCCGCCAGACGATTGAAACCACCGCCTCGCTCCGGCGTGCAGCGTACCTCGATGAACGCTGCCACCCCTTTGGTGTCGTCATTGACAATAGTCTGGTACCCGACGATGCGTCTTTCCTTCTCCAGCGAAGCTCGCGCTTTTGCGACTTCTTCCTGAGTCGAACCCAGGCGTTCCGCAAGCTGCTGATCATTCAGCCGCGCGTCTTCTTCAAGTAACTTGATCAAGGCTTCCTGTGTCATAACAGGATCAATATATCACACCTCCGCCCGTGTGGCAAGAAAAGCAAAGCGACGGGCAGGGCAAACGCATTAGAAAATTGGATTCATTTTTGGAAAGGAGACAGGACGTTCATTTATGCTCTAATTCGTTGCC
>CANRLM010000069.1 GCA_947631435.1 uncultured Akkermansia sp.
TAATTTAAATAAGCTATTGATAGTGAATTCTATACATCTAATTCTGCCCCTGGGTTTTCAAATGCGTTTGCCCTGCGCTCTTTAGCACCAATGCAGGAAAAACGAAACAAGGACGAAGTATTGGGCTAGCGAATCAAAGACTCGGAAACTGCGAAGCAACAGCTGAGGTGGCGGGCAAAAGTATAAGCGAGGTCCGGCTGGAAAGCTTTGTAGGAAGCTAAGCCAATGACACGGCATTGCAATCAAAAAGCCTTTCCAACCAATCACTACTCACGCTTCCGCTCGCCACCTCCGCTCCCGCTTCGCAAATCCGCGCACAAGCGCGCATTCTTCCCACTTCGTACTTCATTTGGCTTCGTATTTCGGCAGACGCATTTCCTAATGCGCTTGCCCTGGTTGTCTCTTTTCAAAGCTTGCAGACCATCGGGCTGCATGCTATGATGAGCCGCAGAATGGAGACCCTTTACATCGTGGATGGCATGGCGCTGCTCTACCGCGCCTTTTACGCGTTCATCAACGCACCCATGCGTACGTCATCCGGGGTGAATACCTCCGCCATCTTCGGCTTCACAAACACCCTGCTCTCCCTTCTTGAAAAGGAAAAACCCACGCACATCGTGGCGTGTTTTGACGCTTCCGGTCCCACCTTCCGCCACGAGCGCTATGCGGAGTACAAAGCGACCCGGCAGGCCATGCCGCAGGAGCTGCGTGACTCTGTTCAGCCGGTTCTGGAGATCCTGGGCGCCATGCGTATCCACGTCCTGCGCGAAGCCGGGGTGGAGGCAGACGACCTCATCGGCACCCTCACCCGACGAGTGGACGAAATGGGCGGTGCGATGCACGCCTTCATGGTATCGGCGGATAAGGACCTTGGTCAACTGCTTTCCCCCTGCTGCTCGCTGTACAAGCCGGGGAAGAAGGGCACGGAGTTTGAAACCGTGGATGCCGCCCAATTCTGCGAAGAATGGGGTATCTCCTCACCGGCGCAAATCATCGATATGCTCGCGCTCATGGGGGACAGCTCGGACAACATCCCCGGCATCCCCGGTGTGGGCGCTGTTACGGCTCGTAAACTCATCGAGCAATTCGGCAGCGTGGAAAACCTGCTGTCTCATACGGCGGAATTGAAGGGCAAAACACGTGAAAAAGTGGAGAACAACGCGGAAAGTGCGCGCCTCTCCTACGAACTGGCTACCATCCGGAGGGACATTCCCCTCCCGATCGATATCAAAGATCTCTCCCGCGTTCCCTTCGACACGGCTGCCTTGCGAAAACTCTTCGCTCATTTCGAATTCCGCGGGCTCGAAAAGCGTTTGCAGCGCCTCGAAGATTCCTCTGAAGCGGCGGAGGAAGACGCGCTGGGTCCCCTCTTCGCCGGCAGCGAAGCAGAGGAGACGGAGCCCGCGCAAGGCGACCTCTTTGCCGCGCCGCTTCTCAAGGATATCCGTACCACACCACACGACTACCGCCTCATCGCAACCGATGCCGAATGGCATGAATTGGCGCAGCGTTTACTCTCTTCGCCTCGCTGGGCCTTTGATACAGAAACCACCGGTCTTACGCCCGGAAAGGATCGCCTCATAGGCATGTCCTTCTGCCTGCAGCCACATGAAGCTTTTTACGTGCCTGTCAACCAGGAGTCGGATTTGGCCCCCTTCCGCGCGCCCTTCGCCGGGAAAGCGGAGAAAGTAGGACTCAACCTGAAGTTCGATCTCCAGATGTTGCAGTGCGCGGGGGTGAGTGTAGAAGGTCCCTTCTTTGACGTGATGCTGGCGCATACAGCGCTCTACCCGCAGTTGCGCCACGGTATGGATGAACTGGCAGAAGTACTCCTCTCCTACCGCACTGTGCGACTGGCGGAAATTGCGGGGGAGGAGTGTGACACCGCCGCTGTACCGCTGGAAGACATGTGCGATTACGCTGCGGAAGATGCAGATATCACCCTTCAGTTGGCGGATGTTCTCGTCCCGGTGCTGAAGCGCGAAGGGCAGGAAAAGCTCATGCGTTGCGTAGAGTTTCCCCTATTGCCCGTGCTGGCGAACATCGAGCTGGAGGGCATGCGGGTAGAGCCCTCCCTGCTGGAGGAGAGTTCCTCCGAACTCGGAGAGCAGATCGAAGTGCTGCGCAAGCGCATCATCAACATCGCTGCCCACCCCATCAACCTCAACTCCCCCCAGCAAGTCGGCGAACTCCTCTTCGGCAAGATGAAACTGCTCGCCAAACCAAAAAAAACACGAAGTGGACAATTTGTCACAGATGAGGAAACCCTCCGCAAGCTCGTGGGGCATGCCCCCATTGTGGCAGATATCCTGGAGTACCGTGAGCTTTCCAAACTGAAAGGAACTTACCTGGATGCCCTGCCGCGCTTCATCTCCCCGGTGGATGGGCGCATCCACTCCTCGCTCCTGCAGATGGTCACCGCCACCGGTCGCCTCGCTTCTCAAAACCCGAACCTGCAGAACATCCCCGTGCGTTCTTCCGCCGGCAGGCTCATCCGCCGTGCCTTCGTTGCGCGCGGTGAAGGCTGGAGCATCCTCTCTGCGGACTATTCACAAATCGAGCTACGCATCATGGCCGCCCTCTCCGGCGACCCTGCCATGGTCGACGCTTTCATTCACGGGCGGGATATTCACACCGAAACTGCCGCCCGCATTTACGACGTGCCCGTGCAGGAAGTAACCCCCGATATGCGACGCAGCGCCAAAACCGTGAACTTCGGCATCATCTACGGCATCTCCTCCTTCGGTCTTTCCCAGCGGCTCAACTGCTCGCGCACCGAAGCCGCTGCACTCATCGAAAATTACTTCAGCCGCTTCCCACGCGTCAAGGCCTGCATGGATGAGCTCATCTCTCGTGCCCGTTCCTGCGGGTACGCAGAAACACTCTGCGGACGCCGCCGAGCCCTGCCGGATCTCACCAGCGCCAATTTCAACCTGCGTTCCGCCGCCGAGCGCACCGCGATCAACACTCCCATCCAGGGCAGCGCAGCGGATATGATCAAACTCGCCATGATTCGCGTGGCAGAGCTGTTGCGAGGACACAAAACGCGCATGATCATGCAGATTCACGATGAACTGCTTTTCGACTTGTGGGACGCAGAGGCACAGGAGCTGACGCCTGCCATCATCGCTGCCATGCGTTCCGCTCTCCCCCTGCCCGGTGGCGTTCCACTGGAGGTGGATGCCCGAGCCGCCGACAACTGGCTGGATGCCCACTGACTCACCCTTACTACATCCCCCCCTGCCATGCCCACTCTCACAGGTCTAGGTTACGATATCCACCGTTTCTCTTCCTCTCCTCGTCCGCTCATCCTCGGCGGCGTGCAGGTGCACCCCACCCGCGGACTGGAGGGCCACAGCGATGCTGATGTACTCTGCCACGCTCTGGCGGATGCCATCCTCGGCGCCATCGGCGAGCCGGATATCGGCCATTGGTTCCCGCCGGGCGACCCCGCTTGCGCGAATATCTGCTCGCTGCGCATCGTGGAGAAAGCCATGGAATTGCTGCATGCGCAGGGCGGAAGCCTCGTGAATGCAGACTGCGTGCTCATTGCGGAGGCACCGCGCATCCTCCCCCACGTTCCGCAGATGAAGAGCGCACTCGCCCCCATCCTCGGCGTGCAGGAAAAGCGCATCGGTATCAAGGCCACCACGAATGAACAGCTCGGCGCCATCGGGCGTTCTGAGGGCATGGCGTCTTTCGCCACGGTCTCTCTTCACCTCCCCGTTTAAGCATTCCCTGACGATGGATCAACAGATCATCAACGCCGCCGGTCAGGCGGTATCTTCCCTCGCTCGCCTGGGGCGCACCCTCGCCACCGCGGAAAGCTGCACGGGCGGTCTCATCGCCGCGGCCATCACAGAAATCCCGGGCGCCTCAAGGATATTTCGCTATGGGTGGGTAACGTACTGCAATGAGGCGAAGGAGCGCCTCCTCGGGGTTCCGGCGCACCTCATTGAGAAGTACACGGTGGTCAGCGAACCCGTCGTGCTCTCCATGGCTCGCGCTGCTCGGCGCCTCTCCGGCTCCGACTACGCCCTAGCCGTTTCGGGCAATGCCGGTCCCACAGCCGGGAGCGGAGAACCCCCCGTCGGCACCGTTTGCATCGCTCTCGCAACTCCATCCGCGGAACGAGCTGTCACCCTCTTCCTCGCCGGTCTCACGCGAGCCGAATTCCGGCGGCAAGTCGTCCTCCGAGCTCTCAACATCCTGCAGGAAAATCTTCCCATGCAGTCCTGATTCCCCGCCGGATCATGCGCGTTGCTCGCGGGAAGAGCGGCGAAACAGAAATTCCGGAAGCATCCCGGTGCCCTATGGCGATGTCGCCTTCGCGCTGACGCTTGCCGTCTCAGGAAGAGCGTATTTGTGCAGGACGACAGTGGCGGAGAGCGCACCGTGGGCCACGCAGGAATCGGCAAGTTTCCGAGCGAGGGTTTCCAGCAGACGAGTCGGCTCCGCCTGCGCCAGTGCAATGAGATCGCGGGAAAGTGCATCGTAATCGATGCTGCGGGAAATATCGTCGTTCATCTCTGAGAAGGGAATGGGAGGCACGAGGGAAACATCGGCGCGCACGGGTTGGGGAATAGCGCGCTCTTCTTCCGGCACGCCGAGGCAGCATTCGAAGCTCAGGGAGTGCAAGGTGATGGTATTGCCAGGCGAGGGAAAGGGGGCGCTGCGCTGCATGAGCTGCTGCAGCATGCCGAGATGCGGCACCACGAGATCCGGCTCCGCTTCGTGCAGCTGGGCAGCGTTGTTGTAACCGGTGAGCACACCGATAGCGCAGACCCCGGCGGCATGAGCCGCCTTCATGTCATGCTGCATATCGCCGATAAAGGCGGTATCCGCAGCACGTAAATCATGCTGGACGAGTAGAGAGTGGATGTGTGCTTCTTTGTTCAGAATGCCGGTATGAATGCCCTCAAAATAATCGTACACGCCGAGCTCCCTGCTCTGGCGAACAAAGGCATGAGAATCCATGCTCGATAGGATGAAGCAGCGGATGCCTCGAGCCTTGCAAAAGTCCAGAAAAGCCCGCGCATGCGGCAGCACGGTCACCGGAACCGCTTCCGGGGAATTCAGGATGTGGCGGTAATGCTCCTCCAGCTCCTCAATCGGCACTCCCGGCGTCTTCCATGAGTAGTACGCAGGATAAGGCAGCTGAAATTCCGCACGAAACGCCGCACGATCCAACGGTGGCAAGCCATACCGGGAAATCACGTAGTTGGTCGCCTGCAGCGTCAGCGAAAGATCATCACACAACGTGCCGGACCAGTCGAAAAGGATGTTGCGAAACATGGTAAATCTTGAGAAGTACGAGTTATAAAGTACGAATTTTTTCCGGAGAAAAGAGAACGACCTGTATAATTTCGGAAAAGTGTGAGGGAGACAGTTCTTCTACCGAGAGGAAGTTTTGATGTGGTATTTGATGCCGTACTTGCGGATAGCATCCTTGAGCGCCGGGTTGACAAAGGGGTTGTCCTTGCCGAAACGCGCCCAGGGGCCGCCCGGCACGAGGGAAAAATCCACGAAACGCCAGTGCACCACGGCGCTGCCGCCACGGATGCCCAGGTAATCGCGCACGGCGGGGGAAATGTCAATCCCGGCGGCGTTGTTCTGCATATTGCGCGGGCGTTTGTTTTTGAACACGTATTCCCAATCGTCCGTGAGAAAAGGTCCGCAGTCCTCCCACTGCGCGAAACAATAGCGCCCCTTGTAATAGATCTGCACCCAGACGCCGCGGCAGACGGATTCGTACTTGCCGTCCTTGTCCCGCCGGTACCAGGGAATCACACGCGATGCCTCCGGCTTCGGCCCGCCGTGGTCGATGTCATTGTACGGCAGAGCCACGTAGAAAGGATTGAGCCTCGGCGTAAACCCCCGCGGAGCGAACGTTACGGGATCCCGGCGCGCCGGATCAGGATCATCGTATCCGCCGTAGTTGTCGTCCCACGCGCTATCCCAGCTGCTGGCCATGTTCGACACCGGATTACGACGCGTCGCCAGCTCGCCGATGTAGAAATAAGTAGCGGTGATGTCAAAATGCCAGGGCATGGCTCCGGGTCGAGGCGGCGACGGGTGCTTCTTGGGATCGGGAAAGTTGCTGCGCTTACTCTGATCAATGGTGGGGCGCAGAGGACCTGCCTTAATCGCCATCTCCCGCAGTTTTTCCTTGCTCACCACACGGGATTGCTGCGGAGCGTGAGACGGCGTTGTCACACTCCCCTTCCCCCTCACACTGCCGCTGATTCCTGCTGCAAAAACAGTGGGAACGAGCAAAGCCAGGAGATAGGGAGAAAAAAGCATTTGATGCACAAATTACGAACTACTTGGAAGATCAACGAGCTCGGTTCTCAGAATTCTTGGATCCGGAAGCTACCGTTCAACTTCACTGTCCATTATGCAGAATGGTAGGTCTGGGCTGCAGAAGTTTGTCCGGGGTATTGAGGTTGAAATGCAGGCCTCGAGATTCACGCCGGCGGATAGCGCAATCGATAATGAGGGAAGCGGTAAGCGCAAGGTTGCGCAAGTCGAGAATCTCCGGGGTAATGCGGTATCCCCAGTAATATTCGTGAATCTCACGGTTGATATTCCGCAGACGGGCAGCAGCGCGCTGCAAACGGTGGTCAGTGCGCACGATACTCACGTAGTCAGTCATGGTCCTCCGCACCTCATCCCAGCAGTGGTAGAGAATGGCGAGATCATCCTGCGGTACGCGGTCACCGTGTTTCCATTCCGGGATGGGATAGGATTCCACATTGTGCGCAAGAGGCTGGTGAGTAAGCATAGCTAGCAGTGCGCGTTTAGAGATCACAACACATTCCAACAGAGAATTGCTCGCAAGACGGTTCGCTCCGTGTAAACCGGTACAACCACTTTCACCCGCCACGTAAAGCCCCGACAGGGTACTCTGACCATTCGTGTTGGTCTTCACTCCGCCGCACTGGTAGTGAGCGGAAGGAACCACGGGAATCATCTCCTTCTGCGCATCCACCCCATAGCCCAGACACGTCTCGTAGATGTATGGAAAGCGCTCCGCCATGAATCCTGCGGGTTTGTGGGTCATGTCCAGGTACATGCAAGGGTGCCCCGTATGCAGCATCTCGCTGTTGATCGCGCGCGCCACAATATCACGCGGCGCAAGACTCTTGCGAGGGTCGTATTTGTGCATGAATTCTTTGCCGTCGGGTCCGCGCAGGATGCCGCCCTCCCCCCGCACCGCCTCGGAAATGAGGAATGTGAGCCCTTCCCGGTCGCTGCTTTTGGGATTGTAGAAGGTGGTGGGGTGAAACTGCACAAACTCCATATTAGCCACCTGCGCGCCCGCACGCCACGCCATGGCAATACCGTCACCCGTGGCCGTTGCTGGGTTCGTCGTATACATGTAGACGCGCCCGGTACCGCCCGTAGCTAAGAGAACGCGGTCACTACGGTAGATCTCCACCTCGCCGGTCACAGGGTTCAACACGTAAGCGCCCAGCACACGATCTTCCGTTACGCATCCGAGTTTTGCCGTAGTGATCAAATCAACGGCGATGTGGTGGTCCAGCAGGGTGATGTTAGGGTGTTTGATGGCACACTCCAACAACTTGGTACTCACCTCCAGCCCGGTCGTATCCTTTGCGTGTAGAATGCGCCGCTTCCCGTGTCCCCCCTCTCTTCCAAGTTCAAAGGAACCATCTTTCATCTGATCAAAATCCACCCCCCACGCCAGTAGTTCACGGATCGCCTCCGGGGCCTCGGTCACTATGGTGCGCACCGCTGCCTCATCGCACAATCCCGCTCCAGCATCCAGGGTATCGGTGATATGTTCCTCAAAAGTATCATTCTTATCTGTCACAGCCGCAATACCCCCCTGTGCTTTGGCAGAGCTCGACACGAGAGGGTCACTCTTGCACAGCATGGTTACCTTCCCATGCTCCGCCGCCCGAAGAGCAAAGCTTAACCCTGCTACCCCACAACCCACCACCAAAAAATCTGTTTGTACCATGTTTGTCTTCCTGTGATGACACGCGCATTCTAACACACGAACTCCCCATAAAACAAGGACAAATCTGCGCGGCTGCAGGATCGCGGACCCCGGATTACAGCCATGCTGCGCTCCCCATCTATCTCGTTCTCAACCACCCTTCTTTGAACAGCCAGACACTCATATGCCTCTCTGGCGTGCGGAGCGAATGGACAGCAGCCGAACCTCACCTTTCACCCATCGGAAAATCGTACAATCAGGGTCGTTTACTTCACAGATCTGCGGGACAAGGAGAAATAAAAGCCCGGCAGGGCAAACGCATTTGAGGGAAATCTCCCAACAGAGAAAATCCTCAATCTCCTGCACGACAGAGAGAGAGCAAGCAGTGATGCGCAACAATTCGCACCCAAAATTCGCTCCTCTCCCACTCTGCAAAAAAAAACGCGTAGCATGCTAACCATCAACTTCGTATTTCTCTTTGCCTCATGCTCCTTTTAATGCGTTTGCCCTGTTGTCAAACCTTGCAATCTTTCCATGGAGTAGTATACTGGGGAAAAGGAGAGGTATCCGGAATGATGAAGGGAAGGAGATGTGAGAGCTTAGAGTTTGATCGAAATCATTTGTGGCATCCGTATGCTTCTGCGCTGCATCCCCTGCCCGTGTACCATGTGGTACGAGCAGAGGGATGTAAGATTCAGCTGGCGGACGGTCGGGAGCTGGTGGAGGGAATGTCCTCATGGTGGTGCGCCATTCACGGCTACAACAATCCGATTCTGAACGCTGCCCTCCGAAAACAATCGGAGAAGATGGCGCACGTGATGTTCGGCGGGCTTACCCACAGTGCGGCGATAGATCTGGGGCGCCTGCTCCTGAGTATTGCTCCGCCGGGCATGCAGAAAATCTTTTACGCGGATTCGGGATCGGTGGCAGTAGAGGTGGCGATGAAGATGGCCGTGCAATACCAACATTCGCGAGGAAAAAGAGAAAAAAGTAACTTTATCACCATTCGCAAGGGATACCACGGAGACACCTGGAATGCGATGTCCGTCTGCGACCCCGTCACAGGCATGCACACACTTTTCGGGCCTGCTCTTCCTCTGCGGCATTTTGTGCCGGCTCCCGCTGTGAAGCCGGATGAAGTATGGCGGGAAGAGGACATCGTCCCCATGCGTCGCATGATTGAGCGTCACGCAGAGGACACAGCTGCGCTCATCCTGGAACCGATCGTCCAGGGAGCGGGTGGAATGCGCTTCTACCATCCGCAATACCTTCGCGAAGCAGCGGAACTCTGCCGAAGGCATGATATACTGCTCATCTTCGATGAAATAGCGACAGGGTTCGGACGCACGGGGAAAATGTTTGCATGGGAGTACGCGGGAGTCGAGCCGGATATCATGTGCATAGGCAAGGCGCTCACCGGTGGGTACATGACACTTTCCGCCGTGTTGTGCACGGATGATGTGGCAGCGGGGATATGCAGCAGCGAGGCGGGAGTGTTCATGCACGGACCGACCTTCATGGCGAACACATTGGCTTGCGCCGTGGCGCGAGCATCGGTTGAATTATTGTTGCAGCGAGATTGGCAGACCGACGTGCGGCGCATTGAGGAACAATTAAAGCGCGAACTTGCCCCGGCCGGGGAGATGCCTCACGTCGCGGATGTACGCGTTCTGGGAGCCATAGGTGTGCTGGAAATGCGCGAAACGGTGGATATGGAATACACCACGCGTCGCCTTGTGGAGGAGGGCGTATGGCTGCGACCTTTCGGACGGCTTGTGTACACGATGCCGCCGTATTGCATCACGGAGGATGAGTTGAGTCGCATCACAGCAGCCATGGTGAAGATTGCCGGAGAGGCACGGTAGAAAGCGCGTGCGTTTCCTATTTACGACGTACGATTTGGGGATTCCCGCGCTTGCGCACGAATTTGATTTTCTGTGTTGGATGAAATTCTCTCCAAGACGTTTATCGTGGGGAAAAGAATTGATTTTTGTATGGTAACGGATATACTCCCTGCCGGATGCTGACGATCAAAAACCTTACGAAAGCCCATGCAGGGCGCACCCTTTTTGCCGGAGCTGAGCTCGTGCTGAATTGGGGCGAACGCATGGCGTTAGTGGGGCCGAATGGAGCGGGAAAATCCACGCTTTTTCGTATGATCATGGGCGAAGATTGTCCGGACGAGGGTGAAATACAGCGTGATGAGTACGCCACGATCGGTTATTTGCCCCAGGAAGCGGGCGACCCCAGTGACCGCACTGTGCTGGAAATCGCCATGAGCATCAACCCCGATATGCAGCGAGCCATCCGCACCATGGCGGAATGCGAGGCGAAGGGCGACCATGCCAGCGAGGCGTATGCTCAAGCCGTAGATACCTACACCGCAAACGACGGGTACCGCCTGGAACCGAAGGCAAAACGCATCCTGAAAGGACTCGCGTTCAAAGACGAAGACTTCAACCGTCCGGCGCGAGAAATGAGCGGTGGCTGGGTGATGCGAGCGCACATGGCGCAGCTTCTGGCCGCAGAGCCGGACCTGCTCATGCTCGACGAGCCGACCAATCATCTCGACCTGATGAGCCTGCTGTGGCTGCGGCGCTACCTGAAGAATTACCCCGGAGCCATTCTCATGATTTCGCACGACCGCGATTTCATGGATGAACTCGTGGAGGCCGTGTGTGACATTGAAGACGCTCAACTCGTGCGCTACACGGGAAACTACAGCGCTTTCCTCGAGCTGAAAGAACAGCGGTATGAACTCCTGCTGGCGGCCTGGCGCAACCAGCAACGCGAGATCGCCCACTTTGAGGCTTTTATCGACCGCTTCCGTTCGGTGGCCTCCAAAGCAGCACAGGTGCAGAGCCGTATCAAGCAACTGGAAAAAATCAAACGCATCGAAAAGCCGCGCCCTGCCCGCAAGGTTTTTAAATTCATCTTTCCCCAGCCCCCGCGCAGCACGCAGCGCGTCATCGAACTGGAGCATGTGAGTCAATCCTACGGGAAGCGTCGTATATACTCGGATCTCAACCTTCTTGTGGAGCGCGGCCAGCGCATTGTGCTGGTAGGACCGAACGGAGCCGGCAAGTCCACTCTGCTCAAGATTCTCGCCGGCGTGGTGCCCATTGATGGCGGACAGCGCACGGTGGGAACGACAACGCGCATCGGCTACTTTTCGCAGATGCGCTCAGAGAATCTTACGCCGAATTTCACCGTTTTGGAGGAAATCATGAAGGCGGATCCCGAGCTGCGTGAAGAAGAGGCGCGCGGTGTGCTCGGCAGCTTCCTCTTCCGTCGTCTGGATGTGGAGAAGCGTGTGGAGGTTCTTTCCGGCGGTGAGAAATCACGCCTCAGCCTCGTGAAATTTCTCGTGAATCCGCCGAACCTACTCCTCATGGATGAACCGACAACGCATCTGGACCTCATGAGCGTGGAGGCTCTTTCCCAGGCGCTGAAACGTTACGAAGGAACACTGGTATTTATCTCACACGATGTGCACTTCATCCGTTCACTCGCTGAGAAAACACTGCATATCAATCATGGCGTGCTCACCCCCTACGCCGGTGGTTACGATTATTACCTGGAAAAATCCGGTGTGCTGGATGCCGATCTTGGGATGGATCAATAAGCTGCATTCGTCCCTGTTCCCTCCATTTCCGCTCCCACTCCGCAAAAAAAACGCGCCTGGCGCGCTAACTATCAACTTCGCCCTTCCATCGTCCTTTTCAGAATTGCGCTGATTCACTGCCACGGAGTGGGGCGGTGTAGCGTGTGCGCAGCAGTTCGGTGCTGCGGTGCCCCATTTCCAGTTGCAGCGCAGGCAGATCCCGAAAGTACTGCACGTGATAACTGGCAAAGGTGTGCCGCAGCGTGTCCGGTCTCCAGCTCATAAACCCGGCCACGCGGCGCAAAGCTCGCCAACGCCGGCCCCAGTTCGCAGGAATCAGGCACAGCTCTTCCGCCAGCTTTCGCTTCACCCGCAGTGGCACCACGCGCCCTCCTCCCGTCTTGCTCGTCTGCGAGCGTACGATGACCACCCTCTGCCCCCAGCGAATGTCCTCCGGTTGCAGTCTCCTCACCTCCGTCGGCCTCAGCCCGCAGTAGAGCATGAGATAGAGTGAAAGGTACATCTCCCGGTGCTGCGGGCGCTGCGCCGCGGCTTCCAGCCGCCGCACATCCGGAATATTCAGGGGCTCGATGACCTCTTCCTGCACGCGTGGCGTACGGATGTGGATTGCAAGATTAAATGCAACAGATGACAGAAAAAGTTGAGGTCATGAGAAGAGAGGGGTAAAATAGTGGC
>CANRLM010000070.1 GCA_947631435.1 uncultured Akkermansia sp.
ATAATTTAAATAAGCTATTGATACTGAATTCTATACATCTAATTCTGCCCATGGGTTTTCAAATGCGTTTGCCCTGAGCCTCCTGCTCGCTAACTTGACACATCGTATTTCTTTTGGATTAGCAGGCTTGCAAAAACGGAGAGACTTTGATACAATACGCCGCGTTATAAACCCCATCTCACCGAATTCATGGCAATCAAGTTGTTTATTCCAGGACCGACCATCGTGTCGGATGCAATTTTGACCGCACTGAGCACCCCAATGATCAGCCACCGTTCCAAGGCGGCATCAGAGCTGCAAAAGCGCATTTCGGACAATTTGCAGAAGGTACTGTTCACGCAAAACAGGATCCTGCTCTCGACATCATCGGGATCAGGGCTGATGGAGGGGGCCATTCGCTCCTGCACAGCGAAGCGCGCGGCTGTGTTCTCGATCGGCGCTTTTGGCGACAAATGGTTCAAGATGGCCGCCACCAACGGGGTGCCGGCTGATAAATTCTCCAGCACCATGGGCGAGCCAACTACCCCGGAAATGGTGGACGCGGCTCTTGCCACCGGCAAGTACGACCTCATCACGGTCACTCACAACGAGACCTCTTCCGGTGTGCAGAACCCCGTGGAAGAAATCGCCGAGGTGATGAAGAAGTACCCGGACGTGGTGTGGTGCGTAGACGCCGTTTCCTCTGCTGTTGGCTCGAAAATTGAGACGGATAAGCTGGGAATCGACGTGCTGATCACCTCCACGCAGAAAGCGCTGGCTCTGCCGCCGGGGCTGGCAATCGCTGCTGTAAGCCGCAAGGCATATGACCGCACGGAGAAAGTGCAGAATCGTGGGCTGTATTTCGACCTGCGCAATCTGTGGGATTTCATCGATAAAAAGAATTACCAATACACCTCTACCCCGTGCCTGCCGCTGATGTTCGCCCTGGATGCGCAGCTCAAGCATATCATTGACGAAGAGGGTATTGAGGCTCGCTTCGCACGGCATGAGAAAATGGCCGAATTCACCCGGTCCTGGGCGGATGAGTATTTCCGTGTGTACCCGAATCGCAAGTATCTCTCTAAAACCCTCACTGTCATTGATGCCCACCCAAAAGGACGGGATGAACTCATCTCCGTCGGCGAGCTGAACAAGGCTCTTGCCGAACGTAATATGCAGATCGGTAACGGCTACGGAGACCTGAAAGACAAGACCTTCCGCATCGCTCATATGGGAGAGCTCACCATGGATGACATGAAGGAGGTCACTTCCGCCATCGTGGATATCCTCCGCCTCGGCTGATTCTCCTCTGTGTCGTCGGATACACCTGACCCTCTCACGCCATGACACCGCAATTCGTGCTTCCTTACCAGGTAATGTACTACGACACGGATTGCGGTGGCGTGGTGCACAATCTCGCCTACCTGCGCTGGGTGGAAGAATGTCGCACTAAAATGTCCACCGCAATCGGCATCGACTGGGCACGCATGGCGAAAGAGGAGAACCGCCACTGTGTGCTGGTCAGCCACGAGGTCCATTACCATTCCCCCGCCTTCGTGGCGGATGATATCCGAGTGCTCGGTTGTGTGGAGAGTGTGGAGAAATCTTCTATTTACTTCAATTTTGAAATTCGGCGCGCAGAGGATGACAAACTCTGCGTCACCGTGCGGCAGCGTCTCGCGGTCGTGCAAATGCCACAAGGGCGTCCCTGCCGCGTGCCGGCAGAGTGGAGAACGCTTGCCTCCCCTTCGCAGGAAGAGGTCTGCTGAGTGCCGCCGAGCCCCTTTCATTCGGCCTCTCTTTTCCCCGATGGTGCGTTACTGCCGCCGATGAGCAGCACCATCTCGCCCTTCATCTGTTGTTTGGCGAATTGTTCCGCGAGTTCAGCAGCCGTGCCACGGTGAAATTGCTCGTGGATCTTGGTGAGCTCGCGAGCCACGCAAACCTCCGTGTCCGGGTGTGCCTCCGCCAGCTCCTTCAGTGTGCCCGCTATCCGGTAGGGAGACTCGTAAAAAATGCTCGTGTATGGCCTCTCTGCCGCGGCGGCGAGGAGGCTCTTCCTCTTTCCCTTTTTCACCGGGAGAAATCCGCCGAAAAAAAATGAATCGCTGGGCAGAGCAGAGCCAACCAGCGCCGTCACCACAGCCGAGGGACCGGGCAATACCGTGTAGCGGATGCCTCGCCGTTGCAACTCGGTAACAAGCCTGTAACCGGGATCACTCACCCCGGGCATTCCGGCATCGGACACCACGGCAAAACGTTCGCCGGCCTCTGCCCGCTCCGCCACCTGGTTCGCTCGTTCGCGTTCGTTGTGCTCGTGTACACTGAGCAGCGGCTTGTGAATGCCGTAGTGTGCCAGCAGTGGGGCGGTGTGTCGTGTATCCTCGCAGCAGATCGTATCCACCTCGCCCAGCACGTCGAGAGCACGCCGGGTAATATCCTCCCGGTTGCCGATAGGCAAAGCCACGAAATAAACGGCATGCGAAATCATGGAATCGTCATGCGCTGGACAATCTTTTCCGCCACCTGACGCGTTGCATAGGAAAGCGCACTATCACGCGCGGTCTGCACGTTGCCCGTTTCATCGTTGAAGTAGCTTCCCTCCGCGCTGGCATCGCCGGAGAGAAGCAACTTGCCCGTGCTGTTCTGCACAACGTTGTAGTGAACAACCACGGTAAGCCCGATCTCTGCACTCAGGTAAGTGTTCCGTGAGTTTGTGCGCAAACTGGAGGCGCGCACCGAGGTGACAACGCCGGAAATGGTGATGTCTGCCGTATCCGGGGACAGAAGGCGAAAAGCCCCGTCGCGTTGTAGTTCCTCCCCCAGGGCGGTAGTGATCTGAGTAGCCACGTAGGGGTAGAGCGTGTGGTTGGCAAACATCGAGATGCTTGCACTCTCCATTTTCTCCAGAGCACGGTTGCGAACGCCGCCAAGATGGTAACCGCAGGAAGTCAACGCAGCCGCCACAAGCAGCGCGCCCGCACAAAAACGAAAAATAGAAAACAGGTGGCGCATGGCGTTATCTCTTTGATGCGGCAGCCTGCTGCTCCGCCAGAAGAGCGCGGGCCCTGGTGAGCAGCTCTTGTGCCTGTTTGGCCGCCTGCGGATTCACGCTGCCGCGGCGCACAACGTCTTCCAGACAGAAAATGGCGGACTGGTACTCTCTTGCGCGCTCCAGATAATAGCGCCCGACCTGCAGCTCCTGTTCCAGGAGCAGACGCCGTATCTCCCGCACGCCGGCCCTTGCTTCCCCGTTCTTCTGGTGATTGGGGAAGAGCAGAGAAAATTCTTCGTAAGCCTCCTGCGCGCGGTCGAGATTAACCATGTTGTTATCTCCGCGGGTATGGCTGCTCGCCCAGAGACGCGCCATCATCAGCTGCGACGCCGGGGCATAAACGCTATCCGGGTGCTGTTCAACCAGATTCTTGTACACAAGGCATGCCTCCTCATACCTCCTCTGGCGCACGAGATAATCTCCCAGAACACTGGAAGCCGTATCGGACATGTCGGCGTACGGCGCATTCTTGATGATGGTCTGTAGCCACTCTATGACTTTTGAAGACTCCATCGGCACACTCCACAGCCAGAGCACCTTGCCCTTCAGCCGCCCGGCCGCGGCGTCCGTTGCAATGGCGAGCTGTCGATTGAGCGCCTTGGCGTAAAGTTCACTGCCCTGGTAGCGCTGGACGATCTTGTCGTAGTGCTTGAAAGCGCTGCGAGGGTCATCTCGTCTCTCTTCTATCTCCCCCAGGAGCAGGCGAGCCTCCGGCGCGCAAGGAGCAATCGCATGGTACTCGACGACTTCCTCCAGCGCCTTCTCAGCGGCAGAAAGCTTCCCTGCCGCCATCAACCCCCTGGCTCTGGCTAAAAGAGCGTCCGCTTTAGCGTCCTCAGCCGTAACCTGTCCCGCCGGCAACAGGTCGGAGGTCTGGCTGCACATCGACAGAAAAAAGCTGCTGCCTAGCGCCAGCAGTGCTATCATCGTCTTTCTCATATGCCGCAACACTAGCACAAACACTCTCCTTTTGCAAGAACAAGACGAAGCATACACAATGAATGACAAACTCTCCCCATGCCTTCCCCCTGATGAACCGAGCAACAACACGTGTGACCGGCAACACAATCCGAATGCATCACAATTTTGCGAATCGTCCGTGCATTTGTCCCGGGTAAGTCGTGGAATAGGCTTGACTTAGCAAGGGTGTTAGCGTAGAAAAAAAGAGACATCGCCATGAAGAGGATTGCTTTTCTTTTTTTCCTGCTGCTCTCGGCAGCAACAGCGCCGCTCGGTGCGCAGGATGCCGGTGCGCAGGATACCGGCGTTCGGGAGCCTCGCCTGCCTCTCCTCTCCGTCATCGTCTCCCAGAATGACTGTGTTGCCATCAATGTCAACACGATTACATCCATCGCGATGCACAATTACCGCCTCAATGGCGACAACCTCATTTCCCAGGTCACTATCGACACGACGGGGAACAACACGATCCGCTTCTACTACGTCCACCCTGCCCGGGAAATTAGCCCCGTGAATGATCCGAGAGACGCTATCTCCAAAGTCCGCCAGCAGGTAACCCGCGAAAGCTCTGCCCAGAGAGATGATGCGGATGTTCCGGCCGTCAAGTTTCCCGAGGGCACCTACGCTCATTCCATCGAATTTCAGATCGGAAAACCGGAGGAGCTGAAGAAATTCTACAAGACTGCCTTGTCTGTCTGGGAAAAAAGAACTCCCCTCCACGTAAAATTCAAATTCAATAACACCAAAGAATCCACACCATGAAAAAGGATACCCTGTTACGATATGCCGTTTGCCTGTGCGCGCTTGCGCCGCTTGTTCCTGCTGAAGACGCCGCCGAGTCGGCTTCCCCTCAGCCTCCCGCCGCCCCCGCTGCAACGGCGGAGTCGGCTTCCCCGCAAACAGCCGCTACCCCCGCTGCGCCCAAACTTCCGACTCCCTCCCAGGAGCAAATTCTTAAGGTGGTTTCCTACTACCTGGGCTATGATACCGGCATGCAGCTTTCCGGGGTTGGCCCCCTGCACATCGAGGATATCGACCCCCAGGTCTTTGTCGCCGCTTTGGCGGATGGTCTGAAGGGCAAAGTCAACGCGGAGATGAACCAGATGGATCGCGAGCTGCTGCGGGCCTGCATGATGGCTTTCTCCGACAAGCTGGAGGCACGCCAGAAGGAGCTCGCCGAGAAGAATCTCGCGGCAGCTAAGGCCTTCCTTGAGGAAAATGCCAAAAAAGAAGGCGTTCAAACCACAAAGAGCGGCCTGCAGTACAAAGTCCTGACTCCCGCCGAAGGTGGCGAAAAATATGATGAGCAGAAGCATGGTAAAGATGCCCGGCTGATGGTCACCTATGAAGGACGCCTGGCGGACGGCACGGTGTTTGACAAAGCGGAAACGCCCGTTCCTTTCCAGCTGATGGGAGTAATCCCGGGAGTTGCGGAAGCTCTGCGCCTGATGCCGACAGGCGAGGAATGGGAAGTATACGTCCCGTCCGAACTCGGATATGGTGAACAAGCCCCCGCTCAGCTCGGTCCCAATGCCCTGCTGATCTTCAAATTCAAATTGCACGGCATTGAAAAGGCCGAAGCCCCCAAGCCCGGCAATATGCAGCTCTCCCCGGAAGTGATCGAGCAGCTGAAGGCCGCCGGTCTGCCCACAGAAACAAAGTAAGTACAAGGCCGGCGAAGGACGATGTACCGGGGATAGAGGTTCCGGGAAGCCTCTATCCCTTTTTCTGCAACTGCGGTTATTTTACCGCAGTTCCTTGCATTTCAACATTTCAAATTAACCGGGTACGCGGGTCGAACTGTTAAGCTGGCACGCGTTTCTGCGAAGAGCAATAGCTGAAATGGTGAAATGTAACGTGCGTAGCAGCTGATTAGAAAGGTTGATCAAGGAGCTGAGCCAACGCTACAGCTCTGCATACCCACAAACCTTTCCGACCACCCGCCCGCTACGCCCCAAAAACTCGTTTTATGAAAGAGATATACGGGAACTAATTCTCTTGTTTATTGATAATTAGTAGATTAATTTTATCAACGAGTTGCAGGGATGAGGAGAGGCACATAGCATTTATGTCCATGCGCTTACGTCATAAGCTGTTTTTTTCTAGGTCTAGCCACTTTTTTTCTTGTATATCTCTTTCATAACGATATAATCACAGGCAGGAATTTCCCGACGAAAGTGATATGAAACTTCATTTACCTTCTCGCCTGCGCAAGGCGCTCTTGTCGTGCCTTGCTCCTGTGCTTTCCCTTTCTGCTATTTCGTGGAGCAGCGCTCTCGTCCCTGCGGGCGCCTTCTGCCTGTTCGCCGCGGCTGCATGGGGGGATCCGATTACCATCGGGGGGGGAGAATGGTCGGTATCGGCGGGCGTTATGTACGGCGGTGCGGCCAATGAAGCAAAGCCGTACAATACGGATTCGGAGTTCATCTTTGACGCAGGGGGAACGACGGATCAGGAACAGCTCATTCAGTTGACATTGCAGAATTCTCTCAATGTGAAGACTGTAACGGTGGCGGAAGGAACCAGGGTGGTGGTGCAGGCGCCCTTTGGAGTGACGACGACATTCAGGACCTCCGAGGCAATGAACCTGAATGGAACGATTGAGTATGTCGCCTCTGATGATGAAGTGGCACCGGGTCTTGCTTTTAGCGCCGGACAGGGTCTCGACAACGTTGTCGAGGGAGAGAATGCTAAAATCGTGCTGAATTTTACAGGCAGAAGACATTCTCTTCTGGGACTCGACCTCAATAACTTGTTCAAGGATGAGGCCTACATTTACACCGGCTCAATTGAGCTCCAGGGTGTTTCCTTCGGACTCCGGAAAGACACCGCCCTGGTTGACACGTGGGATGATCCGCGGAAAAAAGGGAGCATCATCGTGGATGGCGGCGCCCAGTTCCAGCTTGGTTCACTTAGAGCCGGAACAAACACGGCTCTTCCGGAGGATTCGATCAGCTGTACGCCCTACGTTCTTACGGGCGATGTTATCCTGCGGGGCTCAACTTCCGAAATGACGATGATATCTGGGACACCGGGATGGGTATTAAGATGCGGCGCCTTGCGCATGCTCCCCGAATCTCGTCTGGATGGCGACCTCCACCTGGAAGCGAACTCCAACATACTGGTCTATGCAACATCGTACAATCCCGGAGGAGGTGTTATCGATTGTCCCGGTGTCTCGTACATCGACGGGAGGATCATTGGCAACAGTCGCGTGCTCACGCTGACCGGCGCGGGTACTCTGGAAGTAGGACCGGCAGAACGCCTCGGCGTCATGAATCTGGAAGATCTTCAGGCAAGCGCTATTGTCGTCTCCAAGAACGGCGAAGGAAACTACGCAAACCGTGGGTCCGGCCGTCGCTTCCCCATTCTCAAAATCTCTGAGAGAGCGACAAAAGAGGACCCCTTTGAGGTGGAGGGTCTCACTTCCACTCGGCACGAAGCTTCAACAACCAGTGGTCTAGGCGAAGTCACAGGCTCGGGCTGGATGCGGATTTATGGCAGGGGCACATACGCGTATGACGAAATGTTCAGCGGCGGTGAGTTAAATCTGCTTGTGGCGGCAGAAGCCGATACTATGCTGCAGCGCTTCTCATACACTTTTGACCCCATGACGCTCCAGATAACGCGTGGAACCGTCGAGCTGAGCTCCTCTAGCTCCGCTACTTTGTATGATATTTCTCGTTCCATCGGAGAGCTGATCATGTCTGACAAAGGAGCGGACGGAACACCGGTTGTCTCCGAACTCCGGGTGACCACGGGCCTTACGCTTCAAATCTGGAAGGGTGTGGATATGTCCGAGGGCGGGCGCGTCGTGGTCAAAGGGCAGGTGAATAGCTCCCCGTCCGGCACCCCGGATGTGCCGCGGACCAACCTGGCAAGGCTTGAGCTGGGAAGCAACGGATTCGCCTACCACGATACTGAGGGTAACAGCATGTGGAAGGAGATGACCGGCGTCATTGAGCTGGATCAGTACAGCGAGTTGTACGTGTGGGGTGAGGATGTCAATGACCGCCCGACAAACGGGTGGAACATCTCGGTGGTGCACGAAACCGCTAAAGCTTTTTCTGTGATGGATCGGGGGCAGAATGAACCTTTGTATTCGGCGGCGGTTCCACTTGTCCTGTGCAAGTTCGATCGGCTGAATCTCAACAACAACACGGCGGGCTTCGGCGTGCGCATGAAGGACGGGGGCTACCTGATAAACGCCCGAAATTTCGCTAGTTCCGTCGAGATCCAGTTCACCGGGGAGGAGGAAGAAGATGTGGTGTATCACATGGGCGGGTATGGGCAGAACGGGTCGATCAACCTCGGCAAGATCGTTCGCAGCGATACGGAGCACTATGGCCGTTTGCAGGATCTCTACCGCCTCAACATCAGCAATAAAGCCGAACTGGATTTTTCCGGCGTAGGGGATATGACGGGGAAGGAAGCGCTGTTCAATTTCACCGGCAACGGGGAGCTCGTCTTCAGCGAAGGCGAGGACGGCAAGCTCGGCACCCTGACACTGAAGAACCTGGAGGCGGGGCAGCAGGGAAAATTCATCGCGCACTACCACTTGTCGAACAAGGAGATCAGTGGGTGGCGAAAGGGGGTTGGGGTGAGCTATTACGACGCGGTGCTGCGCGGCGTGGGGTTTGACTTTGACGGTTTTGAAGAAGAGGGCTACGGCACGGGCTGGCTCACGGTGACGGATAAGGTAACCCCAAGCAACATCTACGTGAGCACGCGCGATAACGACGAAGACAACTGGGGGTGGAACCCCGGCGGTAACCCTTACGAGAGTACCAGTGGCGTGCGCGCCGTGTGCGTGGACAAGGAGACGAGGTTTGACCTGAGCAGCACGGAACGCGGGGAGGAGGAAGATCAAGAGTTCAAGCGCGGTCTGATTCTGCCGAACCTCGTAGGAAAGGGCGAAGGAAATCTCGTGATTACGGGGAACCGAGCGGCTTACAAGGAGCCCGACAGACGCTCGCTGGTCACCTTCAGCAATCGCATTGATCAGGGTGAGATGAAGACGGTATCCGAAGAGACGGGCGTCACGGTGAATCCTGATTTTTACTACGATGGAAGCATCAATATCTCGGATGCCGACTTGGCCATCCGCCACGTGAAGAAAGCGGTGGAAGAGCCCGGAAACGAGCAACCCTCGACCCCGGAGCTACCGGTGGAAGAGCCCGCCCCCGACTTGGAGCCGCCGGAGAAAGACTCTTCCACGATCGTCACCGGCAACCTGAACCTTTCCGGCGGCGCGCTGCTGATGCAGAGCGGCGTACTGGAGATCAAGGGCAAGGGTGGGAGCGCCAGGCTGGAGGGCGGAGTGAGCGACCGCCGCATCGGCATTCAATTCGCTGAAGAGCATACCTCGCAGATGCGAATCACCGAGGGTGCTGCTGTGGAGGTGGGGGGAGAGATTGGACTTGAGAAGTTCTGGGATGGGGAGGACATCGCGAAAGACGACCAATATGCGCAAGACGCCCCGCACATTCTGATGGCCGGGGGTGCTTCGCTGGATCTGCTGGATGGCGCCACGGTGAAGGATGGCGTCATCATCGGAAACCAGAACCTCACCTGGGACAATGAGGAGGCAACAGCCGCGCAAAAGACTCGCAATCTGCCCGGCACTCTCAACGTCAGGGGTACGGTGTCCACGGAAGGAAGCGTACAACTCCGGAATGTGGCTCTCTGCTTGCAGGACAAGGCGGTGCTGCTGGATCCGAACGACGCATCCGGTGCCGTCGATTGGGAACTTAACGGGCTTGACGGCAGCGGCAAGCTGGAGTCGAATCGTGGACTGGAATTCAATCTCGCGGGAAGGGACCACGTCTTCACCGGAGATCTGGCGACCTACACGGGGAAAATGACGATAGGTGAGAGCGGAAAGTACACCCAGAGTTTCGACGGCGTACTCGGCAGTAAGGATTGGAGCGTGGATGTGCACTCAGGCGCGCAGGTCAGTTTCAGCATCTCAAAAAGAGGAAACAAGCTCGATATGGGAGATGTGTCTCTCGAGAAGGGTTCAAAAGCTTCCTTCCTGCTGGATCTGAATAGCGAGGGGCTTAAGGATGAAGTGACGGTGAAAGAAGGTTTCTTCTTCCGCAGCCTCGCCATCGGCGGGGGATCGGATTCCGTCCTGGAAGTGGGACAGGACAACGGCGTCGCCGTGCTGCAGTCCGTCGTCACCAGGGCAGGAGAGGGGGAGGACGGTCAGACGAAGGTCAGACAATACATCGGTCGTATCGGCGATGAGGATCACCCGTTCAGTGCAGCGGAGGCAAAAACATACAGGGCGCAAAGTGACGGCGTTGCCCTCAAGAACATCCTCAACGTCAAGGACGGGACCGGCGAAGTCATCGTAGATGAAAGCGGAAACATCTACATCCAGGGAGAACTGGATGCGCGTAACAAATACGTGGACCTCGCCAACGGTGGGAATTCCAACGCCGGGGCAGAACTCTTCTCCCCGATCTACAGTGCTTCCGCGGGGATCGTCATTAAGGAGGATCTCGGCAACGCCATGCAGGCGCTCAACAACATGCTGAATGTGAATGACACGGGAAGCGGGGATAAGACAGCAGGCTCTCACCTGCTCGCCTCGGTGGCGGGATCCAGCACATCCGTACTGGCCCCGGCTCTGGGAGCGGATATGGAGCGAAACCTGCGCAGCATCCGCAACCGCACCACCGGCATGGGTATGGACGATGCCTACGAGTACGAAGACCTGTCGCACACGAGTTTCTGGGTGAACGCAGAGGTGTCCTACCTGAACCGCAGTGATGATGAGCTGCTGCCCGGTTACAAGAGCAACGCCTACGGCGGCACGCTGGGAGTGGCGCACAACATCAGCACGCGCAGCACCATCGGTCTGGCGCTTTCCGCCATGTACCAGAACGTGACGAGCGATAACGTGGACAACATGGATGCAGACTTCACGACGGCGTATCTGAACTTGTTTGCCGTGACGCAGAGGGGATCCTGGCGCCACACGTTTATCGCGAGCGCCGGGGTGACGAATGCGAAGATGGATCGCCGCGTGAGCTGGGTGGACAAAGAGGAAGCCGGGGGCTACAGCACCTCCGGCAGCACGAACGGCACTTCTTTTGGAGCGATGTACGAAGTGGGGTACGCGTTTGCGATGAACGGGGATCAGAGCACGGTGCTGCAACCGGTGTTCAACCTACAATGGCACAACGCGAGCCTGAGCTCGTACGAGGAAGAAGGGAGTACGGCGGGACTGCGGGTTGATCCCGGGAGCTACTCTGTGGTGGAGGTTGGACTTGGTGCGAGGTTGCAGATGATCGTAGGAGAAAGCGTGTACAACAGGGCGAGCCTGCTGGAGACGCGAGCGTTGCTGAAGTTCTACGCCGGCGACGACAACGGAGAATCGAGCGTGGGATTGAAGGCAGATACGACGGGGCACAGCGCAACGGTGGAGGGAGCATCGGAAGGGCGTGTGGGCATAGAAGTCGGAGCCGGTCTCAGCATTCCGCTCGAGAATCGAGCCGAGTTCTTCTTTGACGCCGGAGCAGAAATACGCTCATCCTTCCTCGACTTCAACGCCACAGCAGGACTCAAATTCAACTTCTAAATAAACGTGAAGCTGAAAATGAGCGGGTTAGAGCGCTAATCCATAAAGCGGCAGCTTTTCTGTGCGAATTGCAAGAATAATTGCAACAAGAGGGGAAAAAAGCTTGCCATCAAGAGAGCGTAATGGTAGAATCCCCCTGCGCCGGTGGCAGGAACGCTTCCTGCTCAAAGTGCGCACAAAAGCGAAGTTAGCTCAGTGGTAGAGCACATCCTTCACACGGATGGGGTCATAAGTTCGAATCTTATACTTCGTAGCAAATTTGATAGTTTGACCGAGTTTGATTAGCCCGCGAGTCCTAGAGACGGCGGGCTTTTTGCTTGCCTTGGTTTGGTGGGGTATGATAGAGAGGGGGTACGCTTTGGGGTCAACCCAAATTTTGGGTCAACCCAAATTTTTGGGGTCAACCCAAATTTTTGTGGAAAGAGGGATTTTTGGGGTCAACCCAAATTTTTGTGGAAAGAGGGATTTTTGTGAAACAGGCGGGAGCATTCGAGCAGGACGCGTAA
>CANRLM010000071.1 GCA_947631435.1 uncultured Akkermansia sp.
AAGAAAGCAAGGATTATCGCTTCCATCATCCAATCTGCTGGTTACAAGAATCGGAAGACAGTCATTCGTCTGTTGAGCAGCAAGAAAGCGCCGCCTGGCAAGAAGAAGAGAGGGAGACGAAAAATGATAGGTCGCAAAGAGCTTCAAGTCATCAAAAAGCTCTGGTTTTTGATGGGACAGCCATGCGGGAAGCGCATGGAAGCGCAGCTCCCGGAGTGGCTTAGCTTTTACGCAGCAGATGAACGCATAGAGTATGAGAGTCTGAAATGGGCGTTGGGGATTTCCGCAGCAACACTGGATCGCGTACTGCGCTCTACAAAGATTAAGCAGGGAGCGCGTAAAGCACAGCAGGAGAGCCTGAGTAATCTGAAGAAGAGCATAGAGCTGGTGGATTCACAGCGAGTCATCACGCAGCCCGGACACCTCTACGCGGATACAGTGTCGCATGGAGGCTCAGAGACGAGAGGAGACTACGCGTGGACGCTGACATTGACGGATGACTTGACGCTCTGGACAAGCAACCGAGCCGTGTGGAACAAAGGACAGTATGGGGTATGCCAGGCCTTTGGACATTTATTCAAGGAGATGCCGTTTAGCAAACGCAGCATCAACACGGATAATGGGGCGGAGTTTATCAATTACCATCTGCAAGGCTGGTTGAAGCAGCAGCATAAGAGATGTAAGGTGACGCGCTCACGACCTTATCACAAGAACGACAATGCCAGGGCGGAGGAACGCAACCGTCACAAGGTGCGCGAGCTTGTAGGGAGAGACCGATTTGATGAGCCGGGATGCGTACGTTTGCTCAACGCGGTGTATAGGTACTACGACTTGCAGACGAATCACTTTTACGCCAGCACGCGACTTATTTCAAAACATAGGGAGAAGAGCAGCGGGAAGTATATCCGCAAGTATGACAAGGCCCAGACGCCTTACCGACGGTTACTTGCCACGCTCAACCCGGAATCAAAGAGATATAAAAAGCTCATGGAGCAACACGCTGGGCTCAATCCTATAGAACTTAGTCGCAAAGTGGAAGAGGCATTGAGGAAGCTCTACGAATACATCAAACGAGAAAGGCAACGAAGAGAAGAGTCATTTGATGAGTCCAACTCTCAGCAAAGACTTGCAAATCCTGACTAAAATGCTATGCTCTTGGGTGACTGTTTATTTTGAGGCATCGGCCTTCGGTGACTTTTTCTTTTGAGGCATTACGACGTGAACCAAAACAGCCTCTCCTGAATCGTCAGACTCCGAAAAAATCGTGGACAATTTGGTTAAGTTGAGCAGCAATTTTTGAGAAATCCTGATTCAAGTCAAGAGAACGGACGCATATTTTATTGCCGCTCATGGAGTACACGTGGTCGGGATGAATTTCCTCATCCGTCTTCGCGTAGAGCAACATCCCTGCAACCGTATGCGCAGCATCCCCAAATTCAAGATCCTTGTTCTTCACGTAAGCAAAAATTTGGTAAAGATTGGCAGAATGTTGAGTAGGCGTATCATGCCGGATTTGGAGGGCTTGTGAGTAATACTTTGCATCAATAATCAGAACCTTATTATCCCGAGAAAGAGTTACATCGCTCTGCATGACAGGAAGGAATTCATCGCTGTCGTCATCAAGCGCCCATGGGATCTGCGAAGCTCGTACGTTGATCTGAGGGGATTCCTTTTTATAGTATTCTAAAATGAATTTCTCGTAGAGCCGGTGCATTCTGCGTTCATCGAAAAAGTCCATCAGCTTGGTTGTCCCATCGGATTGAGTCTGCAGCAGCCCCTTTACGATCAAAAAGCAGACAGAGATCAGCATGCGATACGTTTGATTGTTTCGGTTGTATTGCACGTTCCATCTGACGGAATGAATGTCAACAGTCTCTACTTCATCAAAGAATACCAGCAATTTCCGCAAGCCTTTTTTTCTCATTTTGGAGATATTAGCTCTCATCAAAAGCAGAAGAGAGGATTTAATGATCCTATTCATCGGTGAGTCAACCGAAAACTCATCGTAGGTACAGGTAAGCTGTTTGCGAAGCACCGTACGTGATTTGATGGACTCGGTGACCTCAATTTTCCCCCGCAAAGAAGAGAGATCTTCCGTTCTGGGAATATATTCCATTCCCAACCCGCGTTTAATTTGCTTGGTGATTCCCCTCTCAAGAATCGCTGCGCACAGTTCGACAGCATTTGCAAAGCTCTCTGTGGCAATACTCTTATATCCCTGCTCGTTGAGCGCCTGAAAGGCGTAGGCGAGCATATAGTAGATATTTTGTATCCGAATCATTGAATGGTCTTCCTTAGCTTGTCGCTCCACTCCTTAACCTTAGATGGCTCATCAAACCAGTATTCTTTTAACATGGGAATCAACTCATACTCCACGATGTTGTGCAGCTTGGCATTGTTCAGATCTTCTGCATCAATATTGCAAAAGTAGCTATGCCCGATACAGAATCCTTCTCCAAGTGACTCATCCTGTTCAATCCGGAGATTGAGTTCCTCAACACAGCGGATTAACGCATCCAGCTTGGGATGTCCGAGTGATTCCCGATAGGCACGGAAACCATCAGACTCAAATGCCGGCTTCAAATCGAAAAAGGCAAAACGTCTCCGCAGGGCGTAATCCAGCATGGCAAGGCTGCGGTCAGCTGTATTCATCAATCCGATGATATAGACGTTGGACGGCACATAAAACATCTCATCCGAATAAAGCAACTGCAACTTATTTTTACTGCCCCTCTTGTCATTTTCAATCAGCATAAACAGCTCGCCAAATATTTTGCTCAAGTTCCCGCGGTTGATCTCGTCGATAATAAAGAAGTAGTCATTCTCCGTGTCTTCCTCCGCTCTCTTACAAAAGCTATAGAACACTCCTTTTTTGAGTTCAAACCCATTTTCCTTCGGGCGAAAACCCATAATAAAATCCTCATAGCTATAACTCTGGTGGAACTGGATCATCATGACACGCTCCACATCCTTGACCCCCATCATTGAATACGCGAGTCGTTTAGCCAGGTAGGTCTTTCCCGTTCCGGGCGCACCTTGCAGAATCACATTCTTTTTATTCTGCAAAAGCCCAACAAGGGTCTTGTAGCGTGCATCGCTCAAATAAACTTCCCTTAGGAAATCCTCCGGACCATACGACGGAAACCTGACGACACGTTCTTCTCCCTGTTCAGCACTATCTTCATCGGCAAAGAAGGAGGCTATCTCATTCACCATGCTCGGGAAATTGGTGATATCGGTCAGGACCTTAATATGGAACCCCTCTTTCATTCGCCGGCTTATTTTGTGAGTCCATTTGACTCGCCGCACATGAGGATATAATTCGTGACCGGTGTCATCGAATTCATACCCTCCCTCAACAATTCCTCGTCCAAGAATCTCATTGTGTCCCCGTTTAGCGTATACCACATCGCCAGGCTTGAGATCGTGCACAAACTGCCAAACTGCACATACCGTATTCGTGTGTGAAGACGAATCCCCACGTAATTCGCACAGTTGGTCTCTGATTTCTGTTTTATTGTTGTACTGATTCAAATCTCCCAATTCGGGCCAACCAAGTCGCATTGTACCATTAGAGTAGAACTCGTTCCACATCGTAGAACCCCTGCCCGGAGAGTAGACCCAATAATGCACGGTTTCTACGTCAGCATCGCTGAGGGCGTTCTCTTTTTCCGCCTTTTCAGTTTGCCTTGCCGCTTTCCTCTTTTGCTCGTTGACCTCTTCCGTGGACTGCCATGCAATTGCAGAAAGCTCAGGAAATGACTTTGCGGCACATTGCCCAGAGGAAAAAGCCATTGCACATTTAGCTCGTATTTCAAGGTATTTTTCTGCCGATGGAACTGCAGAAAGATCAGTTACCTCATTGGATATCTCTGCCGCAACATTGGCAGGATTTGCCATATACCAACGATTTCTTGAATCGAGGCTCAGATAGAAATATGGACGAATCCAAAACAACCCCATCGTTAAATTCCATCGCACAGCAAATTGCGTCAGCACCGTATCGTAGGCGTCGCAAAATCTTGCTCTATTCTCATCGTTTTCCTCATCTGCCAGAGCCAATGCTGCCTCAAAGGTCTCCCATAAATTGTCAATATCGTGCTCGTGGCGCGCCACTCCTTCGAATGCGTAAAAGGTGACTTTTTGGTTGTTAAGCAACGGCACACCCAGAAATTCCTCCGGAACTTTCACCTGCATTCCAAATTCAGAGACAATTCCCCGGATAAAGGCCATGCGGTTTTCGTCTTTTATTCCCCTGTTAAACAAACCAAAGACCGTAAAAGGATCGATATCCCTCGGTACCCCTTCGCTTTCCAGCGTAGGGATTCTCATCTCTATGTCGGAAAATACCTTCAGGATTTTCTGAACAAGAGTCGCCCGATCGTGCTTGTATTCCATCAGACGATCGGCAAACGCCATGTAAAACCCGATCCAAGTGAACTGTCTTGTCGTTTCCATTTTCCTAAAGTCTTCTGTGTATCGTTTCAACCTATATGAGCAGATCCGTGATTCTCGTATCTCGTCAGCCTCGTAGCGTTCATGAGGGGTATTGTAACGGGAAAGCAGCGACGATTCAAGCGAGAAAAGAGAATCAGCAAAAGCCGGGCATTGAAATTAGTTGACATCAAACACACTAGATTGTATCCTGTGTCCAACAAAATCTTTTACCATGAGCCACAACGAAAAAGGGTATGTGTACATTCTTACTAATCCGAGTTTCCGCGAGGATTGGGTCAAGATAGGAAAGAGTGCGCGCGCGATTGACGTACGCGCCAAGGAACTGGACAACACGGCTGTTCCCCTGCCCTTTGAAATATTCGCTACGCTTGAAACCAAGAAATATGGAGAAGTCGAGAAGTTGGTTCACAAGACCATCGATCGCCTGACGGATCTGCGTATTCGGCAAAACAGGGAGTTTTTCAACATCGAACCGAAGATTGCTCTCGATATTTTCTACGACATCGCCAACACCATTGAAGACGCCAAAGTGGTCGAGTACGAAAACAATAAACCCATTACTCATGCTCCTGTGTGTGAAAAAAGCTCCAAAGACGAAGTGCGAGACGAAAATACCCTTGCCGAAGAATTGAAGACTCGCAAATCACGCTTTAAATTCAGCATGGTTGGAATTAGGATTGGTGAGACCATCGTGTTTGCTCCAACCGGGATTGAAGTAAAAGTCGCCTCGGATGATTCCGTAGAATACGAGGGACGCATCTATAAGCTCTCGCCTTTTGTCGGCACCTTCATGCCCGCAGATGAAAGAAACACTTCCGGCGCCTATCAAGGTCCGAAGTACTTCACCTACAAGGGAAAAATCTTAAATGACATGCGGATGGAATCAGGCCTATAATACGAACTCTCCCCTCGCTTAACTGAAATACCTGTCCTATAAGCTACAAGAGGTTTCCCTTTGACTCCTCTGCCTCCTGTACTACACTCAGGTTCCTTGTCCCCACCAGCTTCTTCCTCACCCCACGTTATCGCGACGCAGTTGCCTTCGGCCTCTTGATTCTGTTCTGTCAGCAGCTCATTGGGGTCTTTCACTCCCGCCTCATGTCTTGCCTGCCGTGCAAAAAAAACTCCCCGGAAAAAACCGGGGAGGGATTAGAGAAACGCTTTTCAACCGATGTAGTCGCTGGCTAGATGTTAGCCAGTGGCTAGGGAAGCGGTCTGCGTCTTAAATTTTGTCTTGGATCCGGGGAAATTGTATGATAGCTTGCCATACATGTCAAGACCTAAAAAAGGACAATCGGAGACAAAGTTTACATTTTCGTTCGATATCGGGTATGCCTCTATTGGATGGAGTGTTATACGAGAAGCCAATGGAAAGACGGATTGGCCGGAGGTCGTTGCGACAGGCGTTGTCCTTTTTCAATCTGATGATTGCTTAGCCTCAAAACGCCGAGAGTATCGGCGCATGCGTCGCACAATTCGTTCCAGACGTGCCAGGATCGCGCGCATCGGGCGAATTCTTGAGCACAACGGACTTATTACACGGGAACAGAGGGAAGCTCCTGGTCTTCCCTTCCCCTATCTGACAGCTGCGCGTGCTTTGCAAGGGAAAGAGCAATTAAATGCAGAAGAACTCTGGCATGTGTTGCGGTGGTATGCGCATAATCGCGGATATGACGGGAACGTAGACGATGCAGGGATCGCCACCACAGAGGAAGAGAGACAGGAGGACACGAAACGTGAGCAAGCAGCCAGAGCAAAAATGAAAGAACTCGGCACTCATACAATGGCAGAGACCGTGTGCGCCGTACTTGGTCTCTCCCTGCAGCAAAAGGAAGCGGCTCCCGCCTCAATGCAGAAGGCCTACAAGAAGATGCAAATGGCGTTTCCTCGGGATATTGTTGTGAGTGAGGTACAGCGGCTGTGCGAAGGTGCTGCATGCTTGCCGAAGAACGTCCGCGAACTGATTTTGGAGAATGTGACAGATCACCAAGAAGAACTGCAAGAATGTGGAGTCAAATTACCCAAACGTTACAAAGGGTCCGTGCTTTTTGGACGTTTAGGCACGAGATTCTTCAATCGTATCATATCGAGGTGTCCGATCACATGGGCACGCGAATTTCGAAAAGGGATGGATGATACCTCAATCTCGGATATCAGGAAACGCAAGGAATTGGCAAAAAAGAGAGCAGCCAAGTATGCCAAGGTTCCGAAGGCTGATTGCCCCGATTTTTATGAGTACCGTTTTGCTCGTATTTTAGCGAATGTCCGGGTAGATGATCGTCCGCTTTCTGCGGATGAACGCAAGGCCCTGTGGAATTTGGCTGCACAGGAGAAAAAATTCAAGAAGTCTGCATTCATAAAAGCGGTTCGAGACGTGACACAGGCGAAGAGAACAAACCTTAGCAATTATTTCCAGATTGTTCCGAAATCGGAAATGGCTTTGATTTTCCGTCCCGAGAAAGACGATTGTGCGAGGGGAAGGGCACCATACGCACGCCCTGTGCTTCGAGAGGTTGTGCAAGAAGTTTTGGCGGGTTATGATCCAACGCGTCCCGCACGTAGCCTAGAGCATCCCGATGGTGAAAACAAATCCCGGGATGGTGTGTTGTATTGCTTACAAGATCCCGATTCGGAGGCAAACCGCCTCCTTGCCGAAAGGAGTATTGACCAACAGACAAATAACCCGTTAGTACGCCATCGAATGCTTATATTTGGGCGGGTCCTGAAGGAAATGATCCACAAGTACGCGGATGACGATCCGGATCGTGTCAATCGATGCGTAATTGAGGTAGCACGCGAGGTGCGCACATTTGCCGGCAAAGATTCACAAGCGATTCAAAAGGAGCTTGGAATCAAAATGAAAGGTTTTAATGACGCTGTTAAAAAACTGCAAACAGAACTGCCGAATGTGCCGCTCACTGCAACTCGGATTCGGAAGTGCAGAATAGCCATGGATATGAACTGGCGCTGCCCTTATACCGGGGAATCTTACGGTCCGCAGCAACTGGACGAATTGGAATTGGAACACATCATACCCTATGCTACACGCAATTCGAATGCGTTACATGCTCTCGTGCTCACATGGCCAGAGGTCAATAAAATGAAGGGGAAAAGGACAGGACTTCAGTTCATCAAAGAAGATGGCGGAAAACCTGTCCCACCAAAGGGAAATATGTCTGTTCTTAAGGAAAAAGATTATAACAAACTTGTGGAGAAATTAAAACCTGAATTCCGTCCACCAAGGGACAGGAAAGAACCGGATGATGTAGTGACACGCCGCATACGCAAGCGTTTTTTGCTTGTCGAGAATCTCCCCTCCAAAAACGAAAAGGAATTTACGCCCGGGCAACTAACGCAGAGTTCCCAACTGATGCGTATGGCAGCGCAAGTCGTAAAGCATCAGCTCAAAAACACTAAAATTGCTATGATTCCCGGACGTATCACTTCTGAGATGCGCAAGTATTGGAAAACTATGGGAACGCTGATACCTGTTGTACCCGAAGTAAAAGCAACGGATATCAACGATGAGTCCCCTGATTCATCGAACGATGAAACAACTCAAGATGCTCAAAACTCTGCCGGAGAACGCACCAAAGACAAAGCATTTATACGTAACATCACCCACTTGCACCATGCTGTGGATGCCTGTACTCTTGGGCTCCTCCCACTTCTGATCCCAAGTGGAACAAATGGTGCCGTTTGGGAAGCCCTTTTGCGACGCAAGATTTCAGACGCACAGATTTCCGAATTAAAGAAGGCCTCCCGTTTATTTATTTGCGGCGTTCCGGATGAAAATGGGTATGGAAGAATCTCCGTAGCAAAATTACCTAAATCTGTTATGGATTCTATCAAAAAGGCTTTGGAGGAAAAGCGAGTCGTGCACCATATTCCTGCCGATATGAGCGGTGCGAAGTTAAATGAGCAATACATTGGTTTTGATAAGATTGAAAATGGTATGGTTCACTTGCATCATGCTAAAGACAAGAAGTCTGAAATCAAGAAAGCCGCCGGATACGTGGGGACGGATCCGGAACGAAGTCCACGGCTCTTCGCTCAACGCTCCGTACTCCATATTGAAAATAATTTTGGCCTTGCACTCATCGGTCAGCAGAAGGCAATTGTCATCCCCCATATCAACGTTTACAAGACATTGCAGAAACTCCGACGGGAACACCATGGAGAGGATTTTCGCGTGCTCAGGAAAGGGCAGCTCATTAAAATTGCAGGATATAAGGACGGAGATCGTTGTGGTACTTGGCGCGTTGTTTCCATTAAGGACGACGCGAGAAAAGGAGCTCTTCTAAGTTTGACGCGACCAGAGCGTGTGTCGAGCGAAAAAACAAATTGGCGAGACGTAAGTGTTTCGACACTTCTGAGGCTTAAAGAAGGGTTTCAAATTCTCCCCTCATCTTACTTAAAAGAAGATGAGAGTTGATAAAAATGTCGTACCACATCATCTCTATTGATTCCCCTCAGTGTACGATTACGTGCGCCAGGGGGCAACTTGTGAGTGTCTCCACAGAAGGAACACGCAGCATTCCCATGGAAGATGTTGCCGCAGTCGTCATCACATCATTCAAATGCTCCCTCTCCAGCAACCTCCTCATCGAGGCAGCAAAGCATCGTGTTGGAGTCATTTTGTGCGAAGCGTATAAGCCTGTTTCACTTCTCTTGCCGGCAGATCGCGCCACAGATACTCAATTACTCCGTAACTTGGCAGGTATGTCGGCGCAATTGAAGAAACGACTTTGGGAGAAAACCGTCAATGCCAAATGCTTCAATCAAATCGCGATCGCCACACAGTGGGCTCCGCTTCATCCATCACTCCTTAAGATGAACCACCTCTTAGCAGGAAGCAAAGATTCAAAAGAGGGTGAAACAGCAAAATACTATTGGTCGATATTTTCAGACACCTTTACAGCCGGGACTTTTACCCGCGCACGGGACGGAGAAGGTTTTAATACCTTGTTTAACTACGCCTATGCCGTCCTCCTTTCATGCATTCTACGCAATATGCTTGCTTTGGGAATTGACCCGACTTTCGGGCTTTTCCACACATCCCGCGCTCATGCAGCACCGTTGGCCTATGACCTGATGGAACCTTTTCGTCCTGTCTTTGATGCCTCCATCGCCCGCTTCATCTCATCCCGTCGGGCCGAGGGCATCAATGACGAACAAATTGCACAGATCTCCAACGACTCCAAGCAGTGTATCCTTTCGACCCTGCTGCTTGAAGCAAAACACCTTGGCAAACAAATTCCAGTAAAAACACTCATCGAAGAAGTCATTCGTTCTTTCCGCAGTGCTGTTCTTGCTACTCGTCTCTCTCTCTACGAACCATGGAAAATTTCAACTATAAAATGGGATGGCTAGTCGTTTTCTTTGATTTGCCCACTGTAACACCAAGTGATAAAAAAGCATCTGCTTCCTTTCGTAAAAAATTGCTTGAAGATGGTTACCTAATGATTCAATGGAGTGTCTACGCTCGCTCCTGCGTCACATATGATCGCATTTTAACTCATACGCGTCGCCTCAAATCCTTCCTACCATCTCAGGGCGCTGTTCGCTGTCTCTTTGTCACCAATATTCAGTGGAAAAAAAGCTTCTCCTTCTATGGCGATGATACTTCTTCCTTACATCCCCCAGAAGAGCTCCCAGAACAGCTCCTTTTGTGGTAATCTTGTTTTTGCTTCACAGATATAAACAACTTAAAATAAAACACTAGGATGCTACTTATTGTAACACCCTAGTGTTTGGATTCAAGGCAAAACTAGTATCCCTATCACCCTCTCGTCAATCCGATTGTAACACCCTAGTGTTTGGATTCAAGGCAAAACGAGTTCTTTCTCGCTCATGTGCACGGTGCGATTGTAACACCCTAGTGTTTGGATTCAAGGCAAAACTGTGCCCCGGTTTTAGCACGGCTTGCGCTTATTGTAACACCCTAGTGTTTGGATTCAAGGCAAAACCGTCCAGCACATGCTTGCAGCGCGCCACAATTGTAACACCCTAGTGTTTGGATTCAAGGCAAAACTAGCCGGGCACTCCTTGCTCGCCTCTGTCGATTGTAACACCCTAGTGTTTGGATTCAAGGCAAAACTCACCAAACTCAGCACGCGACGTATCGTCTATTGTAACACCCTAGTGTTTGGGTTCAAGGCAAAACAGAAGCTGGGGAAAATACGGTTTGCCTACGATTGTAACACCCTAGTGTTTGGATTCAAGGCAAAACCGCGCGTGGAGGTGAAGAGTCGCCGCGTTGATTGTAACACCCTAGTGTTTGGATTCAAGGCAAAACCAAAATCAGGCGGCACAGGGTACTTTGGTTATTGTAACACCCTAGTGTTTGGATTCAAGGCAAAACTCATGCAACATCCGCGGCGGCACGCTCCAGATTGTAACACCCTAGTGTTTGGATTCAAGGCAAAACCAACATAGCCCGCACTTGCCCTGCCACCGAATTGTAACACCCTAGTGTTTGGATTCAAGGCAAAACCTGCGCGCCCTGATACACTGCGTGCCTGTCATTGTAACACCCTAGTGTTTGGATTCAAGGCAAAACCGAAACCCTGAAGGAGGGGGACGGACGTCCATTGTAACACCCTAGTGTTTGGATTCAAGGCAAAACTAATCGGCGGCTCCGGGGGTCGCTTCCTCCATTGTAACACCCTAGTGTTTGGATTCAAGGCAAAACCCGCGTGCTCACCGTGGAAGATACCCTTGGAATTGTAACACCCTAGTGTTTGGATTCAAGGCAAAACAGGGGTCGAAGCAGCCGGCGATGGGCAGAGATTGTAACACCCTAGTGTTTGGATTCAAGGCAAAACAAACTCATCCGCTCTCATGACGAGCACAAGATTGTAACACCCTAGTGTTTGGATTCAAGGCAAAACCGCAAAAAATGACGCTCGCCGCGCTCGCCGATTGTAACACCCTAGTGTTTGGATTCAAGGCAAAACCGTCTCCGCGTCCCATACCTTCCTCTGCGCATTGTAACACCCTAGTGTTTGGATTCAAGGCAAAACTAACGTCGGTTTGCATTAAGCGGCTGAGGATTGTAACACCCTAGTGTTTGGATTCAAGGCAAAACCCACTTTCGTGTCGCATGAGAATGAGCAATATTGTAACACCCTAGTGTTTGGATTCAAGGCAAAACAAGAACTCGAACGAGTTTTGCTGTGCGTAATTGTAACACCCTAGTGTTTGGATTCAAGGCAAAACCGGGGATGCCATTGGTCACAATGCCGCCGGATTGTAACACCCTAGTGTTTGGATTCAAGGCAAAACAGAGCCAAGGTTCCCCCTCTTTTCTCGGTGATTGTAACACCCTAGTGTTTGGATTCAAGGCAAAACGTATCCGGCGAGTCAATTTCGCCAGATTCAATTGTAACACCCTAGTGTTTGGATTCAAGGCAAAACAGGAATTGCGCGAGCATGCGCTTGACCCCTATTGTAACACCCTAGTGTTTGGATTCAAGGCAAAACCATCCCTCTCTTCCTCCACCGCGTTACCTCATAATTCAGGACGCCGAAAAGAAGGAATGGTACAATGAGTTAGGATCGGTTACCTCAAAAATACAG
>CANRLM010000072.1 GCA_947631435.1 uncultured Akkermansia sp.
AGGCATCAAGCTTTCAGGAAATCCCCTTTCTTGGTTTTTAGCAATCCTTCGGTGACTTTATTTTTGAGGCAATGCGCGCGTATTGCTCCTGAAACGCTGTTCTTGACAGAAGAGGGGAATTATGCAAGAATACGCGCACTTGAGGCTCCGTCGTTCAATGGATAGGACAAAGGTTTCCGGTACCTTCGATGTGGGTTCGATTCCCTCCGGAGCTATCAAAAAAATATGACTTTTTTCGTCTGGTAGAAGTTGCAAGTGACTGACAGGCGCATTTTTATCTTGGCAAGGTGTTGAGAGGTGTGGTATAGGATGGTTACATTTTTGGTCACATAGCACGGTCATATAAAAAATCGCGCTAGACCTAGTGAAACCTAGACCCACGACACCTATGAGCTGGATTGGAAAACGCAAAAATTGCAAATGCTGGATTGCCTGCTGGATGCAGCTTCAGAATGTCCAGCAAAACACCGCATTGCATCGCCAATACGGTGTTTTTGTTCGCAGCGCCCCCATTGCGAAGCACTTTCCACCACAACTCCTGAACCGTGCTTCTTCATCAGGGCAAACATCGTAATTCGGACTTCAGCAAACGCATTTCCCATATGCATTTGCTCTGCGCGTGCCCCGGAATCAATCCCCACTTTTGAGGACGTTGATAAAGGCCTCCTGTGGAATATTTACGCGCCCAATAGCCTTCATGCGTTTCTTACCCTCTTTTTGTTTTTCGAGGAGCTTGCGCTTGCGGGTGACATCACCGCCATAACATTTTGCTGTCACATTTTTGCGCATAGGAGATATACTCTCTCGTGCGATGATTTTGCCGCCGATGCAGGCCTGGATCGCCACGGTAAAGAGTTGACGAGGAATGACGTCCTTGAGCTTTACTGCGATTTCTCGACCACTGGACTCTGCATGATCACGGTGTACAATCATTGAAAACGCATCTACCGGCTCACCGGCTATCATGATGTCCATTTTCACGAGCTTGGCAGACTGGTAACCGTCGTACTCGTAATCCATGGAACCATAACCACGCGTGATGCTCTTAAGTTTATCGTTGAAATCCACCAGAATCTCTGCCATAGGGATGCGACAGGTGAGCATCACACGCGTCTCATCAATCGTCTCCGTGTGTGCAATCTCACCGCGCTTCTCCATCACTAATCGCATGATATCCCCAATATACGCGCCGGGGACCATCACGAACACCTTCACCACAGGCTCGCGAATCTCCTGAATCTCCTGGGCTTCGGGTAACGCACTTGGGTTATCCACCTGCACTTCGGAGCCATCAGTCTTTGTAACCTCGTAGATGACAGAGGGATATGTGGATATGACATCCATGTTAAACTCGCGCCGCAGGCGCTCCTGGATGATCTCCATATGCAACAGACCAAGAAAGCCGCAGCGAAAACCAAAGCCCAAAGCGACAGAGCTCTCCGCAGAATAGGTGAACGCCGCATCGTTGATCTGCAACTTTGCCATGGCGGCCTTCAGACTCTCGTAGTCCGCAGAATCCACGGGATAAATGCCGGAAAACACCATCGGACGAATTTGCCGAAAACCCGGAAGCGGCTCCGCGCAGGGATTCACCAGGTTCGTGTACGTATCGCCGATCTTCACATCCGCTGTGGACTTCATGTTGGCGATAATGTAACCGACATCCCCCTCTTCCAATGCCTCAGTAGCCTGCATACCGGGAGTAAAGATCCCCACCTCCTTCACTTCGTAACTTGCCGCATCAGCAAAAAGCTTCACCTTCATCCCGCGCGCCACGCGCCCACTCACCACACGCACATACGACACTACCCCCCGGTATGCATCATAAACCGAATCAAATACCAGTGCTCGCAGTTTGTCATCTGTCCCTTCGGCAGGCGGGGGAATACGCTTCACGATGGCCTCCAACACTTCTTCAATGCCAATGCCCGCCTTTGCGGAACACAGAATCGCCTCTTCGTGGGGGATGCAGATAAGCTCCTCAAGCTGGCGATACACCGCGGGCAGATTCGCACTCGGCAAGTCGATCTTGTTAATGATAGGCACAATATCGAGCCGCTGCTCCATCGCTAAATGCATATTTGCAAGCGTTTGTGCTTCAACGCCTTGAGCTGCATCCACAATAAGAAGCGCACCATCACACGCTGCCAGCGAGCGCGAAACCTCATAGGAGAAATCAACGTGCCCCGGCGTATCCAGGAGATTTAATTCGTACTCCTCACCATCCTGCGCCACATAACGCATCGTTACCGGATGCGATTTGATGGTGATACCCTTCTCGCGTTCCAGATCCATCGCATCCAGCAACTGATCCTGCTTATCCCGCTCCGCGATGGTATGCGTGCGCTCCAGCAGACGGTCGGAAAGCGTCGTCTTGCCATGGTCAATATGCGCAATAATCGAAAAATTTCGCTTGTGTCGCCGGTCAGTTGCCATGCGCGGGTAGGATAAGACATCTCACCCCGTGAGTCAAGGAGAAGTATGATTTGTCACCCACAATTTTATTCGCCCGCCAGAAAAATTGTCTGGCAATCCGAAGCGGACTGTGCAATACTTGGTCGCGTACAGAGGGGGGGGGAAAAAACCTCACGGACTATGAGTACTGAGAAGACCGCCGTGCCGTACAAGAGAATCCTGCTGAAACTCAGCGGGGAGGCTCTGCGTGTCCAGGGAAGTCGAGACAATATCTCGCCTGAGATCGTGGCGCGCATCGCTCGCGAAATTGCGGAAGCCCAACGCAAAGCCGGTTTGCAGATCGCTATCGTTGTGGGGGGGGGCAATATCTGGCGCGGCGCAAAAGCCAGTGTACGCGGGATGGACCGACCCACGGCGGACTACGTCGGCATGCTGGCCACAGTGATGAACGCGCTCTCTATTTGCTCCGCGGTTCAGGAAGCGGGCGTACCCTGCCACGTGATGAGCGCCATTGAGATGAAAAATGTGGCAGAGCCGTACGTACGCAATGCGGCCCGTGACCTGCTCCGCAGTGGCCAGGTCGTGGTTTTCGCTGCTGGCACAGGCAACCCCTTTTTCAGCACCGACACGGCTGCTGCGTTGCGCGCCTGCGAGGTAAATGCCGAGATCGTCATGAAAGCCACCTCTGTGGACGGCGTGTATAGCGCTGACCCCAAGGTAGATCCCACCGCCACTCGCTTCGACACCATCAGCTATGAAGAGTGCATCACTCGCGAACTCAAGGTAATGGATCAGACTGCTTTCACCCTTTGCAAGGATAATCGCAAACCCATCATGGTTTTTGATATGCATCGCGAAGGAAACATCACCCGCGCCCTGCTTGGTGAAAGGATCGGCAGCATTATCAGCCTGTAATTTCCCCTTTTCTCCTCTTTAAATTTTTAAATCAACACCACACAACAATGGACGAAGAAACCCTGCTCTTGGAAGTTGAAACTTCCATGGATGAAGCCCTGCAGCATATGAATGCCGACTTCGGCGGCGTACGCACAGGCAAAGCCTCCCCTTCCCTCGTGGACAACATGGACGTGTATGTCGCCTCCTATGGCTCCAGCATGAAGCTCAAGAGCCTCGCCGTGGTCTCTACCCCGGATGCCCGCTCCATCCTGATCCAGCCTTTTGACCCGGGTACACTGAATGACATCAAGAAAGCCATCGCGGAGAGTCGTCTCGGCATTTCTCCCATCATTGATGCGCGTTCTGTACGCCTTCCCATCCCCGAGCTTTCCGGCGAACGCCGCAAGGAACTCGTCAAATATGTGAAAAGCCTCGCAGAGGACACCCGGGTCCGAGTCCGCGCAGCACGCAAAGTTGGCATGGATGGCGCGAAAAAGCTCAAGGCTGACAATGTGCTCACCGAAGACGGACAGCGCCAATGCGAAGACAAAGTCCAGAAACTCACGGACAAGTACGTCAGGAAAATCGATGAGCAGGTCGAAGCGAAAGAAAAGGAAATCATGACTGTGTAACCTCTCCCTAACTCCACTTTACAACCAAACCAACGCACCGTTTTATATGGACACTCCTCAAACTAACGTCCTCGCCGCTGGTATCGAAATCATCGGCTCCATCCGCTTCCAGAGTGACATGCATATCGATGGTAAAATTGACGGCAAAATCCATTCTGAATCCGGCAAAGTTACCATCGGAGAAATGGCCGACATAAAGGGCGACATCCAGGCCGGTGAAGTGCACGTCTACGGTCATGTAAACGGCAATGTAAACAGTGAACGCTGCCATCTGAGCAACCATGCTGTCATCAATGGCGACATCACTACAGGCGTTCTCTCCATGGATGAAGGCGCCCGCCTCTCCGGCCGTGCCCAGATAGGCTGAAGCCGCTGCCGGGACAACTGCAAAAATTGCACGCTCCTTTTCCCTTCCCCCGCCTCCCGAGAGGTCGGGGCATGGTTGCTTGGTCGGGTCCACTGGGTCATTCCACGCAGACGCCTGCGCTATTCGGCACGAGACAGGCACGAAAATTATCGCCTCTGTCTTTGCCTGCAGGATAGTCCCGTTTTGCCCGAAGAATGCTCCTGTACACTCAAAATGGGGCTTGCGGAACAACAAATCGGATGATATGATACCCACGGCATGGTAGTTCCTAAACATTTAGTTGCTGTCGTCGATTTTGGTTCACAGTATACTCAGTTGATTGTCAGACGAGTGCGTGAGCTCGGATACATGGCAAAGCTCTACACGCCCGAGGAGATTGATGAGATGATCGAACCCGGAGCTGTAATTCTATCCGGCGGACCGCGAAGCACCTCGGAGCCGGATGCCCCGGATATTGATTTTGAACGCCTTTGCAGCTTTGGCGTGCCGGTTCTGGGTGTGTGCTACGGGATGCAGCTGCTGAACATCAAGACCGGCGGCACTGTGCGCCCCAGCAATCGGCGCGAATATGGTCCTGCCGCACTCATCCCGGAGGAGACGACAGGACTGTATGCCGGAGTTTCCTCATCCTCGCAGGTGTGGATGAGCCACTCGGATACAGTGGATCATTTGGCCGAAGGATGCCGAGTGATTGCCCGCAACAGCGAGGGAGTGCCTGTTTCCCTGCAGTGGGGAACGAATATGTTTGGCATTCAGTTTCACCCGGAAGTAACGCATTCTCACGAGGGACGCACTATCCTGCGTAATTTCCTTTCCTTTGCCAGGGAACTGGCGCCCTTCGACATCGGTGACTTCAAGCGTGAACTCATTGAAGAAATTCGCTCGAAAGTCGGCGAGCGACAAGTCGTCTGCGGAGTTTCCGGCGGGGTGGACAGCACCGTGCTGGCCGTCCTGCTCCATGAGGCGGGGGTGAATGTCCGCTGCATTTTTGTGGACAACGGTCTGCTGCGCAAAAACGAGGCAAAAGAGGTGGAGAAAAACTTCCTGCGCATGGGGGTGAACATCGAAACAGTCGATGCGTCTGAGCGTTTTCTCGCTGCTCTGGCGGGCGAGACTTCCCCGGAGAAGAAACGCCGCATCATCGGCTCGCTTTTCATCGACGTGTTCTGGGACGCCGTAGGGGATGCTGAGATGCTTGCTCAGGGTACCCTCTATCCGGATGTCATCGAGAGCGCTTCTAACGCCAAAAGCAAGGCTTCTGTCATCAAAACGCACCACAACCGCGTGGAACGTGTGTTGGAGCTTCAGGCTCAAGGGAAAGTGATAGAGCCGCTCGCCTTCCTCTTTAAAGATGAAGTGCGGGCGCTGGGCGCTTCCATGGGTATCCCGCACGACATCCTCTGGCGCCATCCCTTTCCCGGTCCAGGTCTTGCCGTGCGCTGCCCGGGAGAAGTAACCAGGGAGAAGCTTGAGATCATCCGCGAGAGCGATGCAATCTTCATCTCCACCCTTCGTAAGTGGGGCTGGTATGATCAATGCTGGCAGGCGTATGCCGGGCTCATCCCTGTCAAAACCGTCGGCGTGAAGGGTGATGAACGCTCCTACGAGTTTGCCACCAATCTCCGCGCCATTGTGTCGGAGGACGCCATGACTGCCGATTGGGTGCAGTTACCCTATGACCTGTTGCGAGAGGTTTCAAATCGCATTCTCAACGAAGTGAAGGGCACGAACCGTGTGCTTTACGATGTGAGCACCAAGCCCCCGGCATCCATTGAATGGGAGTAGAAATCAGGCTTCCCGTCTCCGGATAAGCTCTTCTGATCGCGCAGCGAGAGCCCCCTTTTCATTGGACAGCTTCTCTTCCTGTACCTCATTGAGAAGACGTTGCAAGACCGCGCCAAGCGCGGGTCCGGCAGAAACGCCTAGATTCATAAGTTCTTGCCCATCAATAGCAAGATCCTGAAGAGTATAGACCGGTGGCGTGGCAAGGGTCTCCTCCAGGAGCTGCTCGCTTACGCGAACGGCTTCGACCCCCTCGAGGATGCGCGTCGCGCAAAGCAGCGCACGCACCATGCCCTCACCGATGCGACCGATAAGTTTGCGCATCTCGCCGCGTGTGATCGGCAACGGCTTAGGAAGTTCTTCCAGCAAAGTGGTGACATACCGCATCGTCCTGTTATCGCTTTTCAAACGGACAAGGGTGTTTTTCACCTGTTGCGGCGTGAGGCCATGCAATAAAAAGGCGAGGCGCATAGGGAAGCTCTCTTCGGGCGCAACGCCAATACGAAACACCTTGATTTTCCACGCTTTACTGTCGAACGTTGCCCGTGTTTCAGGGAGAAAGCTCTCAACGACTTCCGGAAAGGCGGCAAGGATGCCCGCCGCACCTCTCGCCACGAGAATACCCTGCAATTCCTTGAAGACACGCTCAACGCTGATGTTGTCCAATAAATTTCGATTTCGACGGATTGAATTCGATGTTTTTTCCTCAATATCAAATTGAAAGCGTGCGGCAAAACGCAATGCGCGTAGGATACGCAGCCCGTCTTCATGGAATCGAACGTCAGGCTCCCCAACGCAACGAATCGTGTGACTTTCCAAATCTTTTTCTCCGCCGAAAATATCCACGAGTCCGCTCCTCGGATTATATGCCATAGCGTTGACTGTGAAATCTCTCCGCGACAGATCTTCCTCCAGCTTGGCGACGAATGACACCCGATCCGGGTGGCGATTATCGGAATATGAGCCATCAATTCGAAATGTAGTCACTTCAACATTATGACCTTTCGAACGCACAGTAATTGTTCCGTGCTTGAGTCCGGTCGGAATGATGCGACGTCGCTCAAAGACCGCCAGCATCTGTTCCGGCGTAGCATCGGAGCACACATCCCAGTCCGACGGCTCTATTCCCATGAGTGAATCACGCACACATCCCCCCACCACGTACGCCTGGTAGCCGGAATGCTCCAGCTGGTGGAGCACGCTAAGCACATACGCCGGCGGGTTGATGGGCATGGATTCGACGAAGAGAAAAACGCGGGAGGGGCTCACATCCCTCCCGCGCGTGAACAACTTAAAGAAGGACCTTCCGGGTCATGCCTGCGGAACGCTCTCAGAAGGTGAATAATCAATAGCCGCGAGTGCCTGATAGAGACGCAAGCGACGGGCGATGTCACCTTCTTCCAGAGCAATGAGCTGATCGAAGTGCTCCTTGTTATTCTTGGCCAGCAGACGGAAACGGTTTTCACCGAGCAGGGCCTCTTTGACGTCCTTCTTGGGCGCTTTACTCTTGATGGTAAGCGGATTTTTGCCTTCCTTGATGCGATCCGGATTGAAGTTGTACAGCAAGAGACGTCCGCAGTCCACCGCATCCTTCTGACGGTCGAGCCCCTGGGCCATGTTGATGCCGTGGTTGATGCAATGGCTGTAGGCGATGATGAGAGCGGGTCCGTCGTACTCCTCAGCTTCCAGGAGGGTCTTGAGGGCATGTTCATCGTTGGCGCCCATGGAGATGGAGGCGACATAGATGTTGCCGTAAGTCATCGCCATATAGCCGATATCCTTCTTGACCTGATCCTTGCCTCGCGTGGCAAATTTCGCAACAGCCGCGCGCGGGGTGGACTTGGAGCATTGACCGCCCGTGTTGGAGTACACTTCGGTGTCCAGCACGAGCACCTTCACATTGCGCCCGGAGGCGAGAATGTGGTCCAAACCGCCATAGCCGATGTCGTAGGCCCAGCCGTCGCCGCCGATGATCCAGACGGATTTGCGGACGAGGTAGTTGGCCTGCGCCTTAAGCGCGGCAAGTTCGGGATCACTGCCGCAGGCGGTCTTGATCTGCTCCACCGTGGCACGCGCCTTGGCGATGTCCGCTTCGCTCTTCTGCGGGTTGTCCAGCAGCTCCTGCACGAGGGACTCACCGACTTTCGGCGCCGCGGCGTGCAGTAGCTCAAGGGCGTACTGTTGCTTCTTATCCAGCGACACGCGGAAGCCGAGACCAAACTGGGCGTTGTCCTCAAACAGGCTGTTGCACCAGGCGGGGCCGCGCCCCTCTGCATCATGGCTCCACGGGGTGGTGGGCAGGTTGCCGCCGTAGATGGAGGAACATCCCGTGGCGTTGGCCACCACGAGGCGGTTGCCGAAGAGCTGTGAGAGCACCTTGATATATGGGGTCTCGCCGCAGCCGGCGCAGGCGCCCGAGAACTCGAAAAGAGGACGCAGGAATTGCGCGTCCTTCACCTTGTCGCGTCCTACGATGGTGCGATCCGGATCCGGGAGGGCGTTGAAGAACTTCCAATTTTCCGCCTCCGGCTTGAGCGCCACAGAGGCGGGAGTCATTACCACGGAACCGGTGGGGCACACGTGCGTGCAAAGGGTGCAGCCTGTGCAATCGGATGCGGAAACCTGGATGATGAACTTCTTGCCTTGCCAATCCTTGTGCATTTTCTTGGCATCGGCGCTCTTGAAAGTCTCCGGCGCTCCCTCGAGGTTGGCGGGGTCGGTGATCTGGGCGCGGATGCAGGCGTGCGGACATACCATGGTGCATTTGCCGCACTGGATACACGTTTCGGGATTCCACACGGGAATTTCCAACGCCAGGTCGCGCTTCTCGTACTGCGTGGTTCCGGAAGGGAAGGTGCCGTCGCAAGGCATCTCGGAGACTTTCACGTTGTCGCCGTCACCTGTAACGATTTTGCCAAGGACGTCACGAACAAAGGCCGGGGGATTGCCCTGCAGAGGCTCAGGAATGTCGTGTCCGGTGATGGTCGACCCCAGCGGCACCTCATGCAGGTTTTCAAGGGTGGCATCTACGGCGGCGATGTTTTTCGCCACAACTTCCTCGCCCTTCTTGCCGTAGGTTTTCTTGATGGCTTCCTTGATGTATCCGATAGCAGCATCGGCAGGAATCACGCCGGAGAGCTTGAAGAAGCAGGTCTGCATGATCATGTTGATGCGTCCGCCCATGCCTGTTGCCTTTGCTACTTTGAAAGCATCGATGCAGTACATCTTGATTCCTTTGTCGAGGATCTGCTGCTGCATGCGAGCAGGGAGAGAATCCCACACTTTCTCCGGCTCCACCGCAGTGTTCATGAGGAAGGTGGCGCCCGGAGCAGCATTCTTCAAGAAATCAAAGGTGTTCAAGAGGCTCGGCTGGTGCAACGCAATGAAGTTGGCGCTGGTGATGAGGTAAGTACTGTGGATCGGCGTGGTTCCGAAGCGAAGGTGGGACACCGTAGAGGAGCCGCTCTTCTTGGAGTCGTACACGAAGTAGCCTTGCACGTAGAGATCCGTATGCTTGCCGATAATCTTGATGGCATCCTTGTTCGCGCCCACGGTGCCATCAGAGCCCAGCCCGTAGAACATACAACGCGTGACAGTATCACTCTCCGTGGAGAAACTCGGATCATACGCGATGGATTTACCGGTCACGTCATCTTCTACGCCAACAGCAAAACCGGTCATAGGCTCATCCTTTGCCAGCTCATCGTACACTCCCTTGGCCATAGCCGGGGTGAATTCCTTGGAGCCGAGGCCGTAGCGCCCGCCTACCACTTTCGGCATGGCAAAGGGCAATTTACCGCGGACGGAGGCATCTGCCAACGCCTGTACTACGTCCTGCAACAGGGGTTCACCCTGACTGCCGGGTTCCTTGGTGCGGTCCAGCACGGCAATCTTCTTCACACTCTTCGGCAGCGCAGCAACGAAGTCCTCCGCCGGGAACGGACGATACAGACGCACTTTCAGCACGCCCACATCATCCTTGAGCGCCTGCACCGTCTCCCAGCAGGCTTCCGCACCGGATCCCATGATGACGATGACGCGCGTCGCCGTCGGAGAACCCACATACTCCACGAGATCATAGCAGCGCCCGGTGAGCTCGCCAAATTTCTTCATGGCTTTCTTCACGATGCCGGGCACGGCGTTGTAATACTTATTAACGGTTTCACGCCCCTGGAAATATACGTCAGGGTTCTGGGCAGTGCCGCGCACAACGGGAGCATCCGGAGTGAGTCCGCGCGCGTGGAATTCGTCCACGAGTTTCTGGTCAATCATGGCGCGCAGGGTTTCATCCGTGATGTCGGCAATCTTGCCCACTTCATGCGAGGTCCGGAATCCATCAAAGAAGTTGATGAACGGCACGCGACTTTCCAGCGTGGCAGCATGCGCGATGGCGGCCATGTCCGGCGCCTCCTGCGTGTTTGCTCCACAGAGCATCGCAAAACCTGTTGCGCGGCAAGCCATCACGTCGCTATGGTCACCGAAAATGGAAAGACCCTGTGCGGCAAGAGCTCGAGCGGCTATGTGGAAAACACACGGCGTCAACTCGCCGGCAATCTTGAACATATTGGGAATCATCAACAGCAGACCTTGCGACGCCGTAAAGGTGGTGGCGAGGGAACCCGTCTGCAGCGCGCCATGCACGGCGCCGGCCGCTCCGGCTTCACTTTCCATCTCTACGATGCTTGGAACTGTGCCCCAAAGGTTCTTGCGATCCACAGCCGTCCACGTCTCAGCGGATTCCCCCATCGGAGACGATGGGGTAATGGGGTAAATGGCGGCCACTTCCGAACAACGATAGGCGACAGATGCCACAGCTTCGTTGGCATCAATAGTGCTATAGGTAGTGCTCATAATGTGAATAAAGATGCTGTGCGACGGCGGAAAAAGTCCCACCACCGCACATTTATGTTCCGTGTTGGAATTTACACCCTGAAACATGCGAAATCAAGCAGAAACTTGAGCAGCGCATCCGCACGCATTGCAAACCAATCACAATTTTGGGCTTGCGTATTGTGTTTCTTTCCTGTACCATCTCACCGGGGCTGTAGCTCAGCGGTTAGAGCAGAGGACTCATAATCCTTTGGTCGAGGGTTCGAATCCCTCCGGCCCTATCAAAAAATAGGGTCAACCCAAATTTTTGGGGTCAACCCAAATTTTTGTGGAAAGAGGGATTTTTGTGAAACAGGAGGGAGCATTCGAGCAGGACGCGTAAACGATAGTTCTGGAAGTTTCGGAAACCGTAGGCGCGACGTTGAATGAGTTTCATCTTGCGGTGGAAGCCTTCCGTGATGCCGTTGCTTTTCGGGGTCAACCCAAATTTTTGTGGAAAGAGGGATTTTTGTGAAACAGGAGGGAGCATTCGAGCAGGACGCGTAAACGA
>CANRLM010000073.1 GCA_947631435.1 uncultured Akkermansia sp.
AGTCTATTAGCTTGGGAATCGCCGTCACTTCATTACTCTTCTCTTCAACTCGCGTTTGTCCCAGCACCAGCCCGCTCCACAGATCGTTTTACCATCTATGCTGATGTTTCTTTCTGCCGCCTCCTCTCCTGCTTCTTTTTCTCGCCTCTGCCTGAATTCTTTCACTAATTCCCGAAACATATCTTCAAATCCCTCTCTACTCAACATACGAAATACCCTCGCAAAAGCGCCACTATCACCATGAAACGATGTCCGTCAACTTATGTATTTTTGCGTTGCCGGTTCTTGGGTCTTCCATCAGGCTGATTTTTGTAATAAGATGATGCATCCCTGTATCCTATCATATTTTATATTTAGTATCAATAATTTAAATAAGTTATTGATACTAAATTCTATACATCCAATTCTGTTCATGGGTTTTCAAATGCGTTTGCCCTGCTGTCCTTTCTAAACCTCTTGACAAAGTGTGCCGCGCTCAGTAGGATGGCGGCGTGGAGAGCTTGACCATACGCAGTCTCGTGCGTGACTACTTGCAGGGGCTTCTGTTTGCGGGACACAAGAGCATCGTTCTGGAGGAAGAGGTGCGCCCCATCCTGCGCTCGTGGATGCTTGCTGCGCGCCGGGGCGGCGTTGCGCAGGTTGCTTCCTCTCCGACCCCGGAAGCGGAGGCGGGGTCCCTCGATAGCGTCGCGCTTCCCGGGAGTGTGACTTCAGCCGGGGCGGAGGAGGCCGCAGAGCCTCAGCAGGAGCCGGATGAAAAACTCTTCTTCCGTCCTGCCGGGAGAACGCCGGAGGAAATCCGCGAGCAGTCCAGGAAGTTACTCCTGAATTGGGAACCGTTGAAGGAGCTCGGCTCGCTGCGCAATATCCCCGTCTGGGGCGATGGTTCGCCCCATGCCGCCATGTTTTTCGTGGGGGATGCGCCGAATTATTACGATGAACAATCCGGTAAACCTTTCAGTGGAGAAGCCGGCGTCAAGCTGGACGAAATGCTGCGTGCCATGGGTCTGGACCGGGAGAAAATCTACCTCACGCACATGGTAAAATTGCGTCCGATTGTCCCCCACCAGACCCTCAACAATCGTCCTCCGAATGCTGCAGAGATTTCCCGCTCGCTCCCCATGCTGGAGTTCGAGGTTTCCCGCGTCCGTCCCCGCGTCATTGTGGCGCTGGGAGTGATTGCTGCTCGCGGGCTTTTGCAGCGCGGAGAGCTTCCCCTCTCCGCCTACCAGGAGATCAAAAATCCTCAATTCAGCGGCATTCCCGTCGTCGTTACACATCATCCGAGCTACCTCCTGCGCACCACCGAACTCGGGGAACGTCGCCGCCTCTGGGAAGAAATGCTCCACGCCATGGAAATCGCCCAAATTCCCATCTCCGAGAAACAGCGAGGGTTTTTCCTGCCAAAAAAGAAGCAGTGATGGACAATAATTCGCACCCCGGAATCGGCTCCGCTCCCGCTATCGCTCCGCGGAAACGCGCGCAAGCGCGCCGACCCGATCCTTCGTGATTCGTCCTTCCTTTGTTTTGTTTTCTCTTTCCTGCAGGAGATTGAGAATTTTCTCCCTATTTTTCTCCCTGGCTATCTGCATGAGCGTTTTGCCCTCTTTATTTTTGAGGTGAAGTTTGGCGCCCGCGTCGAGGAGTTTGGCGATGTTACCGGCGTCGTCCGCCAGATTTGCGATGTGCATGGCGGCGGTGTTGCCGGCGGAGTCCTGGATATCGACGTTGGCGCCGCTACGGATGAGTTGAGCGATGCGGTAGGAACGTTTTGGAGGGTTTTCTGTGTTGCAGACGACCATGAGGGGAGTCATCCCGTCCTTGGACTGAGCATTGATATCGGCTTTTGCTTTGAGGAGAATTTGAACGATCGGGCTGATGTTATAGCTCTGGGCAGCCAGGATATGCAGCGGGCTCTTTCCCTCCGCATCACGAGCATTGACATCGGAACCGAGGTCGACCAATTCTCTGATGACTCTCGGAAGAACATTCGGCGTCAGCAAGGCTTTCATGAGCAGGGTGTTGCCCGCCTCATCGGCCGTAGTCAGAAGGCTCTTTGCCTCAGCTTTGCAGCCGTGGTCGGCCAGGGGTCTGACGAGCTCGAAAAGGCCTTTTTTCGCGGCGAGATCGAGGGCAGAATTTCCCTCAAGATCCTTCAGCTTCGGGTCGGCGCCGGCGCGCAGGAGGATTCCTATGACGATGGTGTTGTGGCCGTTGTTGATGGCATGGATGAGGACACTCTTTCCCGCCTTGTCCACGGCATCAACCCTGGCTCCCATGTTCAGAAGGAGGGGGACAATGGCGGAGGAATCGGAGCAGACCATCAGCGGTGTTTCTCCGTTTTCGTTCGTTGCGTTGGGGTCAAAACCGATGCCGATCAACACGCGGGCCGGTTCGAACTCGTGCTCGGCGTGGCGGAGCAGCGCCCGGGCGGGATCTGCGCCCGCTTCCTTCAGGATCGAGGCCACCTGCTGAAGGTCATTTCTCGAATAGGAATCAGCCAGATGGGACGAGGTGAAACGGACATCGTCAAAGGCGGTGGGGGGGATTTCGAGGCCATTCTCAATCAGGCGGCGCAGGGCGGCAGGGGACGCTACGCGCACATGCCCCACCATTCGGGCGCCGGCGTTGCGGAGCAGTTCGATGACAGGTTTGTTATCCGCAACCACAGCCTGGTCCAGCGCGCAGGAGCCGTCTTCAGCAACGGCATTGACAGGCACCCCTGCATCCAGAAGGCGCTGGGAGATGACCAGCCCGCCGGAGCAGAGGTTGATGAGGCTTGTTTTCCCTCTGTTGGTCGCCAGGGGGTCCGCCCCGCGGTCGAGCAGGAGAAGCCCGATTTCCTCACGCATGGCAGGGGGAAGATCGGCATTGATGAAAAACGTGAGCGCCTGGGGGTCGCAGGAGAGTCCGGCATCGAAGAGCGCGCGAAGTATTTGCAACTGCTCCTCGTTGTAGAAATCCGGGCGTTTGCTTCCATCTCCTGTGGAGAAGCCGGCAAGCGCCAGCTCCAGGACACTTCCCTTCTGCATGGTCGCACCGGGCGGAAGCTTGACGCAGGCATCCGTGCGTGCTCCTGCGGCGAGGAGCTCCTTCACGGCCTCCACGCGCCCGGCCCGGACGGCGTAGTGCAGAGGGGTGTAGCCGGTGGATTCTTCCGCTCTGTTCGGATCTGCCTTTGCCTCGAGGAGAAGGCGGATAATATCGGCGCGTCCGGCTTTTGCAGCAGCATGCAGCGGCCCGGCTCCGGAAGCGCTCCCCCCCGGTTCTACGGTCCCGGTATTCGGATCCGCCCCCTTCGAAAGGAGGAAACGCAGAATCCGGGGGGAGGAAAAGGACGCCGCGACGACGGGGGGAATGCCGGCGATACTGCCTTCCTTCCCGGGCGTTCCGACTTTGTTGATGTCCACGCCGGCTTCAATGAGGGCCTGCACGGCCTTGACGTCGCCCCGGCAGGAGAGAATGTAGAACGTGATGAAGTTGGCACCCTCGGGGAGGGAGGGGAGAGCAACTCCGTTTTCGAGGAGGGCGCAGAGCACCTCCGAGCTGGCTTTGCCGAGGCACACGCTGTAAATCAGCGTTCCCGCGAGACCCGTTTCACGTTCTCTCCAGCGTATTTTGGCGTCGAATCCGAAATCCATCAGCACCCGGAAAGCATCCGCGGAGACGAGATGCCCGGCAATCTGTCCCAGAATGTTTTTTTTACGAAGGAGATTCGGGTCGCTGGTGAGCACGGCGCGCATGAGATTTGTATCGTCGATGGCCTCGGCAAAAAGTAGCTGCTTGAGGGAATCGCGGGTATCTGCCCGGAAGCCGAGGGCGATAGCCAGCCTCAGGAACTCCGGCGAAATCTGGCGGCTGTAGTAATGCTCGGCTGCCTTGCGAATATCGAACCAGTGGCGGAAAAGAATGCTGGCAAACAGCAACCCCATGCGGGGGTGGTAATCGATATCACGCGCATTCTGACCGCTGCGTAGCAGCAGCACCAGCAACCGCAGCGAGGCAGGAGCATCTCCCCCCGTCCTCTCGACCATTTCCGCGAGGTTGGCGTACGGGATCTCCGCAAGCTGCTCTTTCTCCTCCGGGCTCAGCGGGCTCTTGTCGTTCCGGCACAGGAGGATGGCCTCCCGGATCGACTCATCCGTCGTGTAGTCGGCGGCAGTCTTCCCCGCGACGTCCGCGACGTCGGTGGCTGCATTTTTCGCGAGGAGCCAGGCAACGACAAGACGATCATTCAGTTTTGCAGCGCGCATCAGGGGGGTCAGACCGCTTTCATCCTGCTTGTTGATCTCGTTGCCCCCTCTCGACGCTTTCAGCTGCTGCCGGAGGAGGGAATACTCCTCACTCTCCTCAGCCTGCCCGGGGAAGAGGACATCCGTCCCCGAGGGGATGCTGACGGGCGCCTCCTCCGCGCAGAGAGCGCCGCTCATTCCCAAAAACACGCAGCACACGAGCAGGCAGAATACATGCCAACATTGCAGAAAGCCCGAAACTGAGAAGTTCTTTCGCATATCATTTCCCTCGCTTGTCCTCACTCTAGCACTTTCCGAACACGAATACAAGATTCTTTCAAAGGCAAATAAATCAGAGAGAAGTACGAAGTGAACAGCTTCCTGTCAGGCAAGCGAGGGTGAAGAAGATGGGGGAAGGGACACCGCCGGGACGAAGAATCTCCGCGCGGGGCGGAGCCTGCCGCACGAGACGGGGCGGAGGATTCACCAGCACCGCCCGGGAACAAATGGAGAGGAGGGGCAGATCCGCGGTGCTGTCGGTGTAGCCGAGGTCGGCATGCGAGATGCCTGCGGCGGCGAGACGCTGCAACTTCACGACGCCCCGGTTGTTGCCGGGCGCTTCTATGCGTGGGAGGAGCGGCACGCGGTCGCGCACAAGCCGAAGCGGCGTGGCGATGACACGCCGGATACCCAGCAACTCCGCGAAGGGACGCGTCCACCACACCGGGGAGGCCGAACAGAGAACCACCTCGTCGCCGACGGACAAATGATCATTGAGGCGCCGCAGCACTTCGGGGAAGACGGAGGGGAGCAGCTCCTCCGCCGCAAAGGCGCGGCACTCCTCCTGCAACTTCTCGCGGGACAGCCCCCAGGCGAAAGAGAAGAAGGCTCGCTTCGCCACCTGCGGACGCACGATACGCAACCCCGCCAACAATGCCACGGGCAGAAAAAACAGAAGGTACGCCCGTCTCCACCAACCGCAACGACGAAGAACCCAACGCGCAAAGCGAAGCTGCGAATCGCCCGCAAACAGCGTGCCGTCCATGTCAAAAACGACCGTCATCTCTGCGTCTTTTCAGGTAACGATAACGCCAGATGCCCATCACGATGGCGGAAAAAATGATACCACCCAGATGGCCTGCCTCGCCACCGGCATTATGCCCGTCGACCGACACCACCAGCACCGCGAAGGCGAGCGTCACCAGCGCAAAAGTGCGCATCGTCATCCTGACGGGAGGGAAAACGAGCTGCACCACGCTGTGGGGGTAGAGGAACGCCACGGCGATGAGCACGCCGTAGATCGCCGCACTGGCGCCCACCATCGGCACGAGTTGCCAGAACTGCAATTCCGCATGGCCGGTGTAGTCGGCCATGAGCTGAACGAGCTGGAGTTGCGCAACAGAATTCACCTGCGAGAAGAAGCCCAGCCATGCCAGCAGCGAGGAAAAGAGGGCTCCCATCACGCCACAACTCAGGTAGAAGAGCAAAAAACGCCGGGGACCCATCACATTTTCCACCGCGGGCCCGAAGAAGTAGAGAGCCCACATGTTGAAGACAAGATGCCATATGCCGGCATGCAGAAACTGGTACGTGACGAGCCGCCACAACTCGCCCTCTGTGAAACACGTCATCCACGAATACGAGCCCCGCACCATGAGCAATGATTCCGGCTCGCCGGCGGAGGGAAATTCGATGTTGAAAATGGCCGGCACCTGCAGAATGCCGCCCAGGAGAAACACGATGACGTTCGAAAGCAAAAGCGCTGTCGTCATGCTCATCTGCCCGCGAAATAAACTGCTCATGGACGTAGGGACGGTTGGTAGAGAAGATATGTTCAAGAATCCGACGAACGCGGGAGGCGCTTGCTGAGACTGCGAATCTCTTCATACGTGAGCAAGTGCTCCATGAGGCACGCCGTCTCGTTCGCGCGCGCGCGGCTCAGCCCCGCTACCTCGCGCATGAAACGCCGCAGGATGCTGTGCGCCTGGATGACTCTTTCGGCGTATTCCTCACCGCACGGGGTGAGCTCTACGGGGGCGTACTGCTGGTATTTCACGAGGCCCTGGTCCGCGAGGCGTCGCACGGCTGCAGTAACGCTGGGTTTTTTGACCCTGAGGCGGAGGGCGATATCCTGGACGCGCGCGGCCCCCTGCTCCCGGCAAAGGTGCCCGATGCATTCCAAATAATCTTCCGCGCTGCGGGAGAGGCGAATAGATTCCTGATTCATGATGCCTGGTCGAGGGTTGTTACACATTCCAAATGCCTGGTCTGGGGAAACAGGTCAAAAGGTTGCACAGCCGTCACGCGGTAACCGGCCTCGCGAAATGATACGAGATCGCGCACCTGAGTGGCGGGGTTGCAGGAGACATACACCACGCGCGACGGGCCGTAAGCAAACAGCTGATCGAGGAACACCTTGTCGCATCCCTTGCGGGGAGGATCAATAACCACCACCGTCTCCGCCGGAGAAAACTCCACCCGGGAAAAAATCGTCTCAGCGCTCGCCGCGAGAAAGCGGGCATTTGCGATACCGTTGGTCTCCGCGTTGGAACGCGCCCAATCTGCCCCGGTTTCGCTCACCTCCACCCCCACGACCTGCTCAAACCGCGAGGCGAGGCAGAGCGAGAAGAGACCGCTGCCGCAGTAGGCGTCTGCCAGAAAACGGGCGCCGGTAGCGCAGGCCTGCTGCGCGACGTATTCCGTGAATGCGGGAAGGATGTAGGGATTGTTCTGGAAGAAATCCCCCGCAAGAAAGCGGAAGGTGATATCCCCCACCTGCTGGCAGCACACCGCACGAGGATTAGTGAGCACCGCATCCTCACTCACCCGCAACAAAAGCGTCGCCCCACGTCGATACTGCGCGGCAGATTCCCTCACCTGCCGCCGGAGCGCGGGAAGCAGCGCATTGATGGGGTCCATCGCGATGGGGCAGCACGAAATATCGCAGAGTTCACTGCGACTGCCGGCACGCAGGAACCCGATGCAACCGATCTTTGCATCGCGCGGTTTGTTGAAATGCGGGGTAATCTTTGAGCGGTAGGCGTACACCTGCCGGGTGGAAATCGGCTCGTTCACCGGCGCTTCTATCCCCGCCTGCAAACGCAGGAGATCCACCACCTGCCTGCGTTTCCACGCCAGCTGCTCTTCGTAGCGCACATGCTGGTAGCAACACCCGCCGCAGGTTCCATAGACCGGGCAGACCGGCTGCACTCGATTCGGACTTGCCTCCAGAATCTCGAGGAGATCCGCACGCGAACAATTCTTGTCATTGCGGTAGATGCGGGCGCGCACGCGTTCCCCCGGCAGGGTAAAGGGAACAAACACCACCCAACCATGGATGCGACCTACGCCTTCTCCCTCATTGGAAAGGGCATCGATGCACAGTTCCACCTCCTCGTGGTAGGCGAAGGGATGAGGCACAAAATGGCGGGGGAATTTTTCCATGGCATCGAGATATCAACCGGCAACCGAAAAGAGGGACAGAAAATCAACTATCGAGCATTTTACCATCTATATCCATGGGCAGAATCTTCGGCAACCCAGGAGACCGCAACCCGCGCTGCTCCGCCGGATCCGGCAGGGAGTCACGTCCCTGCTCTGCCTCCCCTTCTCTTCTCTCCGGCAATCTCAACTCGCCGGGAGGAAGAACCACTCCCCCGGCTGACTCATCACCGGCGTGCGCTACCTCCTGCTCGCGCATTCGGGCCATCAACTTTCCTGCTTCCTCCCTCTGCGCCTCGGTCGGAACGATGCCACCCGCAACCGCCTGCGCATCCTCTTCCACGGAAGCAGCGGTTGCTTTCTTCTCCCCGGCAGCGCCCTCTTTCTCCCGCGCCGGCTGCCCGGCACGAACAGTCTCGGCCCTCGTCCGACGCGGAACGAGATGAGACCTCACCCATGAACACGAGTTCATGAGCGTCATCGCCACGACAAGTGTCGCGATCGCGCAGCCTCTCCTCATGCCCCTCATCCTACCACACCCCCGTGGCTTTGGCAAGCCAGGCGAAGTACAAAGCGAATTTGAAATTCTCGGGTCTCCGGCTCGCTGACTCAATGCTTCGTACTTCAAATCGGCTTTATTCTAACGCGATTACCATGGAGAGAGAAAGCTGAGATCGGTACTCAACGCGATAGAAAATAGCCGCGTTGTTTGTCCGAAATAGGGAGTCCCAATTTTTCCATGACGGCAAGCATGTCCTCCCACACGGCGCGGCGAGCGCTCAGGGTCTCATTGCGCAGCAGGTAACTGGGGTGGTAAGTCACACGCACCGGCAAATGATCTTCAAGCTGATGCCATGCGCCACGCAGGGAACTCACACTCCCCTCCCCGCCCAGGAGCCCGTGCGCTGCTGTTGCGCCGAGACACACCACACAAGCCGGACGGATGGCACGCAGCTCTGCGAGAACCAATGGCAGGCAGGCAGCAATTTCCTCCGGGGTGGGCGGGCGATTTGCCGTGCCCTGATTCGCCCCCATGGCGGGGCGGAACTTGCAAATATTGGTGATATAAATTTGTTCACGCCTCAGTCCCATGGCGCGAAGAATTTCATTGAGTTTCTGCCCGGCCTTGCCCACAAAGGGTTCACCAAGGCGTTCCTCATCGTAACCGGGAGCCTCTCCCACCAACACAAGCCGCGCATGCACATCCCCCACGGAAAACACCATCTTCTCGCGCAGGGAACCAAGACGACGAGCGGCGGACCAATTGACCGCGCGACGACGGAGGTAGTCAATCTTCTGCTCCGGGGTGCTCAGCTCAGAAGTTTCGCTTCGCGCGGGGGCGGATACAGGAGATGACGACGCACGCCAGGCGTCCAGAATGCCGCGGGCGGCATCATCAATGGGGAGGCTATCCACCCCCTGTTCCTGCAGGTTCCGGAGGCTCTCGCGTGCGATATCCCGGAGCGTGACCATAGGGGGCGGCGGAAAAAGAGATTACTCCGTCTGATCCGGGAAAATCAGGTGGCGAGGAGCCGGAGTGATGCTGCGCACAGTCATCTTCACCGGGTCGCCACCGATTTCAAGCGGCAGGCGCACGGAATCCCCTACCTTGTGCCCGATGAGTTTAGCCCCCAATTTGGAACTGTATGCCACCACCCGTTCCTCCGGCACAGAATCCCATGCGCCCAGCACGGTGTAAACCACTTCCTTCCCATCTTCTGTGACAAACGTGACGCTTGTCCCCATGCTGACTGCATCGCAGCTGACATCGGCAAAATCCGTCGGCTGCGCCTGCGCAAGCTGGCGGGAGAGCTCTTCAGAGCGGCGCACGAGCACCTGTCGCGTAGCCTTGGCGTCCTGGTAGCCGCCATTCTCGCGCAGGTCACCCTCGGCGCGGGTGATTTCCAGATCATGCTTGTTTTTGGGAATCTTGACGTTGATGAGCTCATCGTACTCCGCTTTGCGCTGAGCGAAGGAACGCAGAGAAACGTAGAGCGTCTGCTTCGTCTTGGGAGCGCTGCGCGCAAGAGCGATCTCCTGCAAGCCCGGGTGCACCTTCATCATACTGGCTAACAGGAAATTACGATCCAAATCCGGCAACACGGCAGAATCATAAATCGACTTTGCAAAAGGCCGCGCCTCCGGCTCGCTGAGACCCGTCACCAGATCCGGCGCAAGCTTCTTGTCTTCCACAAGCATATTGCGCAAGCGAAGAGCGCGGTTCGGCGCGCCATCAGCGCTGTCGCGCTCAATCGCGCTAATTATCGCCGAGCCCAAAGCCATTTTTGCGCCGTCCACCACTTCCTTTGCAACGCCGTTCCTCTCCTTGCAAAGCCAAATGAGAACGCTGGGCTGAAGAGTCTGACGAGAAATGCCGGAAAGAACCTCGGCAAAGAGCTGCTCCTTGTTACCGTTCTGCAAAATGAAATCTGCCACAGCGGAAGTAACACGCTGCCCGCCCATGAGGAAAATGTGCGTCAGGTAAGCCTGCCAATCCTCCGGATACGCCTCGCGAACAGCCTTGTAAACGCAGAGCTGGCGAGCGGGTGAGAGCTCACCGATGTAGTGCACAAGTTCCTCGGAAGAGATGCCGCTCACCTTGTCGGAGAGCTGAGTCGTTTGCTCAACTCCCTCTTTCTCCATTGCCTGCTGCAGGGCAGCCCTCCCGGCCTCTCCCTCTGCCACACGGGCAGGAATTTCATCGCGAATGATGATGAGCTGCAACACGTGCTGAGGCTCCATATGATCACGCTGAATATCCTTCTCCATGGCCGCAATAAGTTTGGCAGCAGCTTCGTATTGTCCGCGTAACACCTCACCCACGTGCGCCTGGTCGAGAATGCGTACGCAGCTTTCCAGAGAAACGGCATCCTGATAATCGGTCAGCAACGCCTCAGCAGCGCTCTCAGCCCTGCGCAGGCAAATGGCTTCCCCTCGCTTTGTGGGCAGACGAAAATGCGGAGATTGCCGCATGGCAGCACGCGCCTTTTCCCACCACGGCCTCCATTCCTCCGCGGGTATGACGCGCCCGCTCAGGAAGCGCTCCAAATCTTCCGGCTGCATCGGCAACACTTCATCCACTCCTTCCCTCAGGGAGTAGTTGTTCTCCAGCACTTCGGTAAGGAAATCCAGCATTGTCTCCTTCCCTTCCGCCCTGCTGCGAGCCGCAGCGGGGTCGTCGTAACAAGAGATCAGAAAGTGCTTTTCCGGCAGCGGTGTGAGCTGATTAAAGGCCAGCTTCAATCCCATCACGTAGCCGGGACGCCGCTCAAAGTTCACCTTGACAGCTTGCTTACTGAGCGACCAAATTTCCACCTTCCCCACGCCCCATTCACTGTGTATCACGTACTTCCCAGGGCTGATTCTGTCCATCCTCTTAGCAAAATTCATCGGAATCTTTCCGGCTTTAACCAGTTTTTCAAGGTCGCTATGCATACGTAAGGACATACTAGCACACCTCGTGTCAAGGTCAATTCAAATATCGGCGGCGTAATGTGGATTGCAAAATTAAATGCAACAGGTTCTTGGCACAAAAAAGGGTGCCAAGAAGTTCAAAGCATGCTAGAGT
>CANRLM010000074.1 GCA_947631435.1 uncultured Akkermansia sp.
GCGTCCATGGAGACGTAGCCCTTGCGCCACTCGAGGGAAGCGTCGAGGAAGACGGATCCTTCGGAGCCGCCGAGCGGGACGGAGAGACCGGCGCCGATCTCGACGCCGAGCGCTCCAACCTCAGCGCTCTCGAGCTCGGCGGACTGCGGCGAATGGAGCACGGCCGTGACGGCCTTGCCGCTGCGGTCTCCGGCATCCACCTTCAGCAGCGCGCGGCTCTCGAAGAGGGCGCTGCGGTTAAAGATATTAGTCCCGGTGAGCGCTTGCAGGCGGGCGCCCACGCCAAACGTCACCGTATCCTGGGAGATATCATCCACGCGCAGACCGGCATCCGACGAAGACTCGTTATAGCCTTGCAGACCGGCGTGGCGCACCTCCACGTTAAAGACAGGCTGCAGGGCGACAGTGCCGGCGGCATTGGAGAGACGGGTATAGCCCAGCTCATAGAGAGCGCCCACGACATAGCCATCAGTACTGCCGGAGGCCTTGTAGGCGCCGTAGCCGTAGGAGACGGTACGGTTGAGTTTCACATCGGCCATGCCGCCGCTCAGCACGAGCGTATGGCTCCAGGCTCCGCGGGCGGAGCGCAGGAAGGCGCTCATGTAGGTGGTATCGATATCGCCCGAGGCGCTATCCGGCGCATCCGTCTTCAGATCGCCGTACAGGGCGGAGAGAGCGAGACCCACGGTTGTGCGGCGCGACATATCCAGCTCCAGGCCGATCGTGCCGCCCCAGCTGTTGAGCGAATAGCCCGGCGCGAAAGAATCGGCATCCATCTTATGGTAACCGGTTTCAGCATTCACCCACATGTGGTAGAGCGGGAACTCGTCATACTGTTCATAGCGGGCCTCCGATCCCATACCGGTGGTACGGTTGCGGATGGCGGAGAGCTGGCGGTGCAGGTCATCGCTGAGGGCCTGGCCGAGCACCGAGATACTGGATCCGGCGCCGGCGGCGAGCATACGATCCAGCGCGGCGTAATTGCCGCCATTCTCCTTCGTGGCGTTGTACTGAGCGCTCAGAGCAGTCGCAAAATTGTACAGATCGCTCTGTTCACCATCCTTGATCTTCTTGCGCAGGGATTGCCCCGTTGCAGAGAGGGGATCATCCACCCCCCAGAAAATCCGGGCGCCCGCGGCAGCATTCTTCTCCTGGCCCGGGTGAGTGTAGCGGTTCTCCTGGACATGGTTGAGATCCACGATGACGTAATTGTTCTCATCATTAGTCGTTGTGAGATAGCCATCGAAATACTGCGAGCCCTGGCCTTGGAGCTTGAGATCCGCAAAGCGCTCCCTGATGTCGCTCTCAATGGTGGCATCCCATCTCAGCCCTCCCAGCGCCAGACGGTCAGACGTCGCAAACTCAAAGTCCGTCACATCCACCGTCAGATTTGCCTTGGGCAGCTTCCCTTCCTCCGTCCCCTCCGCAGCTGTCACCTTGAGCAACGCATCAAACACCTCCACATCCGAGGAAGAAACCTCCGCACTGCAACGGTAGATGAGATTCGCTCCGTCTTGCAGCGTCACATCGCCCAGAGAGGCCCTGCGTCCCGCCTGAGGCGTCACATCCAGCGTCGCGCCGCCCTTCACGGTGAGATTCCACTTATCCTCGGCCGTGCCGCCGGTGATCATCCCCTTGAAGCGCAGCTCGGCATCCTTCTCCACCGTCAGGGAGCCTGTCCCATGCAGCGTCCCGCTGAAAGAATCCTTCACGCCGTCATCGGTGGCAGGAGTCGTGCCATTCACCAGCAGCTGCAAATCCCGGCTGCCTCCCACGAGCTTGCCGTTGCCGGTGAGGCTTGCCACCTCGTGGCGCATGTTATCCGAGGCAAGCCCGCTCATATCCAGCACGGTGGCTTCGCCATCCAGCTTCACCTCGCCGGCGTCCATCTTCGCCTTCCCCTGCAAGGCCAGCGTGCCCTTGATCCCCACATTCACATCACCGGCAAGAGCCGAATGCGTCTCCTGGGTTCTTTCCTCCCCCTGGGCGCTGTCCGCCAGACGGACCACCTCACTGCCCAGCACGAGATCCCCGAGCAGCTCGAGCGTGCCGCCGCTCCCCTCTGCCGCCGTAAAGGTCGTGTTGAGCAGCGTCATCTTCTTCGCTGCCGGATCTGCTTCCTCTCCTTCCTCTGCCCCCTCCTCAGCGCTCTTCCCGACGCCGAGCGTCATCCGGGCATTGTTGCCCAGCTCCACCACGTTGCCCAACACCTGCTGAGATCCATCGGCCGGTACCGCCTCGATGAGCGAGCCCACCGTGATCTGCCCGCCGTCCACCTTGAAGCCGTGAGCTTCAGTCATGTCGTTGCCGGTTTCGGGGTCTTTCGGGTTTTCGACGTTGTTGTAGTCAAAGACCAGCGAGCCGAGAGAGCCGGAACTGCCGCGCACCTTCACGCCGCCATTGCGCAGCGTCAGCGTGCCGCCGATCTCCAGTCCGCCGCCCGTTCCGTTCCCCACGGTGAGCACACCGCCACCCGTCTTGAGGAAGTTGACGCCCTCTGCTCCCTTGATTGTTCCGTCAAAGGTCGTGTCCTGCCCCTGAAGCGTCGAGAGATGAGCCTGCTGCGGATCATTCACCTTGTTGGTCAGCCATTGATCATCTTGCAGAGGATCGGGCTGACGAAGAGCATTCTCCAGCGTCACCGTCCCCTCTCCGTCCACCAGGAGCAACGACCCTCCCAGCCCCACAAGATTCCTCACCATCGCACTCCTGCCGCAATAGCCCTCGCCCGTCCCCAGTTTGATCGTCAGCGCCGTGCCCTCGTCGAGCAGCGTCGCCTGCTTGCTCCTCAGAATATCCCTCTTGCTGCGGCTGTCAATCACGGGGTCATCGCCCTGGTTGCCCGGGTCCCTGCTCGGATCGATCACGATGTAGATGTCCGCCGAGGACCCATTCAGCACGAGGTCGCCACCGTCCACCGACATCGAAAAGCCCACGCCGCGCAGCAGTCCCGTGTACGTGCCGTTGCGCATCAGCTGATTGATCGCCTCCTCGCTATCATCCGTCATGGTGATGTACTCTCCCTTGTCATCCACCTGACCGGTGGAGGAAAGGATGTGCAGGTAGGTCGGCTTGTTGCTCTGCCGATTGCCCAGCAGCACCTCAAGCAGCGCTCCATTCGTCAGATCCAGCGAGAAATAGTCCTCCTCCGGGCTGTTGTGCGGGTTGCCGTCATTATCCGTCGTCACCGCATCGCTATTGATGGTGTTGTTGATGTTGAGCCGCCCCGTGGAGGTGATCAGGTAGTTCGCGCTGTCCTGCTCCCTCCCCGTCCCGATGTTGGCCTCCGTGAGCGTGAGATGCATCCTGCCGGCTGCCTCCCCCACGGTGATGTGCCCCTCCACGTCGCGCAGACGCCCTCCCTCGTTGATGATGATCTCATCAAAGAGTGACCCCGCCGCGTGGTTGACATTCACCATGGCCAGACTGCCATTGGGCAGCTTCGCCGTGTCCACGACCATCCTGACGCCCGCCCCCTTGCTGATCTCATGCCCGCTGCTCCAGTTTCTGAGCGTGCCGTACCTGAGGCGGAAGACGCCGCCGCTGCTGCCGTCTGCCGCTTTCAGTTGCGCGCCGGACCACGACCCCGTCCCCTCCTCATCGCCAAGCCATATCTCGTTGTCGTGGAAGATGAGCGCCCCCTGCGAGCTGTTCTGATCCGCCTCCGCCGCCCTCCCGTCGGCTATCACCAACGCTATCCCTCCTTCCATCGCATTCTCCAGGCTCACCTTGTCGCCCATGCCATTGCTCGCCGTGTCCCCGATGTGCCCGGTGAGCCGCACGATCTTCGCCTTCACCTCGCCCGTGGCCGCACGGCTCATCGCCGAGGCAGGCGTCTCCTCCTCCCTGTACTTCACGATAATCCTGCCCGTGCCCGCCAGCGCAGCCCCGATCGTCGTCGCTGCCGCTCCGCTAGTGCGGTCGCTTATGACCCCTTCCAGCGTCCAGCTCGATTCACTCTCGCCCGCCGCCCCGCGGTTCAGATACCCCGCCACGATCACCCCGCCAAACCCGGAAAGATCCCCTTCCAACGCGTTGTGGTAGCCTCCCTGCGCATTGGCCAGGATGTCTCCGCTGCCCGCCGTCACTCCCCCCGTGGCCTTCAGCTTGATCGCCTGGTTCTCAGCGCTGGCCTTCTCATCATAGCCGCCCACGAAGTTCACGCCGCTCACCGCAATCCTGCCCGCCTCTACCACGGGAATCTCCTCCCCGCCTGCGCTCCCCCCCGCCACCACAATGGCCCGTCCCGCCAACTGCAAGGTCGACCCATGGTCCCCTTCCTCTGCCTCAACTCCTTCCCCTCTCCCGAGCGCCCCCGGCGTCTCCACCTCCACGGTGTCGCTCGTCCCATTGCCCGCCAGACGAATCACGCCCGTAAAGTCGTCGCTCACCGCCTCGGTCATCGCATAGCTGCCCTGGTCCTGCGCATCCGCAGAGCCGATGACTATCGTGCCCTCGCCCGATATCTGCCGCGCTATCGTCAAACCACTGCCTTTCCCCAGCGCCAGCAGCTCGACCGTCCCCTTCTTCCCCGCTGCCAGCCGCACAGGATCTCCTGCGCTTTCCCCGTTTCCCCCGCTTATCCTCACCTGCGCCCCGGCTCCGTCTGCCTTGAGCGTGAGCAGACCGCCCTGCGACTCAATCGTGCCGCCAAAGTCGTTGCTCGCCCCATCGCCGCTATCCGTCTTCCACGTGAGCGTGAAGTTCTGGCGCCCGGTCTTGATGATGCCCTTCTCCACCGCCAGCTTGATGCCCCGGTTGGCCCGGTTGCCCGTGATGCTCCCGCTCCATTCGACGGTCTGCGGCTGTATCCCTACACCCATCTCCCCGTCGCTGCCCACCCGAACGCGTACCGCCCGCGTGCTCTCCTCATAGTCCACCTGCCCCGAGTAGTCGGTCTTCACCTCCAGCGCTCCTCCCTCGTCTTCCCCATACCCGAAGGTGCCGCCCCTGAAGACGATCTGCGTGGAGCGCGTGGAATCCGCCGGCTGATTCACATCCTGCTGGATCGCCCTGCTGTCCCCCACCGTGAAGGTCCCCTTGTTGTAGAGTTCCACCCTCTTGATGCTCCGCGTCGCCATGTCCACCGTCACGTTGGCAGGACTCAGCGAATCAGGCGCCTCCTCCAGCCCTACCTGGAACTTCTCCGTGGTCAGCCCCTCCCTCCCCGATAACCGGAACTTGTACGTCCCGCTCTCCACCACGATGCTCCCCGCTTCTATCCCATCCCCCAGCGTCACCTCTCCCCCGGATTCATCCGCTCCCGCCGCATCAAAGTGATACTCGGCGCTCGCATACCCCTCAGGATCCTCCTTCGTCCAGTTCTTCGTCGGGTTGTCTCCCTTCTGCGTCCAGGTGCCCCCCTCGCTCCCTTCCCACCTCCATTCTCCGGGATCATCCTTGCGGATGCGCAGCGCCAGCTTCGCCTTCCCTTCCTCTGTCTTGTCCTTGAGTTGCAGATCCACCTCAAATCCTTCCAGTCCCTCAAGCCCGCTCAGCGCAAAGTATTTGCTAGCAAGTTGCGCTTCGTCGCTGATCCCGCTGATGTCCAGCCCGTCCACCAGGTAATACACCCCCGCTGTCCATTCCATCCCCACGTCGATCCCCAGCGTGAATTCTCTCGATACCAGGTCCAGTCTCACCGGCGCCTTCCCATCCCCGACTCCCGTGAACTTCGCCCCCTTCAGGTACGCCGCATCACGGTTCCCGCTCACTCTCCCAAGCATGTTGATCACCAACCCTCCCTCCAGACTCTGCTCCTCCCCACCCGCCAGCGTCAGCGTGCCCCCGCCCAGGACGATTCTCCCGGTGTAGGCCCTCTCTGCCCCCGCTCTCCCGCCTTCCCCTGTCTCCTGCGCATGCCAGCTCTTCAGACTCCCCACCGTCAGGTTGCCCTCTCCCCCCTTCGTGAAGCTGTCATGCCCCCCTTTGTCCCCCGCCCCAGATACTTTGTGCATCACACGCAGGATCGCCCCCTCCAGGTTCACATCCCCCATCTCCTGCTGCACGTCGATCGTGTCGAAGTCCTGCAAGTAGAGCTTGTCGCCGAGCTCCTGCAACGCCGCAAGATACTCCGTGCCTTCCTTCCCGTTAAAGGCCAGCACGGCCGCATTCTCATTCCATGTCCCTTCCTCCCGGTTGTACCCCACCGTGGAGTAGTCCGTCTTGTAGCCCTCCCCGTTGATCGCTCTCTGGTAGCCGCCCGAGAGGATCACGCGCTGCTCCGCCTGTCCGCCGAATCGCTCGCTCGTCCGAATGTTGATCGTCCCGCTGAGCTCCGTGCGCGTGCTCACCGTGTGCACCGCGAGTTCCCCGGCGCTCGCGTTGAGGTGGTTGCCCGCCGCATAAACTCCTCCCGCTACTTCACCGCTCCTCAGGTTGATGGAGATCTCTCCCTGCCGCGGCGCGTCTCCCTCACTCGCCGGCCTGATCGCGTTGCGGAAGCTCCCACCAAAGATGTACCCATCAATCGCCGTCCCCTCCACGTTGATCTCTATGTTGCCCAAGCTCAAACGGTCCGGCATCGTCGTGTTGTCCGAGTAGTGCCCTCCTACCACGTTGCCCACGATCGTCCCTCCCAGCAGGTTCATCTGCACCGCTAGCCCCTGCGTCCCGTCTTCCCCCGTCGCCCCCGCTATGCTGATGTCGTTCTGCCCCCTCGAGTCGCTGCTGTAGCTGCCGCCTACCACAAAGCCCTCAATCCGCGTGCTCTCCCCCGCTACCGTCAGCTGCGTCCCCCCTTCGATGCTCAGCTCGTGGCCCCCTCCGGTCCCGCTGTCCACCAGCATGCTGCCCGCTACCACCGCCAGCCTCTCCGCACCGCTCGAGTTCGGATTTACCGCCACCACATGGCTCCCCCCATTGATCGTGACCTTGCTCCCGCCCCGGATCACCAGCTTGCCCCCGTCCGCCACACTCGAGGCGTCTTCGTAGTACCCGCCCCCTACCAGCACTCCCCTCTCCACCTGCGCCCCATTGCCCACTTCCAAGGTGCTCCCTCCGCTCAGCTCTATGCTCGTCCCGGTTCCTCCCCCCTTCACGTAGTCCCCGCCCAGCAGCTTCACGTCGCTGTAGCTCCCTCCGTTGACGTCCAGTTTCGTCTTGCCCGTCTGCGTGTATGCCCCGTAGCTGTCCTCGTAGTAGCTGCCGCCCGCCGCCAGCGCCTGCTGGTTGTTCACAACCACAAACTCACTGCCCGTCCCGATCGTCAGCGTGCTGTCCCCATACTGGCTCCCTCCCGATCCCAGCGCCCCATAACGGTTGACGCTCCCGCCGAGTACCCGCCAGAATTTCCCGTAGCTCAGCTCCACGTTCGTGTTGCTCGCCAGCGTCGCATCGCCCAACGTCGATACGTTCACAGAGTTGCGTATCGCCGCCTGCGTCGCGTCGTTCATCCCACCAAACCAGAATCCGCCCGCTACGTAGTTGATGTATTCTCCCCCTTCGATGCTCACCAGCGTGTCCCCGTAGTATTCCGTGTTGCCCCGTCCTTCCGTGTCCCTACGGCTCGCTCCGTTCACCCCCGCCTGGAAGCGGATGTTGCGATTCTCCTGCCCGTCAGCCGTCATCGCCGCTTGCCCCTGGATGTGAATCTCCGATCCATACTTCCCATGCCCGTTCTTCGCGTCGTAGATGTATACCGTGTTGCGCTCCGCACTGCTCTCTCCCTCTCTCGCTCCCCCCGCACTGTAGTTGCCACCCACGATCGCCTTCATGAAGGTGTACGTGCTCGTCCCCCCTCCCGCGTTGTTGGTCTCATCCCCGTCGTCGTATTTCCCCTGGTAGCCCGTCAGATCCACTTCGATGCTGCTCGTTCCGTAGAATGTGGGCCGCAGGTTCTCCGTCGCATCCGCCGCCGTCAACGCCGCTATCCACGCGTTGCCCCCTACCACGTGCGGCAGGTTCACCCCGGTGTTCAGTTCCGGCCTCTCGCGACCAGTCTGCAATACCGTGTAGATGTTGATGTGCGTGTTGCCTCGGAAGTCGTACGTGTCCACCACTTCCGCCTCCGTGCCCGACTGCGCCCCGGAGTACGTCACGGTGCTGCCTCCTATCACGCCCCCCCTCACAAAGCTCCCCGAAAGCGGATCTTCATCCAGTCTCCCCAGCTTCCCTTCGTTCTTTTCCTGCTTCCCTTCGTAGATCGAGATGTACGTGTCGCCCCTGAAGGTCGCCCCTCCCGAGCTCATGTGGTTGCCTCCCACGATGTAGTCCACGGTCCCTCCCTGTACCTGGATGTGCGTGTCCCCTTCAAACCCTACTCTCTCATCCCCCTGCGTCTGCACCCTCTCAAAGATGCTCCCGCCTACCACCAGGTGCAGCCGATCCGTCGCCTTCGCCCACAGGTTGAGGTATACTCCTCCCTCCGCCTCGTCATAGTATCCACCCGTCGCCCCACTCGCGCTGCCGCTATACAGCTTGCCGCCGGCTATCGTCAGCTTGTTCGCCGGGTTGTTGCTCCCGCCTCCTACCCCGATGCGTATCCGCCTCTCCCCAAAGTAGTCTTCCCACTTCCCGTCATTCCCCAACGCCAGCGTCTGCTGCGTGAAGCTCCCCGTCGGTGTCACGTTGCGCTTCCCGTAAAGGTCTGTCTCCTTCCACTGCTCAAAGGATGCCTCCATCTCTTCGTCAGATGGCCCCCTCTTCCCGTCATCCCAGCTCGCGTCCCAATACCACTCCTGCTTCTGCGCATCCTGCGATATCAACAACGCCAGATGATCCCCCCTCCATTCCAGCCTCAGCTGGTCCCCTTCCGCCGTAAAGACTTCCCCCGCATATTCCACTTGCTCGACTAATACTTGCGCCAGGTCTTTGAGGTATTCTTCGTCCGCTTCTTCCGCCTTCCCCACTATCCCAAGGTCCAGCCACTGCTCCCCTCCGCCAGCCAGCGGGTCGATCCCTTCCGTCTCTATCGTGATCCTCCCCCAGTTCGTCTCCCCCGCCGCCTGCGCCTCTTTCATCCCCGCTATGAAGTCGTCCAACGTGTCTTTGATAGCCCCCAACTGCAATTCCACAAGACGCTCGCTGCTCTTCCCCTCGTAGTGCAGGATTGACCCCGTCGTGAATTCTACGTCCCCAATGCGCAGCGCTCCACCCTCATAGTGCATGTCCAGTTTCTGGCTGCTCCCAAGCTTCACCCGCGAAAGGCTCATCTCTCCCTTCCCACCGCTCTTGCTCAGTGTCACCCCGCCCCTGGTCGCCTCCAGCTCGATGTTCCCGTCTATCTCGATGCTGCCAGCTCCTTCCCCGGTGACGATCCCCCCGCTAAGATACAGGTGGTTCTCCCCTCCGACTTTCCCGACAATCTTCCCGCTGTACTGCTCCAACGCCCCAAGCGCAAGGCTCCGGTTCTTACCCTCTCCCAGCGCCCCGGTCACGTCCAGCGTCGCTCCGCTCGCCGCCGTGGTCACCCCGCCAAATCGGTAGGTCTGGTTGTCCCCCGCCGCATATTCTAATTTGCCCCCGCCTTCCCCAAGTTCCAGTTGCCCAAATTCGTAGCTCGAGGGTTCAACTTGCGTGCCGCTCGCTACGCTGTTGCTCAGCGTCCCTCCCCCGCTCAGCGTGACTTTCGTCCCCGCTGCATCAATTTCTCCCCGCGCTATGTCTACTCGGCCACCGTTGATCCGTAGGTCGGGCACTTCAAACGCATTCAGGTCCACCGTGTTGCTCTCGCTGATCTCCAGTGTCCCTCCGCTCACTTCCACTACTGTCCCCTCGTCCGCCCTCAGCCCCGAGAGCCGCTGCCGGCCCTCCCCACTCTTCTTCAACGTCGTCTGCCCCTCCAGATGCAGGTTCAGCCCGTAGTTCTCTTCCCCTTCTTCCCCGCCCAGCAGGTTGCCATTGGCTGTCTTTCCCTCCGCTACCGCGAGTTCCAATGTCCCATTGCCCGTGATCGTCTGCTCTTCTCTGCTCCCCGCTCCGTCCCACGCCGTCGCATAGTCCAGTCCCCCTACTTTCAGGTAGCCCGCGCTTTCTCCTCCCCCAAGGGTGAGTGTCGCCGCTCCCTGCAATTCTAAGCTGCCGCTGTATCCCGCTCCTCCCGCTGCTCCCCCCAGGATGGTAAGCTCTCCTCCCTTGTTGCGTATCGTTCCGGTCCCGGTCCCGCTGATGCTTCCCCCCACTCTCAGCTCGCTGCCCGCCCCCTGGATCTGGATGTCACCACTCGAGTTGTGCTCTACTTCCCCTCCGATGTTCAGCTTCCCGGCGCTGCTCCCATTGCCCGCTACAATGCTCCCCGCCCCGCTGTCACTCAGCTTCCCGCTTACGTTGATTGCTCCCTCCTCCCCGTCGCTCTCCCCATGCACCAGGATGCTCCCGGTGTTCGTCACTTCCTTGCTGACCTCAAGTTCTCCATGCACTTCGAGCGCGCCGGCGTTGTTAATGCTGCCCACGCTGTTGCCGTTTTCCCCGCTGCCGAGGAAGCACTGCTGCGCTTCCGCTTCCAATTTGAGCGTGATGGCTTCATCGATTTTCACCCCCCTGGCGCTGTGCATCGTCAGTTCTTCTCCCCCCGTGATTGTCAGTGTCGCGCTCCCCGCCTTCGTGGTGATTCTCCCACCCGGTGCGACTCCTCCATTCTCCGACGGCGCACCCAGGTACCCTAGTCCCCAGCTCTCCCCTATCTCAAGTTCTGCCCCGTTGTAAAGGTACAGTCCCCCCGCCATCTCTCCCCCTCTCACTGCACTCACGTCTACTTTCGCTCCCTGGACCCGCAGGTTGAGCCTGCCTGTAATCCCTTCGCTCACTTTCACAACTCCCCCCTCTCCCGTGATGCGCCCGTTCTTCTCAAGGTTTAATGTGCCCACGTTCAGTGTCGGCGCTGCCCCGTCGCTCGACACCAGGTCCACGTACAGCGTCGGCGCGATGTTGTCGCCACTCCCCGAGTTCCCTTCGCTGCTCGCAAAGTTGATGGTGTCCACGCTGTAGTTCGCTTCCCCTCCCCCGCTGAGCCGGAGGTGCGTGTTTTCACTGGAAAGTGTCACTTCTTTCGCAATCTTGGTCCCTTCGGTCTTCTCCGAAAGTCCGCTCACTTCAACGATGCCCCCCTGAATGTCAATGCTGCCCGCTTCCGCTTGATCTTCCCCGGCCACCACTTGCTGCAACGCCAGTGTGCCCGCCCCCGTCTTGCGCAGCGTGACGGCAGCGCCCATCGTGAATTCTCCCGCTACGCTGACGTTGTT
>CANRLM010000075.1 GCA_947631435.1 uncultured Akkermansia sp.
AACGAATTAGAGCATAAATAAACGTCCTGTCTCCTTCCTTAAAATGAATCCAATTTTCTAATGCGTTTGCCCTGGCAGGAGGCTCGGGAACTGCGAAGCGACAGCTGAGGTGGTGGCGGAAGCATAGGCGGGGTCCGGCCGGAAAGCTTTCGAAATAAGCTAAACCGGCGACAAAGCTTTGCAACCAAAAATCCTTTCTAACTGCTCATCCGCTTACACTTCAAAAATTCGGCTTCGTTATCGATTTGCAATCAATCGTGTAGATTGCTAACTATCGACTTAGAACTTCAGTTTTTCAGGGCATATTTTGCGGCGCTGATTGTGGCATCAACGTCTGCTTCGGTGTGCGCGGTGGAGAGGAAGGCTGTTTCATACGGGGAAGGAGCGATAAAAATCCCCTGCTTCAGCATACTCAGAAAATAGTGTTTGAAAGCGGCGAAGTTGGCACTTTGTGCACTTGCGAGATCCACGACATCACACTCTGTGAAGTGCAGGCAGAACATGGAGCCGCAGCGTTTGAAGGTATAGTGTCGTTTAGTATCCTTCAGGGCGCGAAGCATCCCCTCTTCGAGTCTCGCACCGAGGGATTCCAACCGAGACCACGCATCTGTTTCCACAAGTCTTCTGAGCTGGGCAATGCCGGCCGCCATCGCCAGCGGATTGCCACTCAGCGTGCCGGCCTGGTACACATCCCCCAGGGGAGAAATGTGGTTCATGATGTCCTCCCGTCCACCGAAGGCGCCCACCGGCAGACCTCCGCCGATAATTTTGCCGAGAGTGGTGAGGTCCGGCTCGATAGCACGAAGCTGCTGCGCACCGCCGGGGGAGAGGCGGAAGCCCGTCATTACTTCATCAAAAATTAACAGAGCGCCGTATTGAGCAGTCACTTCCCGCAGGCACTCCAGATAACCCGGGCGGGGCAGGAAGAACCCTGCATTCCCGGGGAAAGGCTCTACAATGACTCCCGCTATTTCCTTTCCCCGGTTGCGAAATAGGTTGCGTACGGCTTGTTCGTCATTGAAGGGAAGAACGATGGTGAGTTCAGCCAGCTCCGGGGGCACACCCGAGCTGTCCGGCTGTCCGTGCGTGAGCGCTCCGCTGCCTGCCGCCACCAGCAAGCTGTCCACATGCCCGTGGTAGCAACCGGCAAACTTTACGATCAACCTGCGCCCCGTGAAGCCGCGAGCCAGCCGGACGGCGCTCATGGTAGCCTCTGTTCCGCTGTTGGTCATGCGCACCTTTTTGATGCTCGGAACGAGACGACAGATGAGTTCCGCCATTTCCACTTCCGCCAAGGTGGGGGTGCCGAAGCTGGTTCCCTTTGCTACGGCGGTCTGCACGGCTTGCACCACGCACTCCGGCGCATGCCCAAGAATTGCCGGTCCCCACGTGCCCACGTAGTCGATGTACTCTCTGCCATCGACATCCCGCAGGTGTGCTCCCTTTGCGGAATCTACAAAAAACGGGGCACGGTCGAGGCGGTTGAAAGCCCGCACCGGAGAATTTACCCCACCCGGGATAACCTTACACGCTCGCTCAAAAAGTTCTTCGCTGACTGGCATGGCCTGAGTATAGAGTAGCTCTCAGCTGCAAACAAGTGAAAATTCCCTTCTTTCCTTCCACAGTCAACCCCGCCGGAGGATAGAACCAATTTGAAGAACGAGGTAGAAAGAATGCGCGCTAGCGCATGGAATTTCGAAGCAACAGCTGAGGAGGAGGGATGAAGCATGCGTAGCAGCCAATTAGAAAGATTGATCAGGGAGCTAAGCCAACGATACAGCACTGCATACCCACAAAACCTTTCTAACTAATCATCACCCGCGCTTCTACTCGCCACCTCAGCTGTCGCTCCGCAGCTCTTGAGTCTCCGGCTCGCTAACTCAACATCGTCATTCTTACGTCCTTCTGGCTTTGTCCTTCGTATCTCGTACTTTCCCTAAATGCGTTTGCTCCGGGAATGCCGCTTGACTCCACAGCGTGCGCATGTTAGTCTGGCAGCATGGGGGAAAGGTGCAGAATAACCATAGTTTCGCTTGCGTTGCTCTTGCTCGCCAGTTGCTCGGGCTGGTGGCACATCGGCCAGAAACAGCAACAAGAAAAGGTATCTCCTAAAATTCCACCCCCTCTTTACCTCGGGACGGTGCAACAGGTTTACCCCGCTCAAAAATTTGTCCTTTTGCGCATCATCGGTCCCATGCCCTCACCCGGTGCGACTCTTATTTCGCACCCAGCGGATGGTTCTACCTCACGCATCGCTAACCTGCAGGTTGCGGAAGACAGCTCTCCGCGTAACGGCATACTTGCGGCAGACGTACGATCCGGTGTCGTCGTTGCGGGAGATCGCGTTTTTCTCTACCGAGACATTTCTTCCGCTCCTTCCGGCAACACCGCCCGCTCTGCTGACACGGAGACGGAAGATTCTCCTCACTATGTGCCGCCGACCCCGCCCGGCGTGAGGACCCCCATCGTTGCGCCGGATTCCCCGCCATCCTCCGAGACAACAGAAACGGAACTGATTACTGACGCGCCGGCTCCGGAGGAACCGACTCCTCCTCAACCATCCTCCCAAGGATCTGACGCCGAGTCCCCGGCTTCTCTGCCTGACCCTCCGCAGGAGGTTCCTTCTTACATCAAGGATATTCCCGACGATGTTACCGGTTGGAATTAACTGAGAGAGCGATGCTACAGGGCGCACTCCCGGAATCGGGGGGGGGGGGGCACTGTGGATTTAAAGATGAGTAAAAAGTCAATAGGTTGCGTAAAAAAATCGTGCAATTCTGTTTCCAATTTCAGACAGAACCGAGGCGAGATCATAAGTGTCAGTGTAAGGTTGTAGGTTGAATCCATCCTTTGCTGGTTGATGTAATCAAGTTCAGGATAAATTTATCCGGAGGAGTTTTACATTAAATGGTATACGATGTGCGGGGAAACGAGCCTCTCATGCACCGGGGACAGAGGTTCCGGAATGCCTCTATCCCTCCTTGAGCAACTGTGGTTATTCTACCGCAGTCCCCCGCATTCTAACACTTCAAATTACCCGAGTACGAAGTTGAGAGTTAGCGCGCTGGCGCACGGATTTGCGAAGCAATAGCGGAGGTGAATTTGATTGACTTCTCCCCAATGCGTTTGCTCCGGGGAAAGCGAATACAGTTTGCAAAGCCTCGGGTGAAGAGTTAGAATGAAGCCATGGATGGGCATGAAGCTGACTTTATACGAATCCGCGGCGCAGCGGAACACAATCTCAAGCGGGTGGATGTGAATATTCCGCTGGGAAAACTGACAGTGGTGACGGGACCGAGTGGTAGTGGAAAGACCTCGTTGGCAATCAGTACGCTGTATGCTGAAGGACAGAGGCGTTATATGGAAACTTTTTCTCCGTACGTGCGGCAGTTTATGGATCGCATGGACAAGCCGGTGGTGGAGAGCGTGGATCATGTGCCGCCCGCGATTGCTCTTGGACAGCGTAACTCTGTGAAGAATTCCCGTTCCACCGTGGGCACCATGACGGGGATTAATGAGTATCTTAAACTTGTGTTTTCCCGCCTTGCAGAGGGTAGGGATGAGCGCGGGAGAGTGGTACGACCGATGACGCCTGCCGGGGTAGCTGAAGAGCTGCTGCGCGAGCACGGCGGGAGTGAGGCGCTGGTATGTTTTGGGATTGAACCGGTGGGTACGTTTGATGAGATGCGCGAGGCACTTGTGGGACAGGGCTTTTTGCGCGTACTTGTGGAGGGAGAGGTGTTGCGATTGGAGGAGGTGGAGCAACGCGTAATCGGCATGAAAAAATGGGTGGTGGTGCAGGATCGTTTCCGCGTGCGACCGGAGATCAAGCAACGTATCGTTGAGGCCTTGGAAAACGCTTTTCAGCACGGACAAAATATAACGCTCATCAGCTTAAAGGCAGGGGATGGCACGTGGAGCAAACCTGTTGAGTACCGCGATGATTGGTATCCGCTTCTCGAGCCGCAGCCGGGGCTATTCAGCGGGAATTCACCGCTTGGAGCGTGTCCGGCCTGCAAAGGGTATGGGCGTGCCATTTCGTACGACTATAACAAGGGGATCGACCCTGAGCTGAGCCTGCGCGATGGAGCCCTGAAAATGCTTTCCTCTCCCACGCTCTCGGCGTGCTATAAAGATTTGTTGCGTGTGAACCGCAAGGAAAAGGCGGTGAGACTCGATGTACCGTGGAAGAAACTCACGAAAAAAGAACGGGATTGGGTTCTGTATGGTAATTGCGGAGATATGGATGTGTGGCAGGCGTACGATAACGGCTATTGGTACGGCTACAAGGGTATTTTTGAGGACATGGAGAAACACGCACACAAACTTTCCGTTCGCGTGTTTCTCTCCTACTACCGCGTGTACAGCGTCTGCCCGGAGTGCGGTGGCGGGCGCCTGCGGCCGGAGGCGCTGGCGTTTACTCTGGGAGGGCTCACTGTGCCGCAAGTTCAGGCTCTGCCGATGGATGAGATGTTGCAGTGGGTAGAGTCCCATGTGTTGCCGGCAGTGGGAGGAGATCGTTCCCTGGCGCAGGCCGCGCGCGAGCTTCGCAGTCGCGTGGCGTACCTCTGCGAGGTCGGATTACCGTATCTGAGTGCCTCTCGACTCACGCGTTCACTTTCGGGGGGAGAGGTGGAGCGCGTGAGTCTTACCGCCTGTCTTGGGGCGGCGCTCACTGAAACTCTTTTTGTGCTGGATGAACCTACTGTGGGTCTCCATTCACGCGATACGGCGAGACTTATCACTTCCATGCGACGGCTTGCTGATCGCGGCAATACGCTGGTTGTCGTGGAGCACGAAGAGGCGGTAATGCGTGCGGCGGATTATTTGGTAGATCTCGGCCCGGGTAGTGGCAGTGCAGGTGGTAACTTGGTGTACGCAGGGGCGCCGGCGGGCATCGAAAGGGACAAGGATTCTCTCACCGGTCAGTACCTTAGCGGCTCTCGCAGTATCTCCATTCCGAAACGCCGTCGCAAACCCAAAAACTGGATACGTATTCGCGGAGCCGAGTGCCACAATCTCCATGGGTTGGATGTTGATTTGCCGCTCGGGGTGTATGCCTGCCTTACAGGGGTATCCGGCAGTGGCAAGAGTACCTTGGCTTGTCAGGTGCTCTACGGTACGTTGCATCCGGAGAGTCTTGATGACGAGGAGAGGGTGCATGTGAAATCCCTGCAAGGACAAAAGAAACTTCAGGATGTGGTGCTGGTGGATCAGAGTCCTATCGTGCGCACGCCGCGTTCCTCACCCGCACTTTACATGAAGTTTTTCGAGGATATTCGGGCTCTCTTCGTGCAGGAACCTGCAGCCCTGGCGCGCGGACTTAAGCCAGGCTATTTTTCCTTCAACAGCGGGGAAGGTCGCTGCCCGCGTTGTGCCGGACTCGGCATGGAAAAAGTGGAGATGCAATTTCTTTCGGATATTTTTGTGCCATGCGCTCTCTGCCACGGCACGCGATACACACAGCAGGCGCTCAGCATCACCCATCGAGGATTGAATATGGCGCAGGTGCTGGCAATGGACGTGAAGAGTGCCTTGAACTTTTTTGGGGAAGAGCAGAGCGCACCTGCACGTCGCATTGTTGAGGGACTCTCCCTGTTGCAGGAGGTCGGACTGGGGCACCTCGCGCTCGGACAACCGTTGCACACACTTTCCGGCGGCGAGAACCAGCGTCTCAAACTGGCGCGAATTCTCTCCGAAACATCCTCTATCGACAAGGCAGAGAAGGGCAATCTGCTGATCCTTGATGAACCCGGAACCGGGCTGCATTTTGCAGATTTGGAGGTGCTGTTGCGCGTGTTCTCACGTCTGGTGGAACAGGGGCATTCTCTGCTGGTCATCGAGCACAACCTTGAACTCATTAAATGCTCGGACTATGTGATTGATCTCGGCCCGGAGGGAGGGAAGGGCGGCGGTACCGTTGTGGCTGCCGGGACGCCTGAGCAGTTGGTTGCTTCCGGTAAGGGATACACTGCTGCCTATCTTGCCCCTCTTCTTGGGAAGAAAATTCGCAGAGATAAAGGCTCAGTGGAGCTTCGCAGGAGTGAGCTAAACACGGCCACACGTGCGATTTGTCTGCGTGGTGCACGGCATCATTTGCTCAAGAACATAGATGTGGACATTCCTCTGCACGAGATGACCGTGGTGACCGGACTTTCCGGAAGTGGAAAGAGTACGTTGGCATTTGATATTATTTTTGCCGAAGGACAGAAGAGGTTCCTGGATGTGATGAGTCCGTACGCGCGGCAATTCACCGAGCAGATGGAGACGCCGGATATCGACGCTCTCACGGGGTTGCCTCCGACAGTGGCTATTGAGCAAAACCGTTCTCGTGGCGGGTGCAAGTCCACGGTGGGTACAGTGACGGAGATCTGGCAGTTCTTGCGCCTGCTCTACGCTAAACTTGGCAAACCGCATTGTCCCCGTTGCGGCGTGGAGGTGGGACGCCGTTCACCTGCGGAGATTCATGCCGTCGTGCAGCAGGAACTGGGGAAGCGTCCGCGCGAGCTCATGATCGCCGTTCCTGTGGTGCGCAACCGCAAGGGACATTACGCTGACCTTGCACGCTGGGCAGCTAAAAAGAGATATCCCTATCTCATCGCAGATGGTAAGTTGGTGACGCCGGATACCTTCACCCCGCTGGATCGCTACAGCAACCACGATGTGGATGTGGTAACCGCTGTGTTTGCCGTGCAGAAGAGTTGCATCACCATGAACGGTGAAGACTGTGACTCCTCTACTCTTGCAGAATGCATTGATCGTTCGCTGGAGATGGGCGATGGGTTCCTTCGACTTATTGCTAACGGTAAGCTCAAAGATGCCACGCTGCTCGGTACACGTCTCACGTGTCCCAAGTGCGGTGAGAGCTATGCTGACCCCGAGCCTTCGACATTTTCGTTCAATTCGCCTCACGGTTGGTGCCCCACATGCTTGGGCAACGGATTTGTGCAGCAACGTACCCGTTCTCATCGGGATGACGATACCCGCATCAGCGAATTGGAAAAGGAGTTGCGCTACGATTTGGAAGCCGAGCAGGCGGCAGATAAGGGAGAAGCCTCCTGCGTATGCCCGACTTGTGGTGGGTTGCGGCTGAATCCCTTTGCCCTCAGGGTCACTTTGTTCGGTCGTAATATCGCAGAAATGGGAGAAATGGATGCCTCTGAGGCGCTGCGCACGGTGCAGGATTGGCGCTTCGCCGGGCGCTCGGCTGAGATTGCACGCAACGTGATGGCTGAAATTGAGCCGCGTCTTCGGTTTCTCCAGGGAGTAGGTCTTGGTTATCTTTCCATGAATCGCTCTGCTACTACGCTCTCCGGTGGGGAGATTCAGCGAATTCGTCTGGCGGCGCAGCTCGGCTCAAATCTGCGAGGAGTATTGTACGTGCTGGATGAGCCGACCATCGGTCTGCATCCACGCGATAACGAGCGCCTGCTTGTCACGCTGAAGGAGCTGAAAAATCGTGGCAACACATTGCTCGTTGTGGAGCATGATGAGGATACCATGCGCTGTGCTGATCATCTTATTGACCTTGGTCCCGGCGCCGGCGTGCGCGGAGGTAGTATCGTGGCGCAGGGCACGTTCGAGCAAGTGATGAAGAATCCTGCCTCAGTCACTGCACATGCACTTGCCCATCCCGAACCTCATCCCTTCTGTGGTAAATGGCTGTCGGTGAAGGATGCCGAGTGGCTGGAAGTCTCAGGCTGCACCCTGCACAACCTTCGCGACGTGGATCTGCGGATTCCGCGTGCGCGCTTTACGGTAGTGACTGGCCCATCCGGCGCCGGAAAAACGTCGTTAGCGATAGAGACTCTCAGTGCAGCCGTACGGCATGCCGCCGGCGCTCACGATGTGCAGAAATGTTGGAAATCATACAAGGGACTTAATTCAATTCGTGCGCTTTACATGGTGGATCAGTCTCCCCTTGGGAAGACTCCACGTTCCACGCCTGCTACATACATCGGCATTTTTGACGAAATTCGAAGATTGTTCGCAGAGTCAGCAGATTCAAGGCGGTTGGGCTTCGATGCGAGTCGTTTTTCATTCAATACATCTTCCGGCAATTGCCCGGACTGCAAAGGAACTGGGTTCGTCCGGCGTGAAATGGATTTTCTCCCGCCCTGCGCTGTGCCATGCGAAACTTGCCGTGGTTCCCGCTACAATTCCCGTACCTTGCAAGTGAGGTTTCACGGCAAGACCATTGCTGAGGTGTTGGAAATGAATATGGAGCAGGCGGCAGATTTCTTCGGAAATCAGCCGCGTCTGGCGGATCCGCTGCGCTTGCTCTGCGATACCGGTCTGGGTTACCTCACCCTTGGTCAAGCCAGCAACACACTTTCCGGAGGTGAAGCTCAACGCGTCAAACTCATTTCGGAACTCATCAAAGGGCGGCGCGCCGCCCTCACTGCCATTCGCCGCGGACGCCCCATGCCTCAGGATCTTTACCTCATCGAGGAGCCAACCATCGGTCTGCATCCTCAGGATGTGCGTCTCTTGGTGCAGGTGCTGCGTCGCCTCGTCGAACTCGGCAACACGGTGGTTGTTATCGAACACAATCTCGAACTCATTTGTGAGGCGGATTATGTGATCGACATCGGTCCCGGAGCAGGAAGTGACGGCGGAAAAATCATTGCTCAGGGTTCAGTCCGCCAAGTTGCTCGCTCTTCCAAAAGCGTGACTGCCCCCTTTATGCGCCGCGAGCTGAATCTCGATTGATCAGGGAACCTTTACCCCCGAAGGACAGTAGGGGGGGCGTTAGCTGTGCCGTAGGCGGATGATGGGTGAGTGGAGGGGCTGATGGAGGAGAGCGGGGCGAGCGTGGCAGGGCGATACGCGGCGGCGAAGTTGGACGCGACGGTGTTTGAGGCGGTGCGGGAGGCGTATGAGGAGGGGAGTAGTATTACGCGGGCGGCGGAGGTGCTGGAGGAGTATGCGAAGGAGCAAAAGGAGCTTGATAATCCACCGGCACCGGAGGAGGCGGAAAAGATAGCTGCGCAGGACTCACCGACGGGGGATGAATTACGAATTACGAATTACGAATTACGAGTTGGAAGTTCGGCGGCTTCGCCGCAGGAGGGAGAGACGACGAGTGAGGAGGAGAGGCTTGATGGTTTGCTGGCGGATGTGGAGAGTTCTGCGGCTGAGACGCAGGAGGGGATGCCGGAGGAGGCGCCGCGGGATGAGGAAAGAGGGAAGGGGCTGGTGAATGGGATGTATGCGGAGGCTGGGGATGGGAGTGTGTATGGGGTGGCGAGGGTGGAGGATTTGGGTATATCGGCGGATGTGCCGCAGTTTAAGAAGAAGGAGGTGGCGGGGCAGCGGGAGGCAGCGAATGAGGACGGGACGACGCATGAGCTATCGGGCGGGTGGAATGCGAAGAGCGCTCCGATTATTGTGTGGCGGCGGAGGGATGGGCGGCTGGAGGTTATCAGCGGGCGGCACCGGCTGGCGCACGCGAGGAAGAATGGGGTGGGGCATATTGCGGTGCGGGTGTATGATGAGGATGCGGCGCATGATGCGGCGTGGGCGAAGTTGTATGATGTGGAGGTGAATATTCTGGAGGGGACTTGCGGGGCGATTGATGTGGCGTTCTACTTCCGGCATAATCCGATGAGCATTGCGGAGGCGGAGGCGAGGGGGCTGATGCCGAAGACGCAGGCGGGGGGACAGACGGCGGCGAGCCGGATGGGGATTATGATTGCGACGCGGGCGAGCGGGTATGTGTTTGATTCGCTGGTGAATGGGGGGGTGAGCGCGGAGGATGCGTATATGGCGTGTGTGATAACGGGGAGCGCGGAGGGGCAGGAGATGGCGCTGAGGGCGAGGAGTGGGACGAAGGGGAAGAAGCGGAGCTGGGAGTATGTGACCGCACTTGTGCGCGGGGCTGAGCAGATGGCGCCGGAGGGGGGAGGGAGTTTGACTGACCTTTTTGGGTTTGATGAGGGGTTTGCGGCGCGGGCGGAGAAGATGGCGAATTATGTGGAGGCGGTGCGCAAGCAGCTGCGGAGGCGGATTGATGTGCTGAGCGGGGCGGGGAGTTTGCAGAGGAAGGGGGAGATGACGCGGGAGATGGGTGTGAAGATTGACCGGCCGGAGGATGCGGTGAGGATTATTGAGAGGCTGGCGCGGCTGGACGCGGCGTATGAGGCGATGGAGCCGGGGCTGGGGGTTGCGGAGGCGGCGGAGGCGTGGGATGGGAGGAGCGAGGTGCAGATTGATTGGAGGAGGGGGCAAGTGTTCGGGAATGGCGAACAAGCGGATATGAGCGCGAGTTTGCAGATTGCGCCGGAGCGCGTGTGCAGGACGCGGCGGGATGCGGAGGAGATGTTGGGGAGGAACGGCGCTCCGCTGGAGTTGAGGAATGATTATTTTAATTTTGATGCTATTTTCAATGCGAAGAGTTTGGGTGAGTTTTATTCTCCGAATTCGTTGAAGAAGACGTTTGCTAATTTGGAGCCGGAAGGATATGCGCGCGAGGAGATTTTAACGCTTCATCATACAGCGATTGGGAATATTGCTGAGCTGTTTGAAGGGGCGAGGAATTGGAAGTTTGAGAGGGCGTATAAGAAGAAGGATACGCGGAGGGGATTTCTGCATTTTTATTCCGATTTTGAGGTGCCGGGTGATACGGGTGTTTACACGGCGGATATTGAGGTGATGATACACCGGGAGAAGGGAAAGAAGCCTACGGCTTGGATTTTAGCGGTAGATGTGCAAAAGCAAACGCCGATAGTAACCAGGAGAGCGGATGGGGGATCCAATCTCTCCTTACTACCGACGTCTGGTGATATTCAATCACAGGGGAGCGAGGATGTCAAGGGGGATTTTGAGGGGGAGGGCGAAGAAAAATTGTCAGATGGGGGTGATCTGACGATTTCGGAGGCGAAGGAGCGGGGGTTGATGAAGGATGGTGTGATGGAGTTGGGGAATGGGGTGATTGTGGATGGGAGAGGGGA
>CANRLM010000076.1 GCA_947631435.1 uncultured Akkermansia sp.
GAGAAGAGTCATTTGATGAGTCCAACTCTCAGCAAAGACTTGCAAATCCTGACTAAAATGCTATGCTCTTGGGTGACCGTTTATTTTGAGGCATCGACCTTCGGTGACTTTTTCTTTTGAGGCATTACGACGTCCTGTCTCCTTTCCAAAAATGAATCCGATTTTCTAATACGTTTGCCCTGCCCAGGCAAAACGCATCAGGAAATGCGTTTGCCGAAGTACGAAGTGGAGAGTTAGCGGGTCGGAGACTCGGGAATTGCGAAGCGAAGGCGAAGGTGGTGAGGTAAAGCACAGATGAGGACTGGCAGGAAAGCTCGATGGATATGCAAAGCTGTATCGTCGACCCGGCTTCGAAGTCCGGAGACGAATACTGTGCGAATCATTGCATCAAAAAGCCCCGGTGAGAAAACCACCGGGGCAATGATTACGGATGCTTTTCAATCTGTCAGCTCTCCTCTTCCTCCTGATTATCAGAGTCATCTCCATCGTCATCGGGGATAACAAGGGAAATATCCTGGATAGACTCCCCGGCGTTGAGCGTGACAAGCTTGACTCCCTGGGTGGCACGACCGGTTTCACGGATGGTATTCACCCTGATGCGGACGGATTGTCCGGCAGAGGTCATGATCATGAGCTCATCATCATCTGTCACCGTGGTCGCGGAAACAACCTTGCCGGTTTTTTCCGTACAATTCATCGTCTTGAGACCAATGCCCCCGCGGGACTGCAGACGGTACTCGGAAAAAGCGGTACGCTTGCCAAGACCATTCTCGGCAACCACGAGAAGATGGGCTGCATTATCGTGTACCACAGCGAGAGAAACGACGTAGTCTCCTTCCCGCAGGCGAATGCCCCGGACGCCTATGGTATTGCGTCCCTGCGTGCGCATGTCCGCTTCGTTGAAGCGAATACTCATGCCATCGTGGGTGACGAGCACCACGTCCTGCGAGCCGGTGGTAAGCGTTGCCATGACGAGAGAATTGCCTTCCTCCAGATTGATGGCGATGATGCCCGCTTTGCGATAATTCACAAAGTCGTTCAGAGCGGTTTTCTTCACGGTACCGTTCCTGGTGGCAAATACCACGTTACCGGACTCCTCTGCAAAAGTGATGTCCTTCCCTTCATCATCCACTTTGCGCTCCAGGCGCAACACGGCAGCGACACTCTCGTTCGCCTGCAGATCCAGCAGGTTCTTGATGGATCGCCCCTGAGCACTGCGCGCAGCCTCGTCAATTTCATAAACGCGCTCCACGTACACGCGTCCCGTGTTGGTGAAAAACATGATGTAATCGTGATTCTGCGCGGAGAACAAGTGCTCCACATAATCAACGACATCCTTCTTACTCTTGGTTGAAGCCGCTTTGATGCCCTTGCCTCCACGACCTTGCAGGCGGTATTCATCCGTATTCGTCCGCTTGATGTAGCCGCTGTGGGTGATGGTCACCACCATGGAATCGTTCGGGATAAGATCTTCGATCGCCATGTCGCCCTCAAAGGGAACAATCTGCGTCATGCGCGGCGTGGCGTATTTCTCCTTGATAGCACGCAACTCATCCTTGACGATACCAAGCACGCGGCTCTCCTTCGCAAGGATGTCCAGGTAATCTTCAATCTGAGAAAGAAGACCCTTGTACTCATCCGTAATCTTATCGCTTTCCAATGCGGTAAGTTGGTAGAGACGGAGTTCAAGGATAGCGTTCACCTGGCGTTCGGTGAAGACATACTGGTCACCCTGAACAGAAGGCTGCTCGCGGATAAGAATGCTCAGACCCTCCGCCAGCTTGGAGGGGAAGCGGAATTGCATGAGGCGCGTGCGTGCCTCGTCACGGTTCCTGGAGTCCCGAATAATGCGTATGAACTCATCCAAATTTGCCAGTGCAATCAGGTAGGCCTCCAGCACTTCCGCACGATCTTCCGCTTTCCGAAGCAGATATTTGGTGCGCCGCACCACCACCTCCCGCCTATGCTCCACGTAAAAGGAAATCGCATCACGCATCGTGAGCACCTTTGGTCGACCCTCATGAATGGCGAGCATGTTCACCGCAAAGGAAGTCTCCAAACTGGTAAGCTTGTAGAGCTGATTCATGACCACTTGAGGACGCGCGTCCCGTTTGAGTTCAATCTCAATGTAATCGGTGAGATCGCGCATGCCCGCGATGTCATTAATCACCTTGTCGCGCACCAGCTCTGCAATACGCTCCTGCAACACCGCACGGTTTACTCCATAAGGCATGTCGGAGATATGGATATACTCCCGCCCGGATTCACTCGTCACGACTTCCATTTTGCCGCGCATAAGCACGCTGCCGCGGCCTGTGCGGAAGTAGTTGTCAATCCCCTTGTATCCGAGGATGTAGCCGCCTGTTGGGAAGTCAGGACCCTTGATGTAGGCACGCAGCTGCTCGGACGTAAGATGCGGATTATCAATAAAAGCACAAATACCATCCACAACCTCGCCCAGGTTGTGCGGGGCCATATTGGTCGCCATTCCCACGGCAATGCCCGTGCCTCCATTCACCAGTAAGTTCGGAAAAGCGGCAGGAAAGACCACGGGTTCGGTGGTGCTATTGTCAAAATTAGGTTGGAAATCCACCGTCTCCTTGTCCAGATCATCCATCAGCGCCACCCCGAGCGCACTGAGCTTTGCCTCCGTGTACCGATAGGCGGCGGCAGGGTCGCCCTCCGGCGAACCAAAGTTGCCCTGGCCAATAATGAGCACATCACGCATGGACCAGGGCTGCGCCATGTTTACCAGCGTGCCGTAGGTGGAAGCATCGCCGTGTGGATGATAAGTCGCCAACGTTCCACCCACAATTCGCGCGCATTTCACCGTCCCCTTGGAAGGCACCAGCCCCAGCTCGTGCATCGTGTAGAGCACGCGCCGCTGGGAGGGCTTCAAGCCATCTCTGGCATCCGGCAGAGCACGGGAAATAATCACGGACATGGAATAATCCAGAAAGCTGCGAGAGACCTCCTCAGCTACATCCACGGGTCGTATTCTGGTATCGCTCATAATTTCAAAAAGGGGTTAACAATTACACGTCAAGATTCCGCACGTTCAGAGCGTTATCTTCAATAAAGCGACGTCGGGGTTCCACGAGGTCACCCATGAGTATGGTGAACATCTTGTCGGCCTGTACAGCATTGGCATCATCGAGACGCACGCGCAACAACTCGCGCTTCTCGGGATCCATGGTCGTATCGTACAAATCCTGGGCATTCATTTCACCCAACCCTTTGAATCGGGTGATCGTGACGTTGCGACCGCCTATTTCAAGCACCTTGCTCAGAATATCCGGTACGAAAAAGATCGGCGTTGTCACGTCCCTGCCTCTTTCAGCAAGCTGGTAGACGGGGTCATCCTCGGACAAGAGCTTGTCACCGGGGAGCCCGAGCTCCTCCAGGCGCGCAATGATGCGCGAAATTGCCTTAGCCTCGTGCAGCTCGTGCAGCAGGGCTCGACGACTTGGCCCCTCCCGCTCCGGCAGAGGATGAGCCGCCAGCTCTTCCTCGCTTGGTTCTCCGAAGAGGAAGAGATCCGGGTTAGCATCGGAAAAAGCGGTGAGAGCCTCTTCATCCGCGAAGTATTCCACCGTCTCATCGTTGCCGCAGCGAACCTTCACAAGATACTGCGGGAACTCGCCATTCTTGGCACGGTGGCTGAGAATATCGCGGAAGTTTCCACCGTGTTGCGCTACACTCGTCTCGTACTTTTGCAGAGAAATCAGCGTCTCCAAAATACCCATCAGGGTATCAGCATCAAACTCTCTGGAACCGTCGGCAGTGCGCAGGGTAACATCCCCGGCTCCCAGTGAAATAAGTTTGCGATTAAGGGCCACTTCATCCTGCACATACTGCTCCACCTTGCGGTGAATCACGCGATAAAGCGGCGGCTGGGCGATGTAGAGGTACCCCGCGCGCACGAGCTGCGGCATGTGACGGCAGAAAAGTGTGAGCAGTAGTGTGCAGATGTGCGAGCCGTCCACATCCGCATCAGCCATGATGATGATCTTGTGGTAGCGAGCCTTGGAAAGATCGAAGCTTCCTTCTCCTTCACCATCTCCTACCCCGGCACCAATGGCTGTGATGATGTTCTGGATGGTCTCACTGCCCAGCGCCTTGTCCAGACGCGCCTTTTCCACGTTAAGGATCTTGCCGCGCAGGGGGAGAACCGCCTGCGTACGTCGGTCGCGCGCACCCTTCGCTGATCCTCCTGCAGAGTCTCCCTCTACAATGAAAAGTTCGCACTGTTCAGGGTCTCGGCTGGAACAGTCGCCCAGTTTTCCGGGCAACCCCCCGCCCACTGTCATGGAGCTCTTTCTCACGGCCTCCCGAGCCTTGCGAGCCGCCTCGCGTGCACGGGAAGCAATGAGGCATTTCTCAATAATCACCCTGGCCTCTGCCGGATGCTCTTCGAAGTATTCCTTCAACTCTTCGTACACCACACCGCTCACCACCCCTTCAATCTCGGTGTTCACCAGTTTGTCCTTGGTCTGGCTGGAAAAGCGAGGGTTGGGCATCTTCACCGAGATCACTGCCACCAGCCCTTCGCGTACATCATCGCCGGTAAGGCTGGGATCCTTGTCCTTGAGCATATTGTTGCTCTTGGCATACTGGTTGATGGCCCGGGTAAGCGCACTGCGAAAGCCGGAGAGATGGGTGCCGCCATCTCCGTTGAAGATGCTGTTGGCAAAGCAGAGCACCTGATACCGATCACTGTCGTTATATTGCATCACCACGTCCACGATGACGTCATCTTCCATGGTTTTGCCGTCATATTCTACCTCGATGTGGCGCACGCCGGACACGCAAATGGGTTCGGGCGTAATGAGGGTCTTGTTCTCCCCGAGCTGGCGAACAAATTCGCGGATGCCGTCCTTGTACAGGAAGGTTTCCCTTCTCTGGTCCGGCTGCGTACGCTCATCTACCAGTTCGATGACGAGTCCCGGATTCAGGAATGCCAACTCGCGCAAACGGCGTGTCAGGTGGTCAAACTGAAACTCGGTTGTGTCGGTGAAGATGGTGGGATCCGGCAGAAAAGTGATCGTAGTTCCCGTCTGTTTCTCCGGACAACTCCCCACTACGTGCAGCTTTTCCCTGGTCTTTCCCCGCTCAAAGGTGATGACGTGTCGCTTACCCCCACGCCTCACCTCTGCCTTGAACCAATCGGAAAGAGCATTGACGCACTTGGCGCCAACCCCATGTAATCCTCCGCTGTATTTGTACGCCCCCTGCCCAAACTTGCCGCCTGCGTGCAGATTCGTCAGTACCAGCTCCACCGCCGGAATACCAAACTTCGGATGGATGTCTACCGGTATGCCGCGCCCGTTGTCTGTCACCGATATCGACCCATCCACGTGTATCACGATTTCTATGTGGGTGCAATATCCTGCCAAATGTTCATCAATGGAGTTATCCAATACCTCAAACACACAGTGATGCAACCCCCGCTCGTCCGGGTCCCCTATGTACATGCCCGGTCGCTTCCTCACGGCTTCCAAACCCTCCAGTTTGTCAATCTGTGCTGCGCTGTACTCCTGCTGCGCTCCCGTGTTTACCTGCTGTCCAGGTTCTCCGGTCGTTGTTTCTTCACTCATACACCATCATTCTACGCGCACGCGCGCGCGCGTTCAATGAAATTTTCCGTCATTTCTCTCGTTATTTTTTTCTCTCTCCCCACATTTTCCTCTTGACGTGTCACTCCTTCAGGTATATTTATTATGCAATAATTGCTTATTCATACAATTATTATACAACTAAAAACTGACGATGAAAAAGACCTGTGAAATTGAAGTGGACTGCGCCAACTGCGCCTTGAAAATGGAACGAGCCACGAGAGCGGTGGAGGGAGTGAAAGGCGCCGTCATCAACTTCTTCCTGCAACAGATGACCGTAGAATTTGAGGAAGGAGCGGATATCAAAGCAGTGATGGCTGCAGTCGTGAAAGCGTGCAAAAGGGTGGAGTCTGACTGCGAGATATCGTGCTGAAAGGGAGGAGGAACAGAGCATGACAAAGAAGCAGAAGAAGATAATGGGGCGCATCATCGTGGCGAGCGTTCTATTCATCGCGTTGCAATTTTTGCCATTGGAAGGAGTGTGGAGATTGCTCGCAAGTGCGGGAATTTACCTGATTGTGGCGTATGATATCTTGCTCAAATCCGCGAAAGGGTTGCTGGCAGGGCAGGTTCTTGACGAGAATTTTCTGATGACAGTGGCGAGTCTGGGCGCCTTCGTATTGGGGATATGTGATGGCAGTGAGGACTACAACGAAGCCATTGCCGTCATCCTGTTTTACCAGATTGGCGAACTTTTTCAAAGTTGTGCGGTTTCCAGAAGTCGCCGCAGCATCACCGCTCTCATGGATATTCGTCCGGATTACGCCCATCTGGAGAACAACGGGCGGCTGACCACGGTTTCTCCGGATGAAGTAGCCATTGGCAGTATCATCGTGGTGCAGCCCGGTGAAAAAATACCCCTGGATGGCATTGCTGAACGGGGGGATAGTGCGGTAGACACATCTGCTCTCACCGGTGAAAGTGTGCCTCGTTCCGTCCATCCGGGAGAAGAAGTGATGAGCGGCTGCATCAATTTGCGCTCCCCACTGCACATCCGCACAACGCGGGAATTTGGGGAATCTACCGTTACCAAAATCCTGCAACTTGTGCAGGAGGCTACCAACAGGAAATCCAGGTCGGAACAATTCATCACCAGGTTTGCGCGCGTTTACACGCCTGTCGTGTGTGGGGCAGCGCTGCTGCTGGCATTACTGCCACCGGTAGTATTGCTTGTTGCGGGGGACCCGGCTGAGTGGATCACCTGGTTGTACCGTGCACTCATTTTCCTGGTCATCAGCTGCCCCTGCGCGCTGGTGCTCAGCATACCTCTCTCTTTCTTCGCCGGCATCGGCGGGGCGGGGCGCGCCGGCATTCTCATCAAGGGGTCACACTTTGTAGAAACCCTTGCACAAGCTCATGTGGCCGTTTTCGACAAAACAGGGACCCTCACTCGCGGCGTATTCAAGGTCGAGGCAGCACACCACAGTCCCTATTCCCTGAACGAACTCCTGCAGCTGGCTGCAGCGGCGGAAAGCGCATCTTCCCACCCTGTCAGCATCAGCCTGCGCCAGGCTTGTCAGCAACCGCTTCCTTCCTCCGAGATCTCTGATATGCGAGAGCTGCAGGGTCTGGGAGTTGTCGCCACTGTGAAAGGTCTTCGAGTGGCCGTAGGCAATGAGAAACTCATGAAACAGGAAGGAGCGGAAGCCCTTCCCTGTCACTGCGTGGGCACCATCGTTCACATCTCCATTGACCATCATTACGCCGGACACATCCTCATATCCGACTCCCTGAAGCCGACGTCAGCGCGCGCCCTTGCCGAGCTGAAGTCTCTGGGTATCCGCAAGACGGTGATGCTCACTGGTGATAACCGGCGTACGGCCGAGTCTGTGGCTCGCGAACTCGCGTTGGATGAGGTTCACTGCGAGCTGTTTCCAGCCCATAAGGTGGCTGAAGTGGAGCAGCTTATGCGAGCAAACATTGGCCGTCTCTTCTTCGTGGGCGATGGAGTGAATGATGCTCCCGTGCTCGCCCGTGCCGATGTGGGTATCGCCATGGGAGGCCTCGGCAGCGATGCGGCTATCGAAGCCGCTGATGTTGTCATCATGGATGATGACCCCGCGCGCATACCTCTCGCCATGCGCATTGCTCGCAAATGTATGCGTATCGTTCGTCAGAACATCATCTTCGCCTTGTCTGCCAAGTTCACCTGCCTCGCTCTGGGCGCTTTCGGTCTGGCCAATATGTGGTTCGCTATTTTCGCAGACGTAGGCGTGCTTGTCCTCTGCGTTCTCAATGCCATTCGAACACTCCGGGTCCCCGCTGCCTGACCGCAGCACATTTCTTTCCGTGGACGAGCGCTCCGGGCACAGCAGGAACTACATCGTCCCTCCTCCGGTTTTCTCTACGCACGAGAGGACTCGAACCTCCACGGAGTTACCCACTAGAACCTGAAACTAGCGCGTCTACCAATTCCGCCACGTGCGCGTTACCCAGACTGCGGGCGATATTGAAGCATAGATCACCGCGGCTTGCAAGTCTAAAGTGTGTCGAAATCGCAAAAAGAGGGAGAACCCCGGGGCAAACCCACTCTTAAGAGAAGGACGAAGGATTGAGTCAGCGAGCCGGAGGCTCGGCAATTGCGGAGCGGGAGCGAAGGTGAAGGGGTGAAGCCTGCGTAGAAGCTGATTAGAAAGGTCGGTAAAGGAGCTGAGCCAGGGATGCAGCTCTGCAATCACAAAAGCTTTCTGACCGACCATCCGCTATGCCAAAAAAATTCGACCGCGCTATTGCTCCGCAAAGACGCTCGTAAGCGCAGGAAATTCCACTTCGTCCTTCGTAGTTCGCCCTTCGTTCTCCAAATTGGCTTCTTCCTTTCGCTCTTCCTCACCCTGTTCCGGCTCAACGGTACACTGCTCCCCCTCAACCTCCTCAGAGAGCGGTGCAGATTCCTCCGTCGCCGGAGCTTGTTCTCCCTCAGCCGGCACAGGCTGAGCAGGAGCCTTCTTCGGAAGCCAGACCGAATTATCGCTGGTCACAAGAATAAAGCCCTGCTCCATGAGCCAGATCATATCGGCGGTGTATGGGTCATATGCTTCCTGAGCGGCCTTTCTGCTCTCCTCATCCTCGCCGCCGCATATCCCGGTGAGTTCAGCCAGCATGACGTCCGTCTTCCTGCCGGGATTCTCCGCCGCCCAGCGCACGATGGCCGCCATACGATCCGCCAGCACTGTGCCCGCCGGCACAGCTCGCAGCCGGCTCGGCCCGGTATAGTGGTGACCCTTCCATTTAAAAATGGGCATATGATGACGCGCTAAGCCGTGGCAAAGGTTGGGGATAAGTATCTGCGGAGCACGCAGATACTTGCCGGAAAGGATGGAAACATACGCCGCTAAACCGGGAGAGAGCCTCCGCGCAGGCGTCGAAGCATTGATGAAGACCTTATCTTCCTCCTTGAATACCTCGGCAAAATGGTGTTCTCTGAAATCTTCCTGCACCTCATGAAGTGTCGTAAACGTGGTTCGCGTCTCCTGCTCCTCCGGTTCACGGCTGGGATGCCACACCTTTTGCACCGAGGCGGTGCGCAACCACTCCTGCACCGCTTCTTCATCCTTGTTCACGCTGATCGTTGCCAGGAAAGCATGCAGGGACATTGCCGAGTACCTGGTCTTGTAGAGGGCCGTGACGGCCGGTTGGTAGCCATGCCAATTCACGGGTCCGATCACTTCCCCACCCAGGGAGCAGGTAGCAATTCCGCTGAAAGAGCCCTTGGGTGGATCCACCGGTATTTCGTCCTCCACGTAATATTCATGGAACCACGGCGCCTTCGGCAGGTAGGCGAGGGCCTCCGCCTCCGAGAGCCAGCAGGAGCCATCCTCCTTCGTAGAATGGTACATGATCGGTCCATTCTCCTGCTTCATGAAAACAAGGTCGAATCGATCCCGCTTCGCAACGACCACACGAGCCAGATCCAGCAGGGAAAGCACGCGCTTGCTACGTTGGATCTCCGCCACAAAAAGGGAAAGCACCGTGTTACACGGCCTCAACTCCACGCGAAATCCCTCCGCCGGCTGCGGAAGTTCACGGCGCGGACGGCTCGAACCGCCGGCAACACGTGAGGAGCGTTTCTCAAACTTGCCGCCGACACGGGCAGGCGCCCCGTCGGCCGAACGCGCATTACGCGGCCTCCGAACATCATCGCCCCTGCGCGAACTCGTCCGTTCGTGACGCTCCTCTTTTCCGGCATAGCGAGTATACTTGTTAGCCTTACTGAAATCCTTGCGAGCCCAGTCCGGACCAAACCTGAATTCTGTCAACTGAGACAGGTCGAGGGCAAGAGATGCTTCTGGTGAACTCCCATCCATACGCGTAAGATGGAGCATAGGGTAACGCGATTCCGCCTGTTTTGCAACCTTTTTTTGACTCAGCCACCGGAAGTGTGGATTGCAAAATTAAATGCAACAGGTTCTTGGCACAAAAAAGGGTGCCAAGAAGTTCAAAGCATGCTAGAGT
>CANRLM010000077.1 GCA_947631435.1 uncultured Akkermansia sp.
TAAAATGCTATGCTCTTGGGTGACCGTTTATTTTGAGGCATCGGCCTTCGGTGACTTTTTCTTTTGAGGCATTACGATTTCAGGCTTTCCTCTGGGAGTAATTTCGGATAGAATACCGCCGCTATGTTGCAAGCAGGAATTGTAGGATTACCGAATGTAGGGAAATCAACACTGTTCAATGCCGTGACGCGGTCGCGCAAGGCGGAGGCGGCGAATTATCCCTTCTGCACGATTGACCCGAATGTGGGGGTGGTGGAGGTGCCGGATGCCCGTCTGGCGGTGCTGGCAGAGATGAGCAAAAGCGCGCAGATTGTTCCTGCAGCCATTGAATTTGTGGATATTGCCGGTTTGGTGAAGGGCGCGGCAGAAGGGGCAGGACTCGGCAATAAGTTTCTCTCGCATATCCGGGAGACAGACGCCATTGTACAGGTGGTGCGCTGCTTTGAGGATGCGGACATCATCCATGAGTTGGGGAGTGTGGATCCCGTGCGTGACATCGAGATCATCAATAACGAACTTATTCTGGCAGACTTGGCATCGCTGGAAAAGCGCAAAGAGACGCGCGTGAAGAAAGCGAAGAGCGGGGACAAGGAAGCGAAAGAAGAAGTGGCTCTCATTGATAAGCTCATGCCGCATCTGGACGCGGGGAACCCTGCGATTACGCTGGAGTTGAGTGAGTCGGAGCGCAAGTTGTTGAAGTCTTTTTTCCTTCTGTCAGACAAAAAGAGTATCTTTGCCTGCAATGTGAGCGAGGCCGAACTGGCAGAAGTGCTGGCGGATTCGGATGCGCATCCCTTTGTTGGGGCTGTACGGCGTTACGTGGCACAGCAGCATCATGCTGAAGCAGTGGTGATCTCTGCGCGAATTGAGGAGGAACTTGCCGAGCTACCGGAGGAGGAGGCACGAGAGTACCTGCAGGCGCTCGGTGTGGAGGATTCAGGAGTGAGCCAACTCATTCGCGCGGTATACCATCTGCTTGGATTGCGCACGTACCTGACCACCGGGCCGAAGGAGACCCGGGCCTGGACCATTCCCGCCGGGGCAAAAGCGCCACAGGCAGCCGGGGTAATTCACACGGATTTTGAACGTGGGTTCATCGCGGCTCAAGTGGTGGCATATGAGGACCTGGTAGCGTGCGGTTCGTTGCTCAAGGCGAAGGAAAACGCCAAGCTGCACATTGAAGGAAAGGACTACGTCGTGCAGGATGGGGATGTCGTCGAATTCCGTTTCAATGTCTCCAAGTAGACGTACGGGAAGCCCCCCCCCCAGCGTATTACCACCTTATTCAGGGAGGAGCGGTGCTGCGGACTATCGCCGGTGGATGGGTGACATGCAGGGACTCGTCAGATTTTTCTCAAAGAGGGGATGCCCGTGATTGCGGCGATCCACTGTGCGCCCGGTGCGTGAAGTGCGTTATTGAAATTGCTGACGCAGCGGTTGTAGGCAACTGCGAGTTCGTCTTGGAGGAAAAGAGCGTGTGACACATCGTTGATCAACTCATGAAGTTCGATATCCTCTTGCATTTCCGGCATCTTCTCTATGGTCTCTACCGCGTTGAGCAGGATGAAACGCAGGTCTCTTTCCGTGCGGCTCAGACTTGTTGCGTATTCTGTATCAGGTAATGGCATATCCCTGAGGGTCAACACGCGCTGCGAGTCATCTGCAAGGCACCGCAGGCGCCGCGGGCGCACATCCCCGAGCGGAAGGAAGCCGGAATAGCGCAGCGTAAACTCAAGCAGTCGTTCGTTGCGAGTTCGTGTCCCATCCCCCCAGCTTTGCCAGGCTTCTTCTGCTGCGTGCAGGAGCCGCTGCAGTCGCACCCACGTGCCTACGCCCCACGCCAGTACTGCAACAAGAATCCCCAACGGAACTGCATATTCCATACCCGGGTATTCTCCTTCACTCTTTCGTCCGGTGCAAGGAGATAGTGCTAACCGTTATTCCGAATGGAAAGAAATTCCAAATTTATCCAAAGTAAGAAAAAACTGCACTTTGGGCTTGCAAAACGGGGAGATAGGTGTATATTTAGGGCGCTCCGTCGGCGCCGTCGCTCGGCATGGCCGCGGAGAAACCACCACAACAAACACCAAGAAAACCAGAAGTATGGCACGTCTTTTCGGTATAGAGATACCTAATGAGAAGAGGGTGGAGGCTTCCCTGCGCTACATCTACGGCATTGGGGCGTCCACCGCCAAGAGGGTGTTGGAGCAGGCCGGAGTATCGCCGGATCTGCGTACCGGCACACTGTCGGACGCCCAGCTGACCAAGATCGTGCAGGCGATTACGAGCAACAATATCCTCATCGAGGGTGATCTGCGGCGCGAGAAGCAGATGGCTCTCAAACGGCTTACGAGCATCAACTGTCTGCGCGGCATTCGCCACCGCAAGGGATTGCCGGTGCGGGGGCAGCGTACGCGTACCAATGCCCGCACTCGCAAGGGGCGTAAGAAGACGGTGGGCGCTAAGAAATCCTGAGCTCTGAGGCACAACGTAAGAAACCCTAACACGTAGAAAGCGAATTATGGCAGACGAAACAACAGAAGAGACAAAGCCTGTGGCGGAGGCCGCAGAGGTGGTGCCCGAGGCAACAGCCGCTGCTCCCGCGGTGGAGACGGACGGTGATCATGAGCAGGGGCAGCGCAAGGGCGAGCAGCGGCGTGATATCTTCGCCGAGCTCGGTCTGGCGGAGGATGAAACGAAGGTCAAGATTCTTAAAGCGAAGGGTAGTAAAAACATTACCACTGGCATTGTCCATATCTCTTCCACCTTCAACAACACTGTGGTGAGTGTGACTGACCTGAAGGGCAATGTGATTGGCTGGTCTTCCGCCGGTAAGTTGAATTTCAAAGGCAGTCGAAAGAGCACGGCCTACGCCGGACAGGTGGTTTGCCAGGACGCATGCCGCCAGGCCATGGGTCATGGTCTGAAGGAAGTTGAGGTGCGCGTGAAGGGGCCCGGCTCCGGTCGCGAATCTGCTGTGCGTGCCGTACAGGCTATGGGACTGGAAATTTCTTCCATTGCAGATGTGACACCCATTCCGCACAATGGATGTCGTCCTCCCAAAGCTCGCCGCGCCTGATGGCTCTCATCCCTACAACCCTGAACATATCGTAGAAAAACATTATGGCTCGTTACACTGGACCTACTGCCAAGATCAGCCGCCGCTACGGAGTGGAGCTTTTTGGCGTCAGCAAATCATTTACGCGTCGCCCCTTCCCGCCGGGACAGCACGGTGCTCGCGCCGGTCGCAAGAAGAAGTCGGACTACGGCGTGATGCTTGCAGAAAAGCAGAAATTGCGCTATATGTATGGCGTGCTGGAAGGGCAGTTCCGTCGCTATTACCACGAAGCGTCTCGCCGCCGTGGCGTGACTGGCGATATCCTCTTGCAGCTTCTTGAGCAGCGGTTGGACAATGTGATCTTCCGCTCGAATTTCGCCAACACTCGTGCCGCGGCACGCCAGATGGTGTCCCACGGTCACGTGCTGGTGAATGGCAAAAAGGTGAACATTCCCTCCTACCACTGTAAGCCGGGGGATGTCGTGAGCGTGGCGGCAAAGACGCGCTCGCAGGCTCTTGCTAATCGTTTCGTGGAGTTGAATACGGATGCTACCACCCCGGATTGGCTAAAGGTCGATACGGCAAAGTTGACCACCGAGGTGCTGCGTGTGCCTACGGCGGAGGAGATTGCCCCCATCGTGAATGTGCAGCTCATTGTGGAGTTCTACTCCCGATAAAGGCGAGAGTATTGTTCTCCGGACGATTTTTTCAGGATCCGCGGTTTTCTGCCGCGGATCCTTTTTGGTACGTCAGGCATGTCATGCAACTGGGGTGAAAGTCCCCAAGAGCCGCTGACAGGGCGGAATCAAATAGCCAAAGGCAACTGCGTCACGGTAACGTGGGGAGAAGAGGAAGCCGGAGGCGAACCACAGACAGGGTGAATAAGAACCGGATAGAAAGCCAAAGCGCACGAGGTGAGGCAGCCATGGATGCTTATGCCCAATACTCTGTCTAGAGAGCGCATGGTAGATCCCGGCCTGCACTGTGAGAAAGCTGCATGTCTTATCCTGAGAGACCCGTGGCAGAGGCAAGGAGGTAGCCGCCCCACAGACCATACCGGAAAGTGAAGAGAGCAATGGAGGGGCCGCGGGAGTGGATGGGATGAGCATCGCAGAGGAGGCAGAATGGCTCCGAACGCATCATGGAGAATTGCAGAGCACTGTCTGCAAAGGAGGAAATCGCCGTATGCCGTAAAGGTACGTACGGTGGTGTGAGTAGGGGCGGAAGTCCCCCGACTCGATTTTTTCGACCCTAGTTCAATAAATGGCCTTTATCCCGTTCCGTGGTGAGCAGAGCAGGATGCCTGCAGGAAGGGATTGCGTGGGATAATCAGCTGAATCGTGCTTCCGAAAGGCTGAAGTGCGCGAAACGGCACTGATCTGGCGATGCATCCCTCTCCAGATCATCCACGATTTGGTACAAGTCTTTCTTTCTTGTCTCTTCGTGTCGCATGTAGGTGTCGAAGTGGTACAAAGCGAGCTTGATAACAGTGGTGCGGTCTATCATTCTTTCATTCATAATTCGTTCGATGGAATTGCACATCATTCCTGTGGCGCGGAAACAGATGACTTTTGGCATAAGTTTTCAGAGTATATATGTTTGTTAAGATGGAGGCCGACGTATGCTCTGAGCTTAGCCGGTGTTCCCAGCCCTGCGTGGGTAGGTTAGAAGCAATTCCCATTTCATCGACAGCCTCTTGCATTTAGCAGTGTAACGGATTAGGAATCCGTTTATGGCGTCTGTCCCAGCATTTATTGGGTAAATGGCTCGTCTCTCGTCCATTTTTTCTACGAACAATGAGAGAGTGAATGGATTTGTTCTGCTCATTAAATGTTGGATAATAAGCTTTAAGCGATTTTCTGAAAAATAATGACTTGACAGCGGATTCCTAATCCGTATTCCAAATTCACGCAACTATGTAAATTTCAAAGCTATGAAGAAGAAAATAGATTGCAAAAAAATCATCAATCATTTCTCTTTTAAAAAAGAGATGTATGCATTATTCTCCATGCTGCTCAGTCAACAACTGGCAGAAAAAGGAGGAAGTAGTTCCGGTGTACCGGAGAAATTAGGCGTAGGAGTGCAGGGTATGTGGGACAAAGTGGGCTCGTTGGGAATCAGTTTCCGACGTGCTGTTTCACTCTCCCTGGAGGAACGGGCAGACAAGCGAGAGCGCACCGTAAAGGAGTTGCGATATTGCCTTCATCGCCTCATGCAAGCTCCTGCAGCGCTGAATCGCCAGAAATTGCACACCATCACGAGCAGGCAGTGTGATGAGGCATTGAGGGCGCATTTTCAGACTCCGAGGCAATATGCAAAGGGGAGGACGCTTCTTCATTCAGTCTTTGCCTTTGGGGAGAGAAACGGCTTGTGCCTGTTCAATCCTGTTGCTGCTCTGCCGAAACCGCACATCATCGAGAAAGAAATCGTTCCCCTCCCATGGGAACAAATCATCAGCCTCCTGAAGACTAGTCAGCAGCAAGAATTCCACTGCTGCATGGCGGCTCTGGGCCTTATGCTCTGGGCAGGAATCCGCCCGGCAGAGCTCTCTCGTTTAAGTTGGAAAGATATCGATCTTGAGGAACGAGTGATTGTTCTCAGTGCAGGGCATTCTAAGACGGGTGGTTGTCGCCATGTCACCCTTTACCCCGTCCTCGCCGCCTGGTTGCGGCGTGTTCCTCTTGCCCTGCGAAAAGCAGGGACGATTTGTCCTCCAAATTGGAACCGACTGTGGCGTGATCTGCGTCGGGCGGCGGGTATTACAGAGTGGCAGCAGGATGTTCTGCGCCATACCTTCGCTAGCTACCATCTCAAACGATGGCATGATCTTCCCCGCCTCCAGGAAGAAATGGGACACTCCTCACTTCAACTCCTCCGCACCCGTTACCTCAGCATGCGGGGCATCACCAAACGACACGCTCAGCTTTTCTGGTCATCTTCTATTCTTCCTTGATTACCAAATGCTTTAAAGCGCCCTTTCCGAAGCTGCGGCGAGATCTAATTTAGATTTCGCCGCGGCTTCTCGTTGCGTCTGCTTCCCTCCCCTCCAGAAATGACTCAAGGGAACGGTAGAAATACTCGTTTCTTTGAAGAGAGAGTCCCCGTGAGTTTATGCGATTTCTCGGCCTGCATAAACGCTACTGCTCTTTCTCTCAGCCCTTGACAAAGCAATGTGCCGAAATTTTCAAGCCGTCAAGCGGGTGAATTTTGCCTCAGATCTGCTCCCTATTCAACGCAAATTCAACAGAATTTTTTGTTATGAGATCACCGCATTACCTCAAAAACTCCCATGAAAATTGAGAAATCCTTGCAAATACCGACTAAAATGCTATGCTCCTGGGTGACCGTTAATTTTGAGGCATTACGTAGTATTGTGGCATATGTCTTAATTATTTTCATGCTGCGTAAAAGGCAGGACTTAAACAATATGACTACGAGAAACTAGAAAGGGAGCCTCTCCTGAATGAATTCTTGTTGTAAATCAAGCGAGAGTATGAAAAAGTTGACCATGATTAACTGGTTGGAAGTCTGGCCTGTAGTTGCTGAAGGTGCTTTTATGTTATTACTTTTAAGCACATTTTTGCATAAAATAATACAGAACTCATCACCCATGCCTATTTGGGCACGAGGTGCGGATTGGGTGCTTTGGTACTGGATAATCCGCTTCTTAACTAAAAAGATGTCGACGTTACTGAGAAATATAGCAATGACCATAGCTACAGTATGGGTGGTGGTGGTCTCATTCCTACTCTATTTTAACATAGATTTTCATGTCTTTGGAATATACTTTCAATTTTGCACATTGCTCATAGCAGGGATACTTTTCCTTGTGAGACGCAGGGAAAGGTGCACCAAATGAGAGATAGCGTGATGATCTACCTAAGCCACAAAGCCGAGCGCGACCTGTTCGCGGAGATGCCCTACACGCGGCTCAATGATGCAGGGAAGAGGGTGGAGGTGACGCGCCGCGGGTCTGTGTACGATGCGCTGGGGCGCCCGACTTCTCGCACACAAACCTACCCGCAGCAGAAGTTTGCGCGGGGGATTCCTTCGACTATAACAGACGCTCTGGAAGCGCCCGACGGCTGGCAAGTCGATTGGACAAAAGCGCAGCTTTTGCTCCGAAGGGGCGAGGCCGAGTAAGGAAAAAATAATTGTAGAAAGGAGTATAATGTGATATACCTAATGTCTGTAACTGCCGTATTTTGCTTAGCTACGATTTTTCACCAAAATGCAGGTAACTCTTGTGCTTTAAAAGAGGATAATCCAAATGTAATAGCAAGTTATAAGTATCAAAACATGAAAGTTATGAAAGCACCGTCTATTCAAATGATGGAGGATTGCATAATGGAGCTAGATTTTTCACAGGTCGTTGTAAAGCCAAGAGATGTCAATATGCAGGAAAAGTACATACTGATGCCTATGAAAATTGACTTCTCAAATGGTAAAATGGAATCAAGAGCATCTGGTTCATGCCTTAGTGTGCGAATGCCGTTGCGCCAGTATATCAGCACTAGGCTAAAGGAGACGGCACCTTTCCCTAAAGTGGCGGCATGGGCAAAGTATAGAATAAATAACGAGGGGAATGTGAAATTGCATATTGAAGGAGATGATGTTCCGGATGAGTTTGGAGGGACAGATGATCTAGGATCGTTTAGTTTAAATGTTACATTATTATTTACTGATGATACTCATGCTGTGGCTAATGGTGTTCTTCGAGTGGAGGATAACTACCGGGCTGCAATTGACCAAATTAAAATAAAAATTAACAAAAAAGAAATAAAGATGCCTATGTAGGTACACCTGAAGGTAATGTAAAATGTATGATCACAATGGCGACGCTACATATGATAAGACCGGTTGGAAATGAAACTGTACATACAAACTCTTTGTGTTAGTGCTTTGATGATATCTGTGTCATCAGCGGAACCGAATATCTATGAAACTCAGACTGCAATTATGCGGGAAATTCCTGCAATGCTAAGGGAGCAAACATTAAAAGACAAGCAAATCATAAATGGCTGCACTGTGACAAGGAAGCTTATCACCAGGCAGTGGGCGGAAGAAAGATTGAGAGACCGTATGTCTGAGGGAAAAACTTACATATTAATAGTAATATCTGCTGGAGAAAGGAAGAAGATATCGTTAGGTGGAGGCACTCTCATTATATTGTACGATAAAGACACCTATGAGTGCCTGGACTTCTACAGAACGAGGTAGTGTGAATTGCAAGAACAGATGCAACAGGTGGAAAGATGCGCGCCAGTTCAACTCAATAAAAATATGGTATTATGAAAAAGAAGTGTATGTGTTTGTTGCTAATTATATGTGTAACGATGAGCTTGTTTCTACTTTCTCCCTATCATTATATAAAAATTGGTGATCATCAAACCATAACAGTAAAACAGCTTTATGGTGGGGACATGTGGTTTGACTATCCTTCCCAATTTGGAAACGAGGGAAAATTTGAAGAGTGGTTAAAGTATAGCGAGAAACAACATTATTCACTTTTCTGTGAACTATTTCGATTTTCCTTTCACAGAATAAGCTTCGTAATTCAAATTAATCCAAAACTAAGAAATCCAGATGCACAATTTCATTTTTCAGAATATGAAAATAAGGTGTTTTATTATAGAAGTGGGTTTTGGGAATATTCGAGAGATATGACGGATGTAGATCGAGAGTTTCTGAAAGTTTTGAACAGATGTTTTGATGCTCTAAAAAACAAGTAATGGTACTTTAACCCCGCACATATCACCTGTGTATGGCAAAGACAAATGCAACGGGTGAAAGACAAAGGGTGATGCTCAACTTAAGCCACAAAGCCAAACGCGACCTGCTTACAAAGATGAGCTACATCCGCAACACGGACGGAGGACTTGTTGTGAAGCGCAGTTGCACGACGATGAGCTCGGACGCCCCACGGTACGCGGTACGGAGTATCCCGCAGAGGGAAATGAACCGGCAGGAGGTGTTCGGTTACAATCGACGCTCGGAAAGCACCCGACGGCTGGCAGGGCGATTGGACAAAAGCGATAATAAGTGGCAATATTCGGCATTTAGAAGAACTACTTGGGCTTGGAAGAGCAACTCTTTCCGCACAGAGAGCGGGAGAGGTTAGCTAAACTAAAAGAAGAAAAAGAGCGACACGGAAATTGTACAAAGGAGCAGCATCATCAGCTTCATTCTCAAGCTGGGGGAAAATGTAAAGGCCTAGATTTTCTTGCAAAAAGTGTGATGATTGTGGGATAATTAGAGAAAATATGGATAAAGCAAGCGAATGTATAGAAGCGCGCAAGGCTATCAACGATACATGTTTTAATGGAGAAGCTGCAGCATATATAGTCGCAGTAATTAAAACAGAAACAACTATGGCAAATTGCCAAGAATTAGCAAAACAATTGAATTGCAAATAAATTATGTATGAAAACCTTTCTAAGAACCAGGGAGTTTTAGACATTACACATGCTTTTTCCGATGTAGGGCATCCGGGGGATGAAGCCTTGACTTTCCCCGTTCCGAACGGATGGTATGAGTGTGATATAGAGTATTTTTATTCAT
>CANRLM010000078.1 GCA_947631435.1 uncultured Akkermansia sp.
GGCAACGAATTAGAGCATAAATAAACGTCCTGTCTCCTTCCTTAAAATGAATCCAATTTTCTAATGCGTTTGCCCTGTGCGAAACCTGTGCGTCTTGACTCACGGGGGAAAACACGATAAACTTGCCCGCGATAATGAACGCGACGAATTCCTACTGTGTGGCAGACATAGCGCTCAAGGATTGGGGGCGCAAGGAAATTATCATTTCAGAGCACGAAATGCCGGGTCTGATGGCCTGCCGGGAAAAGTACGGCAAAGAACAACCGCTTGCGGGAGTGCGCATCACCGGCTCTCTGCACATGACCATTCAGACCGCCGTGCTCATCGAGACCCTCACAACCCTCGGCGCGAAAGTACGCTGGGCCAGTTGCAACATTTTCTCCACGCAGGATCACGCAGCAGCAGCCGTGGCAGCGGCGGGGGTACCGGTGTTTGCATGGAAGGGCGAGACGACAGAGGAATACTGGGAATGCACGTGGAAAGCTCTCTGCCACGAGGACGGGAAAGGTCCTCAGCTCATCGTGGATGACGGCGGCGACGCTACTTTGTTGTTGCACCGCGGGTACGAAATGGAAGCCGGCGACAACTGGGTAAACACTGCATCCGAGAGCGAGGAGGAAGGGGTCATCAAAGCCTTGCTGCGACGCATCGGTAAGGAACAACCGGGCATTTTCCACCGGTGGCTCCCGGAAATTGTCGGCGTGTCGGAGGAAACGACCACCGGCGTCCATCGCCTCTACCGCATGGAAAAAGAGGGGCGCCTTCTCTTCCCGGCTATCAACGTGAATGACTCTGTCACGAAGAGCAAATTCGACAACCTGTACGGCTGCCGCGAAAGCCTGACAGACGGCATCAAACGTGCGACCGACGTGATGGTGGCGGGCAAGGTGGCAGTCATCTGCGGCTACGGCGACGTGGGCAAGGGATGCGCTCAGGCTCTGCGCGGACTCGGTGCGCAAGTCGTTGTCACGGAAATTGATCCCATCTGCGCACTTCAGGCCGCGATGGAGGGCTACCGCGTGCTCACCGTGGAAGATACCCTTGGAATGGGCGACATCTATGTGACCACGACCGGCAACTGCGACATCATCACCCTGGAGCACATGGAAAAGATGAAGGATCAGACCATCGTGTGCAATATCGGACACTTCGACGATGAAATCCAGGTGGCGCGGCTTGTCAACGCTCCCGGAATGAAGCATACAAACATCAAACCTCAGGTTGATTGCTACACCTTCCCGGATGGCCACTCCATCTACCTGCTGGCGGAGGGACGTCTCGTCAACCTCGGCTGCGCCACGGGTCACGCTTCCTTTGTGATGAGCAATAGTTTTACCAACCAGGTGCTCGCGCAAATCGACCTCTGGCGGCAGAGAGAGACGGCAAAACCCGGCGTCCGTGTGCTATCCAAGAAGCTGGATGAAGAAGTGGCTCGCCTGCACCTTAAAAAACTTGGCGTGCACCTCACCCAACTCACCGCCAAACAAGCGGATTATCTGGGCGTTCCCGTGGATGGTCCTTACAAGGCCGAAACGTACCGCTACTGAGAAATTGCCACGTTGATGAACTACTCCGAAGCACTGGATTGGTTGTATTCTGCGCAGATGTTCGGCATCAAGCTGGGACTGGCAGGCACCACACACCTGCTGACGGAACTCGGCGTAGCGCAACCACGCGCACGAATCATTCACGTGGCAGGCACGAACGGCAAGGGTTCCGTGTGCGCCTTTGCAGAGTCCGTAGCGCGCACTGCGGGGTACAAAACCGGTCTCTTCACTTCTCCACATCTCGTGCGCTTCAACGAGCGCATACGGGTGCAGGGAGCAGAGATTCCGGATGCCGATGCAGCGCGGCTCATCGAGCGCGTAAGAGGAGTCGTCAGCGCATGGAAAACTCCGCCCACCTTCTTCGAGCTCACCCTTGCCATTGCTCTGCTCTATTTTGCGGAGCAGGAGGTGGATCTCATCATCCTTGAGACCGGTCTCGGCGGTCGACTGGATGCAACAAACGCCGTCCCGAAGGATGCCGCAGTCATCACTCCCATCGGCATGGATCATACGCAATACCTCGGCAACACCCTTTACGAAATCGCCGGGGAAAAAGCGGCCATCCTCGCCTGGCACCGGGCCGCGCTTTCAGCTCCTCAGGATCCCGAAGCCATGCGCGCCATCCATGAAGCAGCGGAACGTTGCGACACCGAGTGCCGCATCATCTCAGAGGAATGTTCTTATCCCCTCGGTCTGGCAGGAGCGCACCAAAGGCGCAACGCGGCCCTCGCTCTCGCCGCTCTGCGCGCAGCCATTCCCCATTTCCTCTGCTCGCAGGAGCAGCTGGAAGAAGGTCTCGCCTCCACCCGGTGGCCCGGACGTTTCGAGGCAATCAGCCCTCGCGTCATCCTCGACGGCGCGCACAACCCGCCCGCTGTCCGTACTCTCGTGAGCTGCTGGCGCGCAAAATATGCGGACGAAAAAGCATTCTGTATTTTCGCCGGCTCCGCGGACAAGGCTCTCGGAGAGATTATCTCCATCCTCAACCCCATCATCGCAGGGTGGATCCTGCCGCCCGTTCAATCCCCGCGCATCCTGCCGCAAAAAGATTTGGAAAAACTTGTCCGGAGGCATAGCACAGCGCCAATCACAGCGCCGTCGACCCTTGCGGAAGCGCTTGAAACACCGATGCGTCCGCTGCTCCTCTGCGGCTCCTTTTTCCTGCTCGGCGAGGCTCTTGCTCTGCTGAGAAAACATGAGCACTTCCGCCCAACAGCACAGTAGCAGACGCGATGCCGGAAGTGAAGAGAAATATAGCTATTGATGCACTCCGCGGAGCAGATATTCTCCTCCTCTGCGGAGGGGCCCAGGTGCTCCACAGCATAGCAAAACTGAGCGGAATGGATAGCCTGAGTGCGCAGCTCTCTCACGCAAACTGGGGCGCCCCCCTCACCTGTTGGGACCTCGTGATGCCGCTTTTCCTCTTCATCGTGGGAACCAGCATGCCCTTTGCCTTTGCTTCCTACCGCGAAAAATCCGTAACGTCGGCACAAATCACGTGGAGGATCATCCGTCGCTGCTCCCTGCTCTTCCTGCTCGGTATGCTCGTGCAGGGCAATTTGGCGTCTGCCGATCCCGCCCACATGAGCTTATTCTGCAACACGCTTCAAGCCATAGCAGAGGGTTACCTCATCGCCTCTCTCTGCCTGCTATTGGGCGGTATTCGCACCCAGATTCTCGTCTGCCTCGCCTGCTTGACGACGTACTGGGCATTACTCCGTTTTGTCCCTTACGGCCCCTCTTCTCCGGGCGGTCTCTTCCTCCCGCATGACAACCTTGCCGCCTTCATTGATCGTACCCTCCAGGGGAGTTGGCAGGATGGCACTTCCTACACGTGGATACTCACCTCCCTCTCCTTCGGGGCGCTCACGCTCCTGGGGGTCTTCGCAGGCGAAATCCTCCGAAAAACAACATGGGGGCACTTCTCCTTGCTCGCTCTGGTCGGGGTTGGAGCACTTTGCCTGGTAGCTGGTCACCTCCTTTCGTTCGATACGCCGATCATCAAGCACATTTACACCAGCAGCATGGTCGTGTGGAGCAGTGGTTGGTGTTTCCTGCTGCTTGCTCTCTTCCATCTGCTCTTTGATTTGCACTCCTCTTTGAGGTGCCTCGCCGTTCCCCTGCGCATCTTCGGCTGCAATGCCATTCTTGCCTACGTCCTCACTCAAACCCCGGGGCTGCAGGGACGCAGTCTCTGGCAGGGGTGTTGTGAACCACTCATAGGAGGGTTGTGCGCGCGCGCCGGGGAAGCTGCTCAGTTCATGGAGTCAGTCGGTAATCTCTGTCTCCTCTTCCTGCTATTGCTCTTCCTGTACCGGCATAAGATATTTCTGAGAGTTTGAAGGAAATTCTTTTTGGAATGAGAGGAAAAGCTAAAGAAACACTTGCAAAAAAAGGGAGCCTGTGCCACAATGGCGCCCATGCTGAGGAGCTGCCTTTTTGTGGCGGCAGGCTGTCTCCTGTTTTTACTGGCCGGAGGGTGTCAACAACAGGTAAACGGCCTCCCGCGCGCCCCGCGACTGTTTAAGTTTCAGCCGTCCACGAGCCCGATAGTTCCGCGGAATATGACGCGGTTAGCGAAGGAGGCCAATATTAAAATTCGCATGGTGCCCTTGCGCTCCCGGCAGAGGAGAGCGGCCAAACGAATACGCCCTACCTTCCTGACGATTCACAGCACGGCAAATCACTCGCCTACAGCAACCGCTATGCAGCATTCGCGGGCTCTGTGCCGCGGCGCTTTCTCCAACCGCAGCTGGCATTTCACGGTAGATCAGTACATGGTCGTCCAGAACTTGCCCCTCAACGAAAGTGGATGGCATGCCGGAAGCGCAGCGGGAAACAACCACTCTCTCGGCATTGAGATGTGCGAGTGCGAAAACCGCGGACACAATCACTTCCGCACCTGGGACAGAGCTGCAAAGCTCGCGGCAGTCCTGATGAAACGCTACAACATCAACCTGCGCCACGTGGTGCCGCATTATCACTGGACCGGGAAAAATTGCCCCACACCACTACTCACCAACGGACGTCCCGGTCCGAAGTGGGGCTGGTTCCTCTCGCGCGTGGATTACTACTACCGTTGCATCAATGGAGGCATTCCAAACCGCTGATCATCCCCGCCTGCTCCCGGATACTGCGCTGGATTCTCTTCCCTTCGTTTCCCCGCGCGATCTCAAGGCGCTCCATGCTGCTTCTCTCTCCACCGTGGGCGACGTTCTGCGCTTTGTCCCCCGTCGTTACGAAGATCGCCGCGTTTCCCCTCCCCTCGCCTCCCTGGCCAATGGTGAAAACGTCTGCCTGCAACTGCGCGTCTTCTCCGCCGAATGGCGTTTTTCTTACAAACGCTATTATGAGTTGAGCGCCGGGGAAGACGGCGCGCCACAGGGACCGCGCGTGCTCCTGCGGTGGTTCAATATGCCGTACGTGTCCAGGCTCCTCGCCGTAGGCATGCACCTCTCGGTGTACGGTAAATTGCGTACGGTTTCCGGCAAATGGGTCATCTGCAATCCGGACTTCGAAATCCTGGATGACCACGAGCAACCCGGTCTCCGGTTGGCTGCCGCCGCTCTCGGCGATCCAACTCCTCCCGGGTCCCTGCCTGCCCCCCAATTCATCCACACCGGTCGCATCGTCCCCATCTACAGAACTGTGCCGGGCATCTCCGCCCGTTCCTTCCGCAGTCTCGTGCACCACTTGCTCTCCCTTCTGGACCGCCACGCTGCCTGGGAAGTCTACGACTCGGCCCCCTCATACCCCATACCCGCCGCCTTGTGCGATTTGCACTTCCCGGCGGATGAAGCTACCGCCCGCAAGGCTCGCCTGCGCCTGGCTCTCTCTGAGTGTTTCTCGCGCCAATTTGCGGTCGCCTGGCGCCGCCGGCAGTCCCTCTCAACTCCGGGGAAAATCACCGCCACAACGGATTACTACTGCAAGGAGCTGTTCGCTTCCCTCCCTTTTCAACTTACCTCTGCCCAGCAGCGCTGCATCGCCGAAATCCGGGAAGATATGGCCCGTCCCCTCCCCATGAACCGCCTGCTGCAGGGGGATGTCGGCAGCGGTAAAACTCTCGTGGCGCTCTGTGCTATGCTTCTATGCGTGGAGAGTGGCATGACTGCCGCCCTGCTGGCTCCCACCCAGATTCTCGCCGAGCAGCATTATCGAAATTTCCTGCGCCTCCTCGCGCATACAGATGTGCGCCTCTCCCTGCGCACTTCCGACAAGGCGGATGACTCTCATCTCTCCATGCTGGATTCCCGCATCGCAGCAGATTCCTCCCCCCGTATCATCATCGGAACCCATACTCTGCTTTACGAAAAAAACCGTCCTCAGAACCTCGGGCTCGCCGTCATAGATGAACAACACAAGTTCGGCGTGGCTCAGCGAGAACGCTTCATCAGCTCCGGCTCAAACCCGGACGTGCTCGTCATGACAGCCACCCCCATCCCGCGCACTCTCACGCTCACCCTTTACGGCGATCTCGACGTCTCCGTCATCGACGAGTTGCCCCCGGGGCGTGGACAAGTCGTGACAGCCGTGCGAAATCCGAAGCATATGAAGCGCATCATCTCCTTCCTGCGCACAGAAATAGCTTCCGGGCGCCAAATCTATGTCGTCTCCCCGCTCATTGAACAGAGTGATTCCTCCGAGCGTGCCTCAGCCTCACAGGAACTCATCCGCTGGCGCGAGATACTGCCGGATTGCTCCATAGACCTGCTCCACGGCAGGATAAGCCCGGAAGAAAAAGAGAGAGTCATGGCTGAATTCACCGCGGGAAATACGCAGATCCTCGTCTGTACCACCGTCGTTGAGGTCGGCGTGGATGTGGCAAATGCCACGGTCATGATCATCAACAACGCAGATTCCTTCGGTCTATCCCAGTTACACCAGTTGCGCGGACGCATCGGTCGCGGTTCCCACAAGAGCTACTGCATCCTCCTTTCCGAGGCGAAGCCGGATGACCCTGCCCGCGAAAAGCTCAACATCCTTTGCCGCACTGACAATGGCTTTGAAATTGCGGAGGAAGATTTCCGATTGCGCGGTCCGGGAGAGGTGCTTGGCACAGCTCAGAGCGGGCTCAGCGATGTCCGCTTCCCGGAGTGGATCAGCGACACCCGTCTCATCCACCGTGCCAACAAATTGGCCGCGGACATTCTTGAACAGGATCCCACGCTCTCCGGACCGGAACACACCGGCCTGCACAACCTCACTTGCAATCTTCCTTCCACTGCCACCCGCCCCATCGGCTGACGGTGCCCGGCCTGTGAACGAAGCGGCTCTGCCGCCGAAAAGCAACAGAGCCGCGCAGAAAATCTCGCATCCCGGCGTTACAGCAGAGAAAAGGCGATGTTTAACCCGGCAGTGACGATGCTCACCATGCTCATGAGCTTGATGAGGATGTTCAACGAGGGACCGGAAGTGTCCTTGAAGGGATCCCCCACTGTGTCGCCCACAACGGAGGCATCGTGAATCGGCGTATGCTTCCCGCAAAACTCGGCATGACCGGTCTCAATGAACTTCTTGGCGTTGTCCCACGCGCCGCCCGAGTTCGCCATGAACACCGCCAGCACAAAACCACCCGCAAGCCCGCCGGCCAGCAGACCGAACACCCCTGCCACTCCCATCACCAGTCCGGTGAGGATGGGAACCACCACGGCGATCAGAGAAGGAATGATCATCTCGCGCTGAGCCCCCTGCGTAGAGATCCCCACGCAGCGCGCGTAGTCCGCCTTTTTGCGTCCCTCCAGCACATCCTGATCAGAGAGCTGGCTGCGCACTTCCTCAACCATGCTCTTGGCAGCGCGGCCGACGGCATTCATCGTGAGTCCGCAGAAGAGGAAGGACAGCATGGCGCCGATGAAAATTCCGAGCAGCACCTTCGGGTTCATCAGCGTCACTTCAAACTTGCTCATGAATTCTGCGATGCCCCAGGATGCCACCTCGTATCCCTTGCCGATGGCTCCGCTGAAGGCGCTCAGCGTGATATCCGCATCGCCGAGACGCCCGGCAGCTATCTTCAGCTCCTCGATGTAAGAAGCGAGGAGAGCAAGAGCCGTGAGAGCAGCTGATCCGATGGCAAACCCCTTGCCGGTGGCCGCTGTCGTGTTGCCCAGAGCGTCGAGCGCGTCCGTGCGGGAACGGACGGATTCACCCAGCCCGCTCATCTCGGCATTGCCGCCGGCATTGTCGGAGATAGGTCCATAAGCATCCGTCGCAAGAGTGAGCCCAAGGGTGGAGAGCATCCCCACAGCGGCAATGCCGATGCCGTAAAGCCCCATGCTCAGATTCTGGGAAGAAAAGGCAAGATCACCGGCAGCGCAGAGATAAGCGCCTATTGTCCCCGCCACGATGAAGATCACCGGCCAGCAGGTGGAAATCATCCCCACGCCGATGCCGGAAATGATGACAGTGGCGGGCCCCGTCGTAGCATTCTCGGCGATGAATTTCACCGGTTTAAATTCAAAGGATGTGTAGTACTCTGTCACCTTGCCGATGAGGATGCCCACCAGCAGACCGATCACGATGGATCCCCAGAGACCAAGCCAATTCTCAATCCCCAACAGGTAGAGCACACCGGCCGACGCCAGTGCAATGAGCACGCCGGAAAAATTGATGCCCCGGTTCAGTGCCGCCATCAGCTGGCTCTGCGTGGCCCCCTGCTTCGTGCGCACGATGAAGATGCCCAGCACCGAGAGAATCGCCCCAACAGCCCCGATAATCATCGGTGCCATCACCATCTGCAACCCCTGCTCATACGTGCCCCTGGCCGCTGCCACAGCCGCCGCCCCCAGGGCCGCAGAGGCCAGAATGGACCCGGCGTAAGACTCATAAAGGTCCGCCCCCATTCCCGCCACATCGCCCACGTTGTCGCCCACGTTGTCAGCGATGGTAGCGGGATTGCGGGGATCATCCTCGTTGAAATGGAATTCCGTCTTGCCCACGAGGTCTGCCCCCACATCTGCCGCCTTCGTGTAAATGCCGCCGCCCACTCGAGCGAAGAGAGCCTGCAGCGAAGCCCCCATGCCGAAGGTCAGCATGATCGTGGTGATCTCCACCAGCTTATTGATTCCTTCCCCCTGCACCAATCCCGTGTTGTCCAGAATCAGATACCACGCGGAAATATCCAGCAGACCGAACCCCACGACCGTGAGCCCAAGCACCGCGCCCGACCGAAAAGCCAACTTCAACCCGCGGTTCAGACCATCCTGCTCATCACGGCAGGCCTCTGCCACCCGCCCGGATGCATAGGTCGCCGTCTTCATGCCGATAAACCCCGCAAGCCCGGAAAAAATCCCGCCCGTCAAAAATGCCACCGGCACAATATTGTTCTGCAACCCAAAATACGCCATCACCCCGAATATCACGGCGATAATCACGAAAAACAACGCCACAATCTTGTACTGCTGCTTCAGATACGCCATAGCGCCTTCGCGCACATAACCGGCTATCTCCCTCATTCTGTCCGTCCCTTCCGGCGCTTTCTTCATGTTGAAGAAAAAAACAGCCGCAAACAACAACGCAACCACCGAAGCAGTCGGCACAATCCAAAATAAAATCTCGGGATTCATAATCTTCTCTTGTTTCTTGCCTCCCCCTCTCGAAGAAAGCGGCACATTCTACACCCCTCTGCTCGTTTTGGCAATACAAATCGTCGACATCGCATTGCCGCGCATTGCCTCGCATTGCCTCAAAAATAAAGTCACCGAAGAGATGCTAAAAACCAAGAAAGAGGATTTTCTGAAAGCTTGATGCCTC
>CANRLM010000079.1 GCA_947631435.1 uncultured Akkermansia sp.
CTCTAGCATGCTTTGAACTTCTTGGCACCCTTTTTTGTGCCAAGAACCTGTTGCATTTAATTTTGCAATCCACAAAAAGAAGAAGCCGTGGAATTCACTCTTGTCAATCCAAGGACGAAAGCGTATAATAAGGACGTGTTTCTTATGAAGAAAACCAGTTTTTTTATAATACTCACGGCCGTTGCCCTTGTGGCATGCACGCAGACGCGAAAAGAGGAAGAACAGGAAACGCCCGCACAGCAGGTGGAGGTACCACAGAAGGCTGTAAAGCCCAGACCATCAAGACAGACCGGGGCGGCACTGTGGTCTCCAAATGCGGTAAAACCGAAACCGGTATTCGTGCCTCGTGTTCCCGGGGCCCGTATTGCGCGCGTAAGCGTGCCCGGGAAGTACGTGGCACTTACTTTTGACGACGGTCCCAGTGCTGCATACACGCCGAAAGTTTTAGATATTCTGCGCCAACACGGAGCAAAAGCCACTTTCTTTGTGTTAGGTGAAAATGCTGCGCGCAACAAGGCGATTCTGGCTCGTGCCGCAGCAGAGGGACATGAAATTGGTTCGCACACGTGGAGTCATGTGAAGCTGACTGGTAAAAGTCGTGACACGATCATTTCCGAAATGAACCGCACATCTGAAGTGGTGCGGCAGGCTACGGGACATCTTCCGTGCGTAATGCGCCCGCCTTACGGCGCCACGAACAAAGATGTCACGAGTTTCATGATGCAGCAGTACGGCATGCCCTCCATCCTGTGGGATGTTGATACCGTGGATTGGAAACACCCGGGCGTAGGGACGGTAATCAGCCGCGCGGTAAACGGAGCACGCAGTGGCTCGATTATCCTTCTACACGATATTCACGGCAGCACTTTGGCAGCCGTGGAGGGAGTAGTCAAAGGCTTGCAGGCTCGTGGATTTAAACTTGTGACAGTATCGGAGCTGATTCGCCTAGGACGTGATGCTGCCGGAGCCCCTGCGTCGAAGGAACCAGGCATGGCGAATACACCTCCTCCCACGGATGGTGGTCCGGAGCCTGAACCGACGCGACCGACTCCTTCGGACCCTCCCTCGCCGCAGCCTGTTGAACCACAGAAGCCGGAGTCTCCCGCCGTGTCCGGGGACGAAACGCGTTTAGCGACTAAACCAGCGGAACCTGTTGCGCCGAAATGTTTGCCCGCGCCAGGGACAGGGGAGTCTCCGACCGCATCTTCTCCCGCGTCGCAACCAGTGTCGCAGGAACCTGCCAATCCTCAACTTCCTGTTACGCCGGAGTCGCAAGCAACCTCTGAGCAGCTGTAGGCCAGTGTTGTGCAACCGGAGTAGCCAGCTTATGAGCAGTGAAAAATCAGCGGGATGTGTTTATCTTGTGGGAGCAGGACCGGGCGATCCCGGACTTATGACTGTGCGGGGCATGGAGCTCCTTGAGCGGGCAGATTGTGTGGTGTACGATGCCCTCATTCCACTGCAAATTCTCAGCCGTTGCAGAGAGGACTGCGAGTTGGTGGATGCAGGGAAACGGGGAGGAAAACACACGTTAGCGCAGGAAAAAATTAACGCATTGCTTGTTCAGAAGGCAGGGGAATGCCGTTGTGTCGTGCGTCTGAAGGGTGGAGATCCCTTTGTATTTGGTCGCGGCGGAGAGGAAGCGCTGTTTTTGCGGAAAGCCGGGGTTCCCTTCGAAGTTGTGCCGGGTGTCAGCTCTGCACTGGCCGGGCCCGCGTACGTCGGTATTCCAGTGACTCATCGCTCGCTGGCTTCTCAGCTTACTTTTGTCACGGGTCACGAGATGGAAGGGAAAAGCGCAGCGACGGTAAAGCTGGATGCTCTGGCTGCTGCTGCTGGCACAAAAGTGGTGCTCATGGGGATAGAAAATCTGAGGGAAATGATGGGCAGACTAATGGAGAGTGGACAGGCGCCGCAGACGCCTGTCGCTGTTATTCAATGGGCGACCACGGCACGCCAACGCTGTGTGCGTGGCACGGTTGCCACTATTGCGGACGCTGTGGAGACCGCCACCATCGGTTCTCCGGCTGTTGTCGTTATCGGCGACGTGGTGAATTTGGCAGAGGAGCTTGATTGGCGTAAACACTTGCCTCTGGCAGGGCGTCGCATTGTTGTGACTCGCTCCCGCGGGCAAGAGGGACGACTCTCGCAATTGTTACGCGAAAAAGGTGCAGAGGTTGTTTCTCTTCCCATGCTGCGCATCGTGCCGCCAGCAGATCGGCAGGCATTCGCCAAGGCTGTGGTGAATGCTCGCCATCACGATTGGCTTGTTTTTTCCAGTCCGAATGGAGTACAAAGATTTTTTGATGCTTTCTTTGCTGTGTATGAAGATTTGAGGGAATTAGGCGGTGTGCGCATTGCGGCTCTTGGATCTGGAACTGCTGCCGAGTTAAGTAAGCGCGGTCTGATGGTAGATGTCGTACCTCAGGAGGCTGTGGCAGAAAAACTCATTGAGGAATTCGACCGTAAAGAGGATGATTTTGGCGGTCTGGCGCATTGCACCATGCTTTGGGTGCACGCTCAGCAGGCCAGACGTCTCATCTTTGATGAATTAACCAAGCGTGAAGCTATCGTAGAGGAGTGTATCGCATATGATGTAGAGCCAGCTGATTCTCCCCTTGCTGGGCGACTTTTGGCGCAGGGAAGCGATTTCATTACCTTCACAAGTTCCAGTACAGTGCGCTACTTCACAAAGATGGGACTTTCCCTGCCGGAAAACTGCCGAGTAGTCAGCATGGGTCCCGTCACCAGCAAAGCCCTGAGGGATGCCGGTTTGCGAGTTGATATTGAAGCCAAGCTGCATACCATTGAGAGTATGGTGGAAGCAATCTGTTGCACCGAGGAGAAATAATGGACGAAGGAGAGCAAAAATTCTGTTGCCTAGGCATCAACTACCGTACTTCGCCCGTGGCGACACGAGAACAATTTGCTATTCCGCAGCGTCTGCTGTCTGAGACCATGAGGTGCCTTTGTCGCGCACCTCGCATAAACGCTTGCGTACTGCTTTCTACATGTAATCGTACAGAAGTTTATTTTGAGAGTCAATATCCTGGGGACGCGGCAGAGATCATTCTGGATCTCATTGCTGGGGAGGAGAAAGAGATCTTCCGGAGCTGTTTTTATTTGTACACAGGAGAGGAAGCCTTGAGGCATCTCGCTCTTGTTGCTGCTGGATTGGATTCGATGGTCATCGGAGAAACAGAGATCTTCGGTCAGCTCAAAGCAGCCTATTGTGCCGCTCGTGCATGCGGCGCTGCCACAGGCTCGCTCAATCGCATCTTCCAACGCTCGTTTTCAATTGCAAAGAAGGTGCGTAGTTGCGTACCTCTCACAGTTGGTCCTACTTCCGTTGGTGCTGCCGCAGTTTACCTAGCACAGCAGGTATTCGGCGACTTGAGTGGCTCGAGTGTCCTCATCGTGGGAGCGGGAGATGTGGCGCGTTCGACAGCGCAGAGCCTCGTCTCCAGGGGAGCACGGAGCATTTTCGTAGCAAATCGGTCGTATAATCGCGCCGTGGATCTTGCAGAACGCGTCGGTGGCAGTGTCATTCGTTTTTCGGAATGGATTCCTTACCTTGAATGCATTGATATCGTCATCGTCTCCACAGCTGCTCCGGTGTATGTGGTTAGTAATTCGGTTGTTCAGCAAGCTTGTGCTGCTCGTCAGGGCAGGACTCTTTTCTTGATCGATCTCTCCGTACCGCGTAATGTTGACCCCTCGGTGAGCAGTATCAAAGGCGCCGTTTTGTACGATATTGACACCATGCAAAACATTGCGGAAAAAACACTGCAGAGTCGTAAGAATGTCGTTCGACAAGGAGAAGCGCTTGTCAACGAGTGGATCGCCGAAGAAGGGGAACGTCTGATCCATCAATGCCCCATGAGTCTTCGCGTGCAGATCAGTGGTCAAAGGGATATTTTCTTCCCTGCTTTTCAAAGGGAAAGCCCGTTTAAAGAAAAAAAACATGATTTTTTCAACGCAGACTAACAGGTTGGCGTCTATACAGCAGTCGTACAATTAACTGGTATTCTCCTCCTATGAAGAAGCATCTTTCACAGTCTGAGCAGGATGATGAGCGGCGAGAACTTCTTATCCTTCTGAGATCTTTGCGCATAGAAACTACGCCGGAAGCTTGTTTTGAAGAGAGGTTCTTGTACGACTTCCGCGAACGCGTCATCCGCGAAACCGCTTGCCGCAGCATGCGTTCTCTTTTGTGGGAGCAACTTGTGATGCTCATGGAGAGACTCGGTATACGCCGCCTGGCTCTCGGTGCCTCCACCTTTAGCCTTGGCGCACTTTGTGCGGGCATTTGGATCTGGCAACAAAACGGCCTGTCTTCTCCCGTCCTGGCTTCTGCTTCCTCTTGCGCCCTGGAGGAAAGTGCCAGATCTCTGCGTCCCGGTGATGCTCAGGGTGTTGTTGGCACCACTGTGCAACGTGTCAGCCCGCGCAGACGTTCTTCCTCTTTCTTCACTGCCCTAGCAGAAGAGGACGATGCGGCATCCCTGACTGATGAGTGGGGCAGCACACCTTCTGAACCCGGCAGGTTTTCAGGGCGTCTCTATGCGGAGACCGGTAGTACGCCGGGGCTGAAATTTTGAATCGTAATTTCCTCGCCATTGCTACGTTCATCGCTGACTTTGTGTATTTCCCCCTTACAGCACAGCAGCGATCGCGTGAGGAATATGATTGCTATCGACGATTTTAAACTGTCAATCTCTCGTTCCGGGACAAACGCATTAGAAAATGCGTTTGCTGAAGTCCGAATTACAAATTACGAGATGGAAAGAATGCGCGCTTGCGCGCAGATTTGCGGGGCGATAGTGGAGTCGGGTTTGAGGAGCATAGCGGATCAGTGGTTAGAAAAGTTTATTTAAATTAAGAACTTGATAGTTAGCGAACTACATGTTTTTTATGAAGCGATAAGTGTAGCTTCTCTGTTGATTCATTTCTCTCAAATGCGTTTGCCCTGGACGGCAGGAAGATTCCCTTGACTGTGCTCCTTCTATGTGTTAGACTGCGGGCACTATGAGTATTCAGGAGACTATTGATCACACGGTGCGTGGGAAAAAGGTGTTTGAGGATGAGATTGAGGCGCTACGAACGGTAGGGGCTAATCTTGGCAAGGAATTTTGCGAGGCGGTGGAAGCAATGCGTAAAGCAGTGGAGGGTGGTCACAAAATTATTGTGGTAGGCGTTGGAAAGAGTGGACTCGTGGGCTCTAAGATCGCTGCAACACTCACCTCAACTGGGGCTCCCTCTGTGGTGCTTGATTCAATGAACGCGATGCATGGTGATCTCGGCATCGTGCAGGATGGTGACGTGTGTATTGCTATGTCTTTCTCCGGAGAAACGGCAGAGCTACTTACGCTGTTGCCATTTTTAAAGCGGTATGACATGCCTATCATCGGTATGACCGGTAAGCCTGGGTCCACGCTGGGGCAGCTTTCTGACATCGTGCTGGATACTTCTGTGGAGAGGGAGGCCGACCCACTCAATCTTGCACCTACTTCCTCTTCCACCGCGATGCTGGTGATGGGAGATGCACTGGCCGTAGCTTTGCTTGAGGCGAGGCATTTTACGAAAGAGGACTTCGCCCGCAGTCACCCTGGTGGTTCACTGGGACGCGCCTTGCTCACGCGCATCGCTGATATCATGCGCAAGGAAGTGGCGATGCGTCCGCAAGAGGCAACTGTGATGGACTGTCTCGTAGCGATGACTCAAGTGCGCGCGGGTGCTTGCATTCTAACGTGTTCAGACGGCACTTTGTCAGGCATTTTCACGCATGGTGACTTTGCTCGCGCGTATCAGACAGATCCCGACTGTGGTACCCATTCTGTTGCGGACTACATGACCAGGAATCCGGTCTTTGTGCAGGCGGATCAGCTTGCTGTTGCGGCAGTGAAAACCCTGCGTGATCGCAGAATCGATGATCTGGTTGTGCTGGATGCTGAGCGCCGCCCTGTGGGGCTCATTGACACCCAGGACCTGGTGCGTCTCAAGCTCATTTGAAGCGATTGAGTACGTGATCGATGCCAAATTGTCCAAAGGGTTCGAAAACTTAATTCTCCCTTTGAACTAACTCGTGGAGGAGCGGATTAAGCCTGGCCATGCATTCCACGATGCGGTCATTCACACTGTGGTGAAGCATTCCTTCGGCCATACGGCAGGCGTTGAAGATGGCGGTGGCATTCGCTGAGCCATGAGCAATGATGGAGACGCCGTTCACGCCCATGAGCGGGCACCCTCCCACACTATCAGCGCTCATGCTGCAGGCTATGTTGCGGAATACGGAGCGCATCAACAGCGATCCGGCCATTGCGATTGGGCTCTTCTTGATACCGGCTTTCATCCAATGTGCGAAGGCTTTTGCTGTAGCTTCCACGCTCTTAAGCAGTATGTTCCCCGTAAAACCGTCTGTCAAAGCGACATCCAGCTCTGTCTCAAACAAATCATGGCCCTCGCAGTTTCCTGTGAACTGGAAAGGAAGCAATTCACGCTTGTCTAGTTCATGCAGTAGGTGATACGCCTCCTTGGAAAATTCGCTGCCTTTGCAATCTTCCGTTCCATTGCTCATCACTGCCACATTCGGCATCCTGCGGCCGTAGATATACCGGGCCATCATAGCCGCCATTACAGCATACCCCACTAAGTGACTCGGTTTGGCATCCGGGTTCGCCCCCGTATCGCTTACCAGTACATAGCCATGCACACTCGGCATAGGAGACACAATTCCTGCACGCTCCACACCCTCCAGCAGGCGAAGTTTAATTGTGCTGGCTGCTACAGCCGCACCAGTATTACCTGCGGAAACAACTGCGTCGCTTACCCCGCTTTTCACGAGATCCACAGCCATGCTGATGGAGGAATTTTTGCCGCGACGCACGGCTGTAAGACCGCTCTCCTGCATAGTTACCACGTCCGGCGCGTGTACAACTTCCAAACGAGCATCTGTTCCAATGCCGATCGCATCGCACGCGGGACGCAACTGTTCCTCATCGCCTACCAAAAAAAGCTTCTTAAGTCCAGAGATACCCTTGAGTACTTCCGCTGCACCCCTTATGTTGATATCCGGAGCGTTGTCTCCGCCCATAGCATCCAATGCAATTTTCATACGTAGGTAGAGTATGCAATTCGCTCAGCGTACTCTACCACAATCAGCAAAGATGTCAACTTAAAAAGATTCTGTCCATGGCAAACCGCGTTACCCCGCATTGCCTCAAAAATAAAGGATTAATATCAACCACATGTCACTTAAGATGAGCAAACAAGCAAGAATAGAGTTACTTTCTGTCTGGAGAGAAAGATATGTCTCGCTGGCCTCTCGATACATGAAAGCAGGGATTATCGCTTCCATCATGCAATCTGCTGGTTACAAGAATCGGAAGAACGTCATTCGACTATTGAACAGCAGGGGAACACCTTCCGGTAAGAAGAGAAAAGGGAGACGAAAAATTATAGGTCGTAAAGTAGAAGAAGCATTGAGGAAACTCTACGAATACATCAACCGAGAAAGGCAACGAAAAGGAGAATCATTTGATGGGTCCAACTCCCAGCAGAGTCTTGCAAATTCTGGCGAAAATGCTATGCCGTTGAGCGACCATTTATTCTGAGGCATTGGGCTTCGGTGACTTTTCTTTTGAGGCATTACGTCCTGTTGCAGCAAAGCAAAGCGATCATTTCAGCAGGTGTCGCCCCCGCAGCGCGTAGTGCACGCCACTACTCACCGTAAGCAATACGCTTCCCCACAAGAAGAAATTCCGACACCACTCTCCGCCGACACCAATAGAGAGATAGCGCAATGGTTGCGGAGCATTTCCTCCGTATGCCAGGTGAAAAAGACAAGCGATGCAGAAACCCAACTGGAGCCCAGTTTTCCATTTGCCGACACGATCTGCTGCAAGCGCCTCCCCTCGCAGCGCTGCCAGTTGACGCAACCCAGTCACCAAAAATTCTCGGAATAAAATCAGAACTGTTACCCAGAACGGACACATCCCTACCGCACTCAAATACACAAAAGCCGCACACACCAGAATTTTGTCCGCGAGAGGGTCAAGAAGCTTGCCAAGACTGGTCACCAAACCGTATTTTCGAGCCAAATGGCCGTCGAAAAAATCACTTATTGCCCCAGCCACAAAAGCCCAAAGAGCGATGCACGCGGCAACGGAATGGGGGGAAAACCAGTCCCCAGGCCCTGCAGCCTCGACCGCCGCGCTCGTCGGCACACTACCAACTGCCAGAGCGACGGTAAACACAAACACTGTTGCCAGGCGGGTCACAGTGATCCTATTAGGAAGATTCATTTCTTCCCCTTATACCCCTGCTCCCCCCGCTGAGCAAGACAAAAAGAAAACTACCCAATCGAGTAGGGGGCTTTCGCCCCCTCTCACACCACCGTACGTGCCTTTCATGGCATACGGCGGTTTCCTAACCTTTGCAGACAACGCTCTGCAATGAGACTAATCTCATCTCCCTGAACCACTCTTTTCCCATGGCTCGGTGACTTTCTCTCGTCAGCGAGAGTCGCCACCAGCCTTTCCCTGACCCTGCTACCTTGAAGGCTTGCTCCTCTGCTACACCTCCTTCTCGCAGGAAACAGGCTATCGCATAGACTCGTTTGCATTGTTTGAGTTTTATCACCCTCAGCTTGCGTCTTATCCACTCGTCTATGCTCCCCGCTCTTTCCTTCATCGCTGCCAGTTTGTAGTAGTTTCCCCAGCCGCGTATGTAGGCGTTGAGCTCCTCTATCGTTTCGCTGAGTCGTCGG
>CANRLM010000080.1 GCA_947631435.1 uncultured Akkermansia sp.
GGGAGCGCGGCGGCGGCAGGGAGGATGGTGCCGATGGCGGGGTGGGGCGAGAGGATGAGGGGGGCTTATGAGAAGATGGCGTGGATGGCGGTGGAGGGGCATTTTTACAAGGGGGATATGGAGTTCTGGGGGGAGCACTGGAAGAAGGTGGAGAGGATTCACGTAAAATGGCTAAGTGATGGCGGAATCGATTTGCCTGTTGGGGGAGTTTGTGTTAGACTGTAATGCGTAGATACGAGAGGAGCACCATGATACGTTTCTCGTCTTTCCGTGATATTTCTTTCGCCTTATTAGCGGGGCTTTTTGTACCGTGTTTGTGGGGGGCTTCTTCCGGCGCGGCAAAGGCGAACACAGGTAAGAGTGCGCCGCGCCCCGCGCATTGTAGCAACGGGGTTTTTTCCCTGTGCGAGGCAGCTCGTGACGGCAACGAAAAAATCGCCACCATGTGCATGAAGGAAGGCTATGCGGTGAATATGCGTGATGAATTGGGTATGACTCCCCTGCATCTCGCCGTGTCGGGAGGGCATTTGAAGATGGTATGCCTGCTTTTGGAGAAGGGAGGCGATGTTCTGGCCAAGGATAAGCAAGGGCGCACACCGGCTGATCTTGCAAAGGATGGGGCTATCGCGGAGGTGCTCAAGGCTGCCCATGATAATCGAGTTCGGGAGTTGGAGTTGTTCAAAAGTGTGGCAGCCGGTGAAAGCGATGCCCTGCGTGAGGCGTTGGCAAAGGGCAGCAGACCGGATATCTATGCGGAGGATGGGGTAAATACTTTGGTTTTCACTGCGATCGAGGCCAATAACAACGAGGCGCTTGCCATGCTGCTGAAAGCAAAAGCAAAGACGGATGTACGGAAACGCAATGGTAAAACACCGTTGCACGTAGCTGCCGGTATTGGAAATGTGCCGGCGATCGATTTGCTGTTGAAAGCCGGGGCTGATCCTATGGCGTTGGCAAACAACAAGGCATGTCCCCTCCACGAAGCCGTATATTACAGGAAGACGGATGCATTCAAAGCTCTGCTTCCGGTTTACGCGAAAGTCAATTTCAGCCCGGCGAAGGCGAATTCTCCGGTGTACATGGTTATCAGTCTGGGCAATGCGCAGATGCTCGATGAACTGCTGAAGGCCGGCTTGCGGGTGAATGCCCCGAACTTTGCGCGGAGGCCTTTGTTGATAGAGGCGGTTAAGGCAAAACGAACCGATATGGTGCAGCGACTATTGGATGCCGGAGCCGACAAAAACGGCAAGGATGAGCAGGGACACACCGCCAGTGATTTTGCCGACGACGCTTTGTTACGGATGATTAACGGTTAACAATTTGTGATAATTTTTTTCAACGTGCTATGATTCACTCATTCATTACTCGTATTATTCAGGGAATCGTACCGTTTCTTTTTCTCGGATTTGCCTCTGCCGTCCACGCTGTAACCGATACCGGACGGACCCCGCCGACGCACGACCCTTCCGTTCCCCGGTTTACCGATTATACCGGGATCAATCAAGGGGATTCTGAGAAGAAATACCGCCATCGTCTCATTCGCGCCTACCTTAGTAATGAAGAGGTGCGTCGTCGCATGAAGACCAACAACTATTCCTCGTTCGAGAATCCTACCGGCATCTTTTTCAAAGCGGGCGAAACGGCAGAGATTACCGTCAGCGGTTTGTCAAATCATCCTTTGAATCTACTCATCTGGGATTTCAAACCGGGCAGGGGGCAGGATCGATACCCTCTCCATGAAGGTAAAAATTCCATCACAGTGAAAAACCCGGGTCTTGCCTACATCGATTACCGCGATGTGAATCCGGGTAACACTCCTGTCATTACCGTCGATATTGGGGGCGGTGCCATTAACGGCGTCTTCACCCCACAGGACAACCAGGAAACATGGAAGCGACTGCTTGCCGGAGCGGTGTGCGATGTATTTGATATGCTGGGCGAGCGCTGCCAGTTGACGTTTGATGTGGAATCTTTACGCAAATATTGTCCGGAACAAGGACCGAAATTGCTGGCCCTCTACGACCATATTATCGAGTTGGAGCAGGATGAGGTGCTCGGTTGGAAGAAGGATAGATCGCACCCCGGCAATCACATCCACGGGCGAGTGCAATGGACGGGATTTATGCACGCGGATGGTTACGGCGCCGCATACGTGAATTGGACTATGAAAGACCTGGCAAATGCCGATCGACTACGCCAGAGTTCCTGGGGAGTGGCGCATGAGTTCGGGCATGTGAATCAGACCCGACCCGGTATGCTTTGGGCGGGTACCACTGAGATTACGAATAACATCTGCTCCGCGTGGGTTAATTACAAACTTTTCCCGGAGCACATGCGCCTTGAGCATGAGGTTTGCGCGAATGCTGATAAGATGGGAATGCGAGGCGGACGTTTCGATTGTTTCGTGAACAGTGCTATTGTCAAACGGCAGCTCTGGCAATTTCAAGCAGGAGGGGACCGCGGCCTGTTCAGTCCGCTCGCGCGGTACGACTCGGGAGACGTGTTCGTGGGGCTGGCTCCTTTTTGGCAGCTCATGCTCTACAACACTGTGGCTCGTGGCAACAAAGACTTTTATCCGAGTATCTACCACAGCGTACGCTCTACGGATGAATCAAAAATGACCAACGGAGAACTGCGGACGCTTTTCATGAAACGGGCATGTGATGCCGCCAGGCTCGATCTTACGGATTATTTCCGGAAGACGGGGATGGCGGCCCCTGTGGATCGGGAGGTGGATGATTACGGAATATCGTGCCTGACCGTTACGGACGAGATGGTGCAGGATGTGCTTAACTACATTTCCCGCTACCCGAAGCCGGATTCGGATGTCATATATTATATCACGGCAAACAGCGTGCATATTTACCGTGATAAGCTTAGTATCAAACCTTCTTCAAATGCTCCGAAGATCGAGCTACCGGTTGGGCGCGTAGATATCCCGGGTGATGCGTGGGAGAATGCCGTGGCTTTTGAGGCGTACAGAGGCGCTAAGCTCCTGCGTGTTTCTCTACTTGGGCTCAACCACGAGAATAATACGACGACAACCGTGATTTGCCCGCCGGAAACCGATACGCTGAAGGCGGTACAATGGGACGGCAAACGTATTACCATCGCGCGACTTTCCAAGGATAAAAAAACTCGCGAAAGATGGCGAAGAGGAGTATTGTCGTCACAGCTTCTTGGTGCTATTGAAAAGGGGCAGATTAAGACGCTTAGGAAATTGCTCAAGGAAGTGAAGGATGTTAATGCCGCGCTTGACGATAGGGGTAATACGCTACTGAATGCAGCCATCAAAGCGCAGAAACTCTCCTGCGTGCAGGCTCTTTTGAAGGCAGGGGCGAATCCGAATGTCGCGCGGAAGCTGGACGGCAAGACAATGCTGCACGTAGCTGCCGGACTAGATGACCCAGCTATAGCGCGCGAGCTCATAAGAGCCGGAGCAAATCTGCAGGCTCTGTCCGGTAATGGAGCGTACCCAATACATGAGGCTGTGTGGAACAACAAGCCGGAAATGCTCAGACTACTTCTGCCTTATTACAGAGATTGCAATTATAGCCCGAACGGCGGTGTCAACGGATACCCGGTCACGATGGCTATCAACAGGGAGAACCCACAGCTGCTTGAGGAAATCCTTAAGGCGGGTATCGATGTGAATGCCGCGTGTTTTGCGGATGAACCGCTGCTGATCCGGGCAACAAAGCGTCGCGATGAAACGAAGGTTAAGATGCTTTTGAAAGCCGGGGTAAACCGCGATGCTGTGGATCGCAACGGGAAAAAAGCCGTTGATTATGCTGAGGGGAGCCTGCGGGATATTCTGCGGTAATCGGCAGCTACGCAGCAGGACGGAGGAGGAGATTTTAGCGCGCAGATGGTGAGAGGAGAGGAATGAGGCGGCGAGGGCAGCGCGGGAGAGTTGTTTGAAGGACCGGGCGCGGTGCGGATGGTGCGTTGCCTTCAGTTTGTCACCGATTTAATGACATTTCCACTCTACATCAAGCTTATATGTTCATTTGTCGCTCTTTTTATAGTCTTTCCTTATGATGCCGAAAGTGATTGCATCCATTCCTTCCGCTTTAATCGTCTTATCGCGCGTCCCCTTCATCCTCACCACATCCTTCGCGCTCAGATAAACCGTGTTGCTTTTGAACTCGCCCGAATACTTCACCGGTATCTGCCAGCTCTTGCTGCCCTTCGTGATTTTCAGCACAATCGTGTCTCCTTCACGCCAGCGTAGCTCTTTTTTTATAGTGTCCAATTGATTCTTGTTAATCAAAGCTCCTGTCTCAATTTTATCCAGTGCACTATGTCCCATCCATTGTCTCATCTGCATTTGCGCTGTTGGCATATCATTCATTCCTGGTTCCGCAAAACCACTCCAGTTCTGGATCATTTCCTCGTCCATTGCTATTTTCACAGCTTTCCATTCGACTGAATCTATGATGTTATCTTGGCGGACCGATAGGTTGTGCACTTGCTTAACGGGGACGGCGAGATAGAATGTGGACATTGAGTCCACGATGCCCGCTACGTTCACCCCTATCACTTCGCCCGTGTGTGCATTCACAAGCGGGCCACCGCTGTTTCCTTTTGATATCTTCGCATCGTGGGTTATCCTTTGGTCGGTTACCTTTGTCACGGCTCCTTTGGTGATGTTAGGTACCAAATTCTCCAACACATCGGCGGAGTCTGTGTAATTGTTCACGACTTTTGAGGAATCGGAAATGGCCACGTCTAACGATCCGGGAAAACCGATGGCTATTACGTCATCCAGTACTTGAGTCGCCCCTTGGGAAAGAGGGAGTGAGGGAGGCAGATCATCTCCGTCTACTCGTACGAGGAATAGATCATTTTCTACATCCATCCTCACCGGGTGAGCCTTGTGCAGCTTCGCAGATTTACCATCCGGCGAGGTCACGAAAACTCCGACATCGTAGGCGCCCGACACCACGTGAGCGTTGGTGACAAGTTCTCCGTGATTTCCGACGAAGAAACCGGTTCCTGTCTTGCCGCCTTCACCGGTGGCAGCTAGCACTCGCACGACAGAGCGGACCATAGAACGCACTCTCTGCGTCTCATCTGCCGTGATATTTCCTTGGCTGGATTCGCTGTGTTGAGGAGATTCAGCATCGCCATTTTCCTGAGCCGGAGAGCTTCCTGATAGACAGTATGCTGCTATGAGGAGGCAAGAACATACATTTTTAATACTACGCATCGTCATGACTGAATGCAACCAATCTAACAGTCTGAACCCGCATGTCAAGTTCCTTCTGAAACGAACTCTCAGGCGGATGAGCTGACGGCGGCGACGTATGTGAGGGAGATGAAGCCGAAGGATGAGGAGCTGTACAACAAGGGGCTGACGAGGAATGAGAGTCGCAGTGCGCGCGGGGTGTATATCGGGCGCGAGGCTGGGCAGTTTTTGTTTGATTTGTGGAGGAATGGGCAGATAAAGGGGAAGAGGGCGGCGGAGAGCGTGGAGATTATTTGCAAGATGAGCGAGTACATCAAGGACGCGCAGAAGAAGAATGATGTGCAGGCGATGGCGGCGAAGCTGCTGGCGGAGGGGGAGAGCTGGGATTGCATCAATGTGGCGATTCAGACGATGGCGGCGAGGGATATGGAGGCGAAGAAGGGGAAGCTGCAGCAGGGGTGGCTGTTTTTTGGGGCAGGGTTTGAGGAGGAGCTGAAGCAGAGGGGTAGGTTTGCGGCGAGGTCGATTGAGTTTTTGCGCCAGAAGATAAAGGCGGGAGAGGGAGCGCAGAGGGCGAGCGAGAATGCGGAGGAGGTGGCGCGGCAGGGATACACGGTGACGCGCAAGGAGGGGAGCGAGGAGTACACGCTGGAGGAGCTGGTGCGGCTGATGGAGAGGTTTAAGCACATGGCGGGGGATGCGGAGTTGATGCGCGATTCGCTGGAGTGGGACGGGGAGAGTAAGCTGGACCCGATTGCGAGGTATTTGACGCCGGAGAGGAAGGAGGATATGGAGGAGCAGATGCGCCGGGAGCAGGAGGAGAAGGAGCGCGAGGCGCAGGAGTATCTGGAGGCGCATGTGGATTCGCTTTTCGGGGCGGATGGTATGGGGAGCGCGCAGATGGTGGAGAGGAATGAGGGGACGCGGGCGGCGCGGGAGAGGTATGCTGGGACGGAGGCGGTGAAGGTTATAGGAAAGATGGTTGGCGGGTTACGCGCGAAGACGAAGGGAGCGAGGAGTAAGGAGGAGTTGCGCCGGTTATCGGAGGATGGAAGGATTGGCGCGATTTTTTCACATGAGCAGGTGGTTATTTCGCCGGTGAATGAGAGGTTGACGGAGGAGGTGGCGAAGCAGACGGGGAAGGATGTTTCTTTATTTTCGCACGCTATAAGCGAGCAAAATATATGGCATGCTATGGATGGGCATAGCAATGATTCGGTAAGGAGGGCGCATAGGAATCAGCTTGATTTGACGTGGGAGGATTTTGATTTGTTGCCTGATATATTGGATAATTTCGATGATCTTAATGCAACTACGAATAAGTACGGTAATGTAAAGCTTACCTACAAGAAAGCTTATGGCGATGTGCTTTATACGGTGATACAAAGATCGAGCGCAACGCAAGAAGACGGCTCGGGGACTTTGAATTTTGTGACGGAATGGATAAAAAAAGACAGCCGGGGGGACGGCAATTTCAGTCGTCCAGGTCAGGGTATGATACCCTCTTCCCCCGGCAAGGCTATTCAATCACAGGGGAGAGGGGATGTCAAGGGGGAAGTTTCGATGAGTGTGGCGGATGCGCGTGAGAAGGGGATGTTTAAGGATGGTGTGATGGAGGCGGAGAATGGTGTGATTGTTGATGGGGGGACGGATTTTAGCGCGAGTGTGGATTTTTCGCATGTGAGTCGTGCGCTTTTCCGGAAGCCGGATAAGGAGCATGTGGGGACGGGCTTTGGGGCGCAATGTTTCGGCTGGGGCGTGATGTATGGGACGACAAATCCGAAGGAGAACAAGAAGTTTTTTGATGATGCCACGATTAAGGAGACTCTTTTTGTGAGGGCAAGAGACGGGAGGAGGGAAAGTGTATCGGAGAAGGAGGCTTTTGAGGAGTTGGCAAGGAGGGGGGTGACTGATGAAGATGTTTTGTGGGATTCGTTGGAGCGTTATTCGAGGCTGAGTAGCAAGGCGGCTTATGAGACGAGGCGCAAGAGGTTGACAGAGGATTTAAATACGGAGAAGGATATTCTTGAGAGGGCGAAGCGGGCTAATGATGCTGAATGGCAAAAAAATGCCAAAGCGAATGTTGGTTATTTGGAACAGGAGATTGCTGTTTTAGATTATCTTATTGAGAATGATATTTATGTGAGGAAAGGAGGGGCAAAGGAGTATCCGGTGAATTATCGGATGAGGGCGGATGTGGATGATGGGAATTTGCTGCATTGGAATGAGGATGGGGCGGATTTTTTGAAGGCGCACCCGGATGTGGCGAAGGCGATGGAGGAGCTTCCTATTCCTGATGAGAAAAAATATCATGTAAAGGCTTTGAAGCTGAACACGGGTAAAGCTATTTATAGTAAACTTCAGTTGCTTTTGGGTTCCCCACGTGCGGCGAGTGAGTGGCTGGATGAGCATGGGATAAGGGGTGTGAAGTATGCGGATTTTGTGACGGATTATAAGAGGGATAAGACGTATAATTATGTGATTTTTAATCCGGATTATATTGAGGTGATTGCTATCAATAACCGGCATGAGTGGAGTGAGTACTCGGAGGATAATCCGGATTGGGAGAGGGTGGAGGATATTGCGTGGGAGGAAGATGGGGATTTTTCGGTGAGTGAGGCGAAGGAGCGGGGGTTGATGAAGGATGGTGTGATGGAGTTGGGGAATGGGGTGATTGTGGATGGGAGAGGGGA
>CANRLM010000081.1 GCA_947631435.1 uncultured Akkermansia sp.
GAACAGATACACCGGGAACAGATACACCGGGAACAGATACACCGGGAACAGATACACCGGGAACAGATACACCGGGAACAGATACACCGGGAGCAGATACACCGGGAGCAGATACACCGGGAGCGGATACACCGGGAACGTCCAATCCTGATACCGTCTTTGCACCCCTGGCGACTTCCGGAAACATGCAGGCCGGCGCAGGTATGCTCTACCATGCCATGAACCGGAACCTTCCATCCTCCTCGAAGCTTTCGGAGGTGGTGAACGTTATTGGGCAACTTGCTCAAATCGGGCAAGGAAAGCAGCCGGCGGTGGCCATGGCTGCGATGATTGCCGAGCCGGGAAGCGCAGAGATGCTCATTAAGGAGACAGCCATTGATCCGGCCGTGGCCAGAAGCGAAGCACAGAGGCTTATGGCCGCCGTGGCGGGCAGTTCGACGCCGGCGTTGGGAGCTGCCCAGCGCGATGCGATGCGCGGACAACTCTCCCGCGCTACCTCGCAGGCGGCACGCGCCGGGCGGGAGGCTGCGCGCGCTACCGATTCTTCCCAGGGTATGCGCGTGTGGATGGAAGGCATGGGCGGCAGCAGCAATCTGGATCGTGATGGAGACGAATCCGGCTATGAGCATAATGCGTGGGGAGCCAGCGTGGGCGTGGAGAAAGCTCTGCAGGGAGGAGCCACCACCATTGGTCTCTCTCTCGTCGCTTCATACGGCGATCTGAAAGTCGATTCGGTAGATCATGCCGAGGGCGATCTGGACACATACTATGTGAACCTGTATGCGCACCACCGCAGCGGGAACTTCCACCACAGCTTCGCAGCATCGGTGGGGTTGTCGGATGCGGAGTTGAATCGCACCGTCCGCGGCGGTGTTGGTCCCTACGTGGTCGATTACAATACCAACGGCAGTACGAACGGCACCGGCTTCGGCGTTGCCTATGAACTGGCGTACGATATCGCGCTCAATGAGCAGAAGAGCAGCATCCTGCAGCCGGTGATCGGCGTGTCGCTCGTCACGACGAAGATGGATGGCTACGATGAGGGGGGAGTCGGCGATGCTGGGCTGCATGTTGGGGAACAGGAATCGACGCTGACGACGCTGACAGCCGGTGCGCGATTCCTGTCTCAGTGCGGGGAGGGGGCGTTTGGTCGGGCAGCAGTGCTGGAGATGCGGGCCAATGTGGCGGTGGATATGGGGGATCGTCGCAGCGAGGCGGATGTCTCGTTCTTGGGAGACCGCGGCTGCAGCGGACGCGTCCGCTCAGCGGAGACGGGAGCGGTAGGGGTGCAACTGGGTACGAGCGTCAGTGTGCCTGTGAGCAGCAGCACATCGATCTACGTCAACGGAGAGGCAGACGTGCGCTCGGGTTCCAACACATGGAGCGTTGGAGCAGGGGCCAGCGTGATGTTCTGATAAATCGCATCACAGAATGAGCATTCATGCGCCGGGCAGCGGGGTTAACCCATGCTCGGCGCACTGCATTTGCTCTTTCGTTTCTTTCGCTTTGGAGATTTGTCCGCTGCTGAGGGACGATACGAAAAAGGCGCAGTGAGGTTTTCTGCAATTCTTCTTGTCGGGGAGGAAGAAAGAAGGTAGAATGCGGGCATGATTGAGACGAAGTACCCGCATGGTGAGGATTTTCCCGTTGTCAAGGTGAACACGGCGTTTTGTGAGGCAGAGGTATCACTCTACGGGGGGCACCTGATGAGCTGGATTCCCACGGGGCAGAAGCCGATATTTTTTATGAGCGAGCAATCTGTTTTCAGGAAGGGAAAGGCTCTGCGGGGAGGGGTGCCTATTTGCTGGCCGTGGTTTGGGAAGCATCCGTCCGATCCTGCACAGCCCTCACACGGATTGGCGCGCATCGGGATGTGGAAACTGGAAGAGGCTACTGAGAATGGGGAGGAGGTGCGGCTTGGGCTCTGTTTTGAAGCGCCGGAGCTCCAGCTGCGTGCGACTTATCATCTTGTGATTCAGAGAGATTCTCTCTATGCAGCGCTTGCTACGCAGTACACTGGCTTTGAGCCCTTGCCATATTCTGCAGCGCTGCACAACTATTTTGCCGTGAGTGATAATGAGCATGTCGCTATCACCGGGTTGGAGGAGACTCCTTTCATTGAGTTTGCCTCCGAACCGGTCGCGCACAGTGAGGATCCGCTGGTGCCGACAGGACCTATTGACCGTATCTACCACCCTGTGCAGGCGGATCAACTCATCACGTTGCACGATCCCGGATGGAATCGTTCCCTGGAAATTGTCCGGCAGGGATCCGCTTCTTGTGTGGTTTGGAACCCCGGTGAAGCAGGCGCTGCGTGTATGGCAGATCTTGGGGCAGAGCAGGCGCATGCCTTTGTGGCAGTAGAACCGACCGTTGTGCCGGCTGAGGGACTCACGCTGCGGCATGGTGAAGAACATGTGCTTGCGATGGGGGTGAAGGTGGTTCCGGTACGATAGGCACAATTTATGCGCATTGACGCTAATACGAGCCAGCAAGAGCTGGAACGTCTTTTCGCGGCCGTGATGCGTCGGGACTTCCTGCTGGAAACGCCGCTAAATTTTAAACGATCTTTTCGCGAGGCAGTTTTGTACATTCTTTTCCCGTGTGTGCGGCTTGGATTTCGTCTCGGACTTTGTGTTCTTGCGGCTTTTGCGATGAGTCTGGTGGCTCTTCTGGCGTGTGGGCAGCAGGAACCTGCTGAAGCAACGACGAAGTTGTGGTTGCTCTGTGGTGTGTGTGTTTGGGGGTATGTGACGATCCTGAGGTTTTTTGTGGCTTGTCGGCGGTGGCACTGTGGGATGATGACGCGTCCGCCGGATAATGCACAGCCGGTGTATTCCCCCACGGCGGTGACGAATCAGCTTCCGCTCGCAAGGATGCATGAGCGGGGGGCGCTGCCGGAGATTTACACCGATCTTTATGTCGCAGAACCCGGGGGTATTGCTGCACTACTCGTCGAGATTCATGGGAATGGATATGCTCTCAAATTGTCAGACGAGAGAGGGGTGTGCCGGGTGCACTCGCATTGCGACGGAGGTGTGTTCCGAACCTTTCTGTTAATCCGCCTGTCGGCCGGGGGACACGTGTTGAAGTGGCTCTACGGTGAAGAGGAAGCAGATATCTCTACCATGCGGGTGCAGTTGCTCTGCGTACCGGGGATGGGGGCATCGCAACCGCACGCGTTTCACAATAGTTCAGCGTTTGAGGCAAAAAGCGAAGAGATGCGTGAGAGCTGAGTACGGATCGCAACGTACGAATTGTAGAGCGATAAGTTGCGAGAGAATGTATTATGGGATTTTGTCTTCAAATTTTAAGGGAGCAGAGACAAGGTCACGAGAGCAAGCATAGTTTTTCCCCTCGATAAGACAGGCATTGCAGAAAACGAAAGAGCCGGGAAACTTGAATCTCTGCAAACAAAAAGCGCCTTCTCTTGTGCTCAGAGAAGGCGCAAAGAGGAATCAATGAAGAGAAAGGGGGTTAGTAGCGCACGCTGTAGTCACCCGGCTCACGAGGAGTTTCCGGCTCGCGCTCACAAGGAGGCAGCATGCTGTTGAGGTGGCGCTTCTGAATGGTTTTTTTGAGGCCGGAATCATTTTTCACGGTGAGGTCCTTCGCCTCCTTGATGGCATCTTCTCGATCTTTCTCCGCCTTAAGCCTGGCTTTTTCATACTGATCGAGGCTGGCTTTTTGACGCTCAGTAGCTATACCCTTGAGGGTGTCATTTGAAATATCCTTGGGTTCAACCGTCGGCGCAGCAGAAGCTGTGGAAAGAGCTGCGGCAAGAGTTAAACCAATGAGAAAAAGGGACGTCTTCATAGGAGGTTATCCGCAGTATAGAAGTTGCACGCGAAATGTCAAGTCCATTTTACTCTTACTCGCCAATTTTATCAGATTTTGCAGGATGGGAGAGACGGCGTCTTCTTAGTTGTCCACAAGCGGCGTTAATATCATGTCCTTTCTCATAGCGCAGAGTGCAGGGGATGCCATTGTTGATGAGTTCACGGCAGAAACGGCGGCAGTCAGCCTCCCCCGGTCTTTTCCACGGGAGACCTTCCACCGTGTTATAGGGTATGAGGTTGATTTTTGCATGCAGGCGCCGCGCGATGTCTGACAATTGCTCGGCTTGCTGCGGGGCATCGTTCACCCCGGAGATGAGGATGTATTCCAGCGTGATAATGTGCTTGGAACTGCGGCGCCAGTTTTCCAGCTCCGGGAGTAATTCGCTCAGGGGCCATTTGCGGTTGACAGGCATAATTTGCGAGCGCACGTCATCCGTTGCTCCGTGCAGCGAAACAGCCAGACGTACGGAGATTCCACAGGTTGCGAGCCGTGCCAGGCCAGGCACATGACCGGAGGTGGAGATTGTAACATGACGTGCCCCGATAGCAAGGAAGGAGGGGGCTGTGATGAGATGCAGAGCGGGCAGAAGATTGTCGATATTAGCCAGGGGCTCTCCCATGCCCATGAAGACGAGGTTGTCCACTCGCTGTCCCATGAGGCATTCAGCGGCGAAGATTTGACCGATGAGTTCGGCGGTGGTGAGGCTGCGTTTGAGTCCCAACAGACCACTGGCGCAGAATCGGCAACCGAAGGCACAGCCGACTTGTGATGAGAGGCAGAGAGTGACACGTTTGCTGTGGTCGCCGTCTTCACCCACCGCTGCAGGAATGATCACAGACTCGATGAGTTCGTTGTCCTGGAGCAACCGGGAGAGAAACTTGCAGGTAGCACTGCCGCATTGGCTGCGGTGTTGTTCGATCACCTGTAAGGGCATGATGGAGTACCGGGTAGCGAGTTGCGCCCGCAGGGAAGGCGGCAAATTGGTCATTTGCTCAAAATTCGTGACTCTCTTCTTCCAAATCCAGTCCTGGAGTTGAGCGACACGGTAGCTTTTTTGTTCCCCCAGCTCCGCCAGGGCAGCGGCAAGCTGTTCATGATCGAAACCGAGGAGGGAGGGAAGTTGCGCCATGTGAGTTCTCGCTCAAGCGGAGCTGGAAAATCAGAGCAGGGTATCAATGTAGGCGCGCACTTCAAAGGGACGCAAGTCATTCACGCCTTCCCCGGTGCCCAACAAAACGGGAGAGATGCCCAATTCATCACGGATGGCGATGGCAATACCTCCCTTGCCGGAGCCATCCAACTTTGTGATGATGAGTCCATCCACCGGAGTGGCCTTCTGAAACTCTCGCGCCTGCAGCAGGGCGTTGCTTCCCGTCGTGGCATCCACCACCAGGTAACAGGCATGTGGTGCGGAGGGATCTTGCTTGGATAGCGTCCGGCGTATTTTTGCCAGCTCTTCCATGAGGTTATGTCGTGTGTGAAGTCTCCCGGCGGTATCACAAATGAGGTAGTTCTTACCTTCGTGAAGTGCTCGCTGGTGAGCTTCGTAGCAAACAGAAGCCGGATCCTGGTTCGGTTGCCCCTTGTAGAGGTCAATTACCAATTTATCGGTCCAGTGCTCCAGTTGCTCCACAGCCGCGGCGCGAAAGGTGTCGGCAGCGGCAAGCATAACACTATCCCCGCGCTGCCGGAAGAAGTTGGCCAATTTTGCGGCAGTGGTAGTTTTGCCCGCGCCGTTTACCCCGACGAGAAGGATCACGCACGGCTTACCGGGTTCCCCTGGTTTCGGCAGAGCAGGCAGGGGAGGGACGAATGCTCCGGCGAGTTGGGACTTGATGAAATCCACAATTTCGCAGGCGTCCTGTTCATCGCGTTCTCTCAGGTCCTCCAGCATATGCACCACGCGTGCTGCACCCACATCGGCGGAGATGAGATCTGCCTCCAATGCATCCCAGTCAATTTGGGGCTCGCCCAGGAGTTTATCGATGAGTTTATTGAAAAAATTTGCCATGGTGAGGGGAGATGATGAGTTTATTGAGGGGTGGCAAGCTCCTCCACAGCGGCAGCGAGCACACCATGCACGAAGGGAGAGCTCTTCGCCCCGGAAAACTCATGGGCTAAATTGTTAGCTTCTGAGATGACAATGGGGGCCTCCAGACCACGGTATTTGAGTTCATAGAGAGAGAGGTAGAGAATAGCTCGGTCCACGATATCCAGTCGTTGCGGTATGTAGTTGCGCAGCAGGCGCCTCAGGCAATCCTCCCATTCTTCCCGGTGGCTGTAAACATCCAGTGCAAGATTTTCCGCCTGCGGTTGCAGTATGGCAAGTTCCTTTGCGCAGCGACTGAGCCCGATGTATTCCATGTTGTTGTCGATTTGAACAGGATTTTCCAACGCGACACACTCGTGCAGAGTCTTCTGCCAGCGGCGCAGAGAGGCGAAAAAAGCCGCATTGTGCGTCGATTCCTGTCCCGAGAGAATGTCCGCGATTTTGTCAGCGAGCTGTCTGGCAGTGCGCAAGACACGTTCGGTCACTTTTCTTGTCTCCATCACAGTGTTTCGTCGTTTGTCACCAACGCGCGAACGCAGTTCGGCAAGTGCACTCAGGAGATTCTCCGTGGCGGACAACACGCGAATGATTTCTGTCTGCGGTACATGCTCAACCAATTCCTGACCGCGTTTTAGAACGGGGGCAGCCAGATCTTCTGCGCTGCGGCACGCGTGCAGCACGGCTTTGGTGAGGGCTTGCTGCAGGTGCAAGTTCTCTTTCTCCAGAGCAATTTCCCAGAATTCCCGGAGAGGAAAAGATGAAACGTCCTCGCAATGTTGCTCCAGCAGGGCGTAGATGAGGCTCAAGGCTGTCTTACGAATGGTGCTTTGGTGAGGCATGTTTATTCAAGGATCTGTTGTCTGTGAGTAATCGCCAGCATATTGACGGCCGTGCGCGCCGCTTCCCGTCCGCGGTTGAGTTCCTCTCCACAACAACGTTCCCTGGCCTGTTCCTCGCTTTCCAGCAGTAATACCTCGTGAATTACCGGAGTGAGCTCTCGACAGGATGCGTGCAGCAGCTCGCGTGTCACTGCTTCGCCGATGAGGTCGGCATGCGCTGTGCTCCCGCGAATGATGACGCCAAGCGCTATGATGACATGAGGTTTCTCCGCATTTCGTAACTCGCGATTTACAATCATGGGGATTTCAAAAGCCCCGGGTACGCGCACCACTGTTATGTCCAGCTCCGGCGCCAAAAGAGCAAGCTCTCTCCGGCAGTTTTCCACGAGTGCATCAGTGTATTTCACGTTAAAGGTTGAGGCGACAATGACTGCTCTGAGTCCTTTTCCATCATGTATCGTCGGTACTTGCAATATCTCGTTGGACATCTCGTGCTGGGGTTTATACGTACGGAGACGTCTATCCGGTCTCCGGGGGAGAGGCTAGCACGGCTCCCCCGCCTTGTCAAGGTTCTCATTGCCTTAAACAGAGCAATGTGGATTGCAAAATTAAATGCAACAGGTTCTTGGCACAAAAAAGGGGTGCCAAGAAGTTCAAAGCATGCTAGAGTC
>CANRLM010000082.1 GCA_947631435.1 uncultured Akkermansia sp.
GAGGCATCAAGCTTTCAGAAAATCCTCTTTCTTGGTTTTTGGCATCCCTTCGGTGACTTTATTTTTGAGGCAATGCGCGCTAACTATCTGCTTCGTAATTCGTACTTCAAAAATTGGAATCTTACTTGCAATCCACGAGGAAGTGGAGTAGACTAGTCGTGCACGTTGTAACCTGCACCTATGAACGATATCATCACGACCGCATGCAAGTTCGTCACGTCCTCTATTGGCCGCAAGATTTTGGTGGCTCTCACCGGGGCGTGTCTCCTCCTCTTCCTGGTGGGTCATTTGGCCGGGAATATGACCATTTACGGCTCCTCGGCTGAAGGCTCGTGGATCAACGTATACGCCACGGGGCTGCACAGCATGCCTGCATGGCTGCTTTGGGCGATTCGCCTAGGCTTGCTGGCTGTGTTTGCGGTGCACGTGCTGCTGGCGCTGGTGCTAAAGTACGAAAACTACAATGCCCGTACGCACTACCAGAAGGAAGGTACGCTGAAAGCGACGTTCTCTTCGCGCACCATGGTCATCACCGGCGTGATGATTCTCTGCTTCCTGCTGCTGCACCTCTGGCAGCTCACCCTCAACGGCGACCCCGCCAACTGCTATGAACACGTCGTGCTCGGCTTCCAGAACCCGGTGTGCAGCGTAGCCTACATCGTCGCCATTTGCTGCTTGTTCATGCACGTCCGCCACGGAGTGCAGAGCGTGATGCAGACCCTCGGTCTGGGCACGCGCAAGGTGCGCCCGCTCTACAACATCGTAGCCGTGCTTTTCGCGCTGGTAGTCTGCGGCGGCTTCATCTCCATTCCTCTGGCGGTTCTCACCGGTATCCTTCACTAACCCCCTACCTCCTCTCCCGACATGAAAGACATCAAGTTCCCGGAAAGTGATTACATGCCCGATTCCTGTATCCCAGACGGGCCGATTGAGCAGAAGTGGACCAAATACAAGCGCGAGGCTAAGCTCATCAATCCCAACAACCGCCGCAAATATACCGTTCTCATCGTGGGCAGCGGACTCGCCGGTGGTTCCGCCGCCGCTACACTGGCCGAGTTGGGCTACAACGTCAAGTGCTTCTGCTACCAGGATTCCCCGCGTCGCGCTCACTCCATCGCGGCACAGGGCGGTATCAACGCTGCACACAACTACCAGAACGATGGTGACTCCGTCTACCGCCTTTTCTACGATACGGTGAAGGGTGGCGATTTCCGCGCCCGAGAGGCCAATGTATACCGCCTCGCCGAGGTTTCCTGCGACATCATCAACCAGTGCGTAGCACAGGGTGTGCCGTTCGGACGTGAATACGGCGGTCTCTTGGACAACCGCTCTTTCGGAGGAGCCCAGTTGAAGCGCACATTCTACAGCCGCGGTCAGACCGGGCAGCAGCTTCTGCTTGGCTGCTACCAGGCCATGGAGAAGGAGATCGGCAAGGGACACATCGAGATGCACCCGCGCACGGAGATGATGGATCTCGTGGTGGTGGATGGTCATGCGAAGGGTATCGTGGTGCGCGATCTCGTGACAGGCGAAATCAAGAGCTACGCGGGCGACACCGTGTTGCTGGCTACCGGCGGCTACGGGCGCGTGTTTTTCCTCTCCACCAATGCAATGGGCTGCAACGTGGGCGCTGCCTGCGCCTGCTGGAAGAAAGGCGCCTACTTCGCCAATCCCTGCTTCACGCAGATCCACCCCACCTGCATCCCCGTGAAGGGCGACTACCAGAGCAAGCTGACTCTCATGTCCGAATCCCTGCGCAATGATGGTCGCATCTGGGTACCAAAGAGCAAAGAAGTAGCGGAGAAAATTCGCAACGGCGAAATGAAGGCATCCGACGTGCCTGAGAGCGAGCGCGATTACTATTTGGAGCGCAAATATCCCTCCTTCGGCAACCTCGCTCCGCGCGATATCTCCTCCCGCGCCGCCAAGGAAGCCTGCGATGACGGCCGCGGCGTGGCACCCACCGGGCGTGGCGTTTTCCTGGACTTCAAGGATTCCATTGCTCGCATGGGCAAGGAGTGGATCGATGGTCAGTATGGCAACCTCTTTGAGATGTATGAGGAGATCACCGATGTGGATCCACACAAGGAGCCGATGATGATTTATCCCGCCTCTCACTATACCATGGGCGGTCTCTGGGTGGACTACAACCTGATGTCCTCCATCCCCGGTCTGCACGTGCTTGGCGAGGCAAACTTCTCCGACCACGGCGCAAACCGTCTCGGCGCCTCCGCTCTCATGCAGGGTCTCTCGGATGGTTACTTCGTCATCTCTTCCACCCTGCCGACCTATCTCACCACCCAAAAGCCCGGCAGCGTAACCACGGCAGCGCCGGAGTTCAAAGAGGCTGAGGAGGCCGTGAAGGCACGCATCGAAAAGATGATGAATGTGAAGGGCACCAAGTCCCCGGACGAGATTCACCGCGAACTCGGCAAGCTCATCTGGGAGGATGTGGGTATGGGGCGCACGAAAGAATCCCTCATGGACGCCATTGAGAAGCTTCCTGCCATCCGCGATGAGTTCTGGAACAATGTCAAGATTGTCGGTTCCCCCGACGGCATCAACATGGAACTGGAAAAAGCCTGGCGCGTGGCTGCTTTCCTCGATTTTGCTCCCCTGCTCTGCTACGACGCGTTGGCGCGAGAGGAATCCTGCGGCGCACACTTCCGCCTGGAGCATCAGCTCGCCGACGGCGAAGCAAAGCGTGACGACGAGCATTTCGCCTATGTCGCTTGCTGGGAGTACAAGGGCGCGGACGAATTACCCGTGCTGCACAGGGAGCCGCTCACCTTTGACAATGTGCACCTCGCCATTCGTTCCTACAAATAATCGAGCAAAACTGAATCCCTAACACCTTTTAACATTATGGCAACTCTCAATCTTACGCTCAAGGTCTGGAGGCAGGAGAACGCTCAAGCCCAAGGCCGCATCGAAACCTACCAGGCGAAGAACATCCCCGACGAAGCTTCTTTCCTCGAGATGCTCGACATCGTGAACGAAGAGCTCGTACACGAGGGTAAGGAGCCCATTCACTTCGACCACGACTGCCGTGAGGGCATCTGCGGCATGTGCTCGCTCACCATCAACGGCGTGCCCCATGGTGGCAAGAAGGTGACGACCTGCCAGCTGCACATGCGCCAGTTCAAGGATGGCGATACGATCTGGATCGAACCCTTCCGCGCCAAGGCTTTCCCGCTGCTGCGCGACCTCATTGTGGATCGCTCCGCGTTGGACAAGATTATCGCCTCCGGCGGCTTTGTGGATATCCGCACCGGCTCTGCGCCGAACGCCAATAACATGCCCGTGCGCAAGAAGACGGCGGATGCCGCTTTCGACGCCGCCGCGTGCATCGGTTGCGGCGCTTGCGTGGCCAGCTGCAAGAACAGCTCCGCCATGCTCTTCACCTCCGCCAAGGCAGCGCACCTCAACCTGCTGCCCCAGGGCTACCCGGAGAAGAACAAGCGTGTGCTCGCTATGGTGCGTCAGATGGATGCCCTCGGCTTCGGCAACTGCACCAACCAGTACGAGTGCGAAGCCGCTTGCCCGAAGGGTGTCTCCGTGGACAACATCGCCAAGCTCAACCGCGACTACATGATCGCCTGTGCCTCCGAGGCCGTCGGTGTATTCTCCTGATGCTGTCCGACAGTGAGCTTTAACCCAGGGAGGGCTTTATGCCCTCCTTTTTGTTTTTGCCGTAACGGGGAAACCGCGGAATCTCCAGTAAACACCCCGCCGCAACGCGCGACTCCTGTCGATTTTCTCCTCTCTGTGGCCAATCTACGAGGAGACCTTCTTCTTGAAAACCTCCCACCAACTGCGATTCTTCGTGCGCTCTCGCAGGCTGCCCTTCCCCAAACGATCCGGTGAACAGGAGCGTATCAGCTTTCCGAGACGGTCCGCCCATATCTTCATATTCACATCCGCATTGCCCCCGGGACGATACGCTGACTTGGAGAGCAACCCCGTCATCTTGCGATTACTATCTTTGCATGCGAAAAGCAGCCTCCCATCCTTCACGTTGCGAATCGTCATCTCAATACCTACATCTCCCTGCGAGTAACGTGTCCCGACTGCACTCACTCCAGGCACCGGACTGAATATGCCCCCGATGGTCGAAATCACCCTCAGCATCGGCTTCTGCGGACGGAAACTGACCATCGCCATATCCACCCGCACATCCGCCTGCTCTTCCTTCTCCGTGAGCTGCCAATCCGCATCATTCGCCGCATTGCTTTCCGCAAGAGCCTTTGCGGCTGATTCCGTGATGTAGCGCCGCATACGCCGCACCATGAATCGCGCCGCCCGCGGATATTCCTTCTCAATTTTGTCCACCCGCAAATCCGCCACGTAGATTCTCCCACTCTTCCTGTCCACGTAAGGATTCCCTTTGCCCCACGTCCACACGCCATCCACCCCACTTTTCATCGTGTGCACCAACTTCACCCGATAGAGCCCCGATTCGGACTCCAAATTGTACATCTGGCTGCAGGAACTCAACGATATCAGCAAAAGTCCCACCGCAAACCATCTTTTAGCACCGTATCCCATCTTACCTAATGTTTCTTTCTTTATCCACAATAAGAGAACCGGAGCGGTTCACTCATTCCGGCACCAGCTTTCCCGATGCGGATTCGCTCCCCCGCTCCAGTTCTCCCCCGGGACCTCCTCAAAAGAGTCCCCCTTTTTCATGACGGCGGATATTTTTCTCCCGCCTTCATGATTTTTTAATACGATTTCTCGAAGTGCTTCAGCATGTTGGACTCCAATCCAATCTCCGCAACACCTCTGTCGCCAACGCGTACGCAGGCATCCGAGGAGCTGACCTTGATGCTGCCGCTATATGTCTTGCCGGCAGTCGTCTTCACCGTGATGTTCTGGTGATACCCGGCTGTCGTCTTGATCTCGCCCTTGCCTTTGCCCATGATGTGCTCACCGCCGGCTTCATAGCGCGGAGTGGAGGCGTGAACCACTGTCGCAGATATCTGCTGCGTCTTCTCAAACGGATTGAGCCCCATCTTGGTCAGAGTCTTTCCAAAAGACTTCATCGAGTTGCAGGAACCCAGACCAAGGACACCAACCGCCGCCGCGATCGCCATCGTTATAGTGAGATTATGTTTCATAGAATATATTGCTGTCTGAATATCTGGGAGAGCAATTACTCTCCTCATCACGCAGACTATATGATTTCAAATCATGTACTCCGTTTTTTTTTGCAAGAATAAAGAAATCACCACCTTACCGTCTTTTGAAATCAGATGGGAAGTTTCGTATTTACTCTTTGATGCTACTTTTTCCACCGACTCGCTTTGCCTAGGCTTGCAAAAAATTCTGAAAGAGCTTGACATATGATTTGAAATCATATGAGCAAAAACGAACAGAAAAACAGAGACCGCCTGGGAAAGAAACTCATCCTCTCCTGCGGGATTGAGTTGATGGAAGCAGCCGACATTATCCATGAACTTCATCATTGCATGGGTACAAATCAGGGATTGGATGCCCAGAATTGCATCAGGAGACTTCGAGAAGCCCGCGAGGTCCTCCAGGAAATGAACCCCTGCATCACTCTGGAACAAGGCGTGCTCTCCCTCCTTGAAGGGAAAAAGCATCGCAGATCTTCCACGAGACGAGAATTAAAATATTATACCACGAAGATCCTCTCAGAAAACCCGGAACTGGCCACCCGAGAAATGCGCCATATCTCCTCACGCATGTGCCACGAAATCCTCGAAAAAAACTTCCCAAGAAAAAGTAGTCGCTTCAAAGCTCGCACCATTCTGCATGGACTCTTTTCCTATTGTTGCCGCCGCGGTTGGATCCGGCAAAACCCTGTCCTCCCTCTTCAAGAAACTCCCCCAATTGAGCACGAAATAACCCCTCTCTCTCTGGATCAAATTGCATGCCTGTTGAATGCCTCCCTGCTGCCGCAGCACCGTGTCTGCGCCCCCGCCGTCGGCATCATGCTCTGGGGAGGAATACGTCCCGCAGAAGTTGCCCGCCTTTCCTGGAGCAGCATTCACTTCCATTCTCGCACCATCACCCTGTACGCTGCCCAAAGCAAAACGGGCGGCTCTCGTTGTGTGAGCATGCATCCGCCCCTTTTTCACTGGCTGCGCCGCTTCTCCTCCGGACAGGACGCCGATGCGCCCATCTGTCCCAGAGACTGGATCAAACGCTGGGGAGCTCTGCACCGCGCCTGCGGCATGCTCCCGTGGGTTCCCGATGTGCTGCGGCATACCTTCGCGTCCTACCACGCCGCGCATTTTCGATGTCTCGACACGTTGCAATATGAAATGGGGCACCGCTCCACACAAATGCTGCGATTCCGCTACATTGCCGCTTCACGCGTCTCGCGTCAATCCGCTGCCGCCTTCTGGAGTACCAAATATTGGGAAAAGCGCTTATCCTGACTAGCACCCAACTTCATTCTCATCGGTCGTATCTTTTCTCTATTCCCGCGCCTCCGTGATCGGACATAATTAGTGTACCGAAGTATTCAACGATGTTTGACCGTCATAGTTTTTGATGTCCTCAGGAAGCATTTGCAAAGGGAGCGACTCCGCTACGCTCCGTCGCTCCCTTTGCAAATGGCGCCGCCAGGGGGCAGGCAGGATTATCTCATCGATTGACCTCAAACATATTTCTCTTAATCGTATATGTTCTCTCGCCTCCCTAATCGCTCGTAAAACTTATCGACCGTACTTTGAGTTTCACCGAGATTTTTACAAAGTTACACTCCTCTGCCATTGCCCCGATGCGCTGTTTGTTTTTCTCGTTTACTTCCGGGCTTGCCAACAGTCTTTCAGCGGAGGGCTTAGCCTGTCTCCTTGCTCTCCAGATCGGCCATCCAGCGTGCTATCCCTGCATGAAAATACTCCGCATTTATATAGTCGGATAGCACCCATAACTGCCGAATGATTTCCACATCCCACTCTTTCAACTTCCTGGGCGCTCCTCTCCTCCCCTTACGCTCCTTCTTACGCTTCCCTAGCAGCATGATGACGTACTTGCGACTGTACCTGAATATCCTTGCTACTTTCGTGATAAAAGTACTTCGCTCCTTGCGAGTGCGTAGCATTCTGTACTTTTTGCGTGCTTCAATGATGTTCGCAATCCCTTTTTGTTCATTGTCTGTGTTTATCATACGGACATAACGGTACACTATTTTTGTCCAAACGATAAATCCCTTGCCCTCTTTTTCCCCGTTCGGTGCTCTCATTTTGTCCGATTGCGCGCGTCGTAATGCCTCAAAAGAAAAAGTCACCGAAGGCCGATGCCTCAAAATAAACGGTCACCCAAGAGCATAGCATTTT
>CANRLM010000083.1 GCA_947631435.1 uncultured Akkermansia sp.
GTGCCCATCATCTGCATGTGGCGCTTTACGAAAAGCAACGGCATCACGGAAGGCTTCCACCGCAAGATGAAACTCATTCAACGTCGCGCCTACGGTTTCCGAAACTTCCAGAACTATCGTTTACGCGTCCTGCTCGAATGCTCCCTCCTGTTTCACAAAAATCCCTCTTTCCACAAAAATTTGGGTTGACCCTAAAATGCTATGCTCTTGGGTGACCGTTTATTTTGAGGCATCGGCCTTCGGTGACTTTTTCTTTTGAGGCATTACGTGTCGACCGGTCGGCGCATTGCGGTGGATGCGTTTGGAGTCCGTAAGTTGGGTCAGAAAGCAAAAGCGGCGCGACCATCGGTGAATGATCGCGCCACAAAAGCGAAGCGGACGAGGCTTGAACTCGCGACCTCAGCCGTGACAGGGCTGCGCTCTAACCAAACTGAGCTACCGCTCCATCCACAACTGCGCTGCCGCAGATGCGGGGGCATTGTACTGACTGATACCTGTCTTGGCAAGCCTTTTTTTTACTTTTTTGGATGGAGAGTGAGATTTCAGGCGGCGAGGGCGTTCCTGTTCGCACTTGCGGAGGCAGGGGAAGTGTGGTATGGTGAGGGCATGCCGCAGGAAGAAAATACGACATTCATCTACTACGGGAGCGACGAGGGAGCAGCAGCTGCGGGAGCTGCGGCCCGCTATGCCGAGCTTACCGCCGGCGATGAGAATGGCTGGGGGAACGAGATTATTGATGGGGCCGTGGGCACGGCAGATGAGGCAGTGGGGTGTCTGGGGCGTGTGGTGGAGGCGTTGCAGACGGTGAGCATGTTTGGGGGCAAGAAGGTGATTTGGTTGAAGGGGGCGAATTTCATGGGCGATACGCCGAGCGGAGCGCGTAGTGAGGCGGTGCAGGGAGCGCTGGATGATTTGGTGAAGGTGGTGCAGAACATGCCTGCTGAGACTTATCTGGTGGTGAGTGCGGCGGAGGTGGACAAGCGGCGCTCCTTTTTCAAAAAGCTTGCCGCTGCGGCGGAGATGCAGGAATCTTCTCTTATCGATATATCGCGCGAGGGTTGGGAATCAGAGGTGGCGGCGCTCACGCTTAGGCTGGCGAAGCAGCGCGACCTGCGTTTTGACAACGCTGCGATGGATCTCTTTGTGCAGCGGGTGAATGAGGGATCGCGTCAGATAGCCAATGAGCTGGACAAGCTGGATGTGTATCTGGGTTCAGAGCGTCGCACTGTGCAGGAGGCGGACGTGGAACTCATGGTGCCTGTTTCGCGACACGGTGTAATTTTTGAAATCTCCCGCGCGCTGGAAAGGCAGGATAGCCGCACTGCCGTGCGTCTCGTCAACGAACAGCTGGCGCAGGGAGAGCAGGCTGTGACCATCATGCGGGCAGCCATCGTGCCCACGGTGCGGAACCGTTACTGCGCGCGCCTTCTGGTCGATACATACAACCTCAACCCCGCTGCCGGATACAGGGGGTTTGAGTCAGCGCTCAACAAGCTATCGCGTGAGGCGCAGAAGGCGCTTCCGCGCAAGAAGGATGGGAGCATCAGCTGCTATGGAATTTTTCAAGCGGCGCGAAGCTTGCGTAAGCTCACCCTTGCGAAAGCGCGGCAGCATCTCTTCGCCTGTGCTCAGGCAGACAGGCAGCTGGTTTCCACGCAGTTGGATCCGCGTGATGTGCTGCATAAATTGATTGTGACGCTCACAGCGGTATGAAGAGTGTGTGCCAGGGCGGGGGGTACGACGTGCTGGTGGTGGGTGGCGGTCATGCGGGGATTGAGGCAGCGCTGGCGGCGGTGCGCATGGGCGGGGAAAGAGTTGCACTGCTGACGCAGAATTTGGATACCATCGGGCAGATGAGTTGCAATCCCGCTATCGGTGGTCTTGCCAAGGGGCATATCGTGCGCGAGATCGATGCCCTCGGCGGCGCCATGGCTCTGAATACGGATGCGACCGCTCTCCAGTGGCGCATGCTGAATGCGTCCAAAGGACCCAGCGTACGGGCTCCCCGTGCCCAATGCGACAAACTCGCCTACCGAGCCCGCATGAAGTGGGTGTTGGAATGCACCCGGGGGTTGGAGCTGTTGCAAGGGGAGGCGGCGGAAATTGTGGCGCAGGATGGTCGAATCGTTGGCGTGGTAACGAACTGGGGCGTGCGTATTGCTGCGCGGCGTGTGGTGCTTTGCAGCGGCACGTTTATGCGCGGCTTGCTGCATGTGGGGACAGATCATCTGCCGGGCGGGCGGCTCGGTTGTGCGCCCAGCGGGGTGTCAGAGTCACTGGAGAAGTTGGGGTTTCCGTTGCTTCGTTTCAAAACCGGCACTTCACCGCGCATCCTCGGCAGCATGATTGATTTTGCCGGGCTGGAGTTGCAGCAGGGCGACACTCCGCCGCCGCTCTTTTCGCGTTTTTCCCTCCGCCTGCTGCGCCGCGAGTTCGAGCCGCACTGCACGCTGAATTTTCCCGCCGACGGAGAGGAGCTTCAGCAGCTCCCCTGCGCCATCACCTATACCCACGAGGGAACCCATGATATCATTCGAGAGAACCTCGACCGCAGTCCGCTCTTCTCCGGTATCATCCATGGCGTCGGTCCGCGCTACTGCCCAAGCATCGAGGACAAGGTGGTGCGTTTTGCGGATAAGACACGGCATCAAATTTTTATTGAACCGGAGGGGCGCAGTACGGATGAATATTACCTCAATGGTTTGTCCACGAGCTTGCCTTTGGATGTGCAGCAGCTCATTGTGCACAGCATACCCGGATTGGAGAAGGCTCAGCTGATTCGTCCTGGCTATGCGGTGGAGTATGATTTTGTGCCGCCCACGGAACTGCTGCCGAGTCTGGAGACGAAACGTGTCCGCGGGCTCTATTTTGCCGGGCAGATCAACGGAACCAGCGGGTATGAGGAAGCGGCGGGGCAGGGGCTGCTCGCCGGGGCGAATGCCGTGCTTTCCCTGCGCGGGGAGGAGCCGCTCATCCTGCGGCGTGATGAGGCGTACATCGGCGTGATGATCGATGATCTCGTCACGCGCGGTACGGATGAGCCTTACCGCATGTTCACCAGTCGAGCGGAGATGCGGCTTTTGCTGCGGCAGGATAATGCGGATCTGCGGCTTACGGGATTGGCGGCGCGTGTGGGGCTGGTGGATGAGCAGCGCGCGGCAGAGACCGAGGCTCGCCGCGCCCGCATCCGGGAGTGCGTGGATTATTGCCGCAGCACAAAGTGGGAGGGCGTTTCGCTGGAACTCTGGCTGCGACGCCCCGGTAATTCCCCCGATTTACTTCCTGACGAGGTGCGGCTTCCCCACGCCGATGATGCGGAGGCATGGGACGCCGTTGCTACAGAAATCACCTATGCCGGACACATTGACCGCATGCGCGCTTCGGCTCTGCGCTTGCAGCGGCAGGAGCACAAAAGAATCCCCGCCGATCTCGATTACGAAACGATCCCTGCCCTCAAGACCGAGGCGCGTCAGCGGCTCCAACGCGTGAGGCCCGCTACCATTGGTCAGGCGTCCCGTATCCCGGGCATCACTCCTGCTGACCTCGCGCTACTTCTCGTCTGGTGCCAACGCCTAGGCGGGAAGGATAAAACAAACGGCGCAACCTCGTGAAAGAGGGTGCGCCGCCGGAAAAAGCGTTGTCGCCCGTGCCGTTTATTTCTTGTTGACGCGGGCGAATTGTTTGAGGCGCAGTCCGTTGAGGTGGATGAAGCCGGTGGCGTCGTCCTGGTTGTAGTCTTCGTCCGTGTAGTCGCCTTCCATGGTGGCAATGGCGTAGCTGTAGAGGGAATTCGGACTGCGGCGGCCGGCGTACAGCACATTGCCCTTGTAGAGCTTGAGGCGCACTTCGCCGCTGACGGTTTCCTGGGTCTTGTCGACGAGAGCCTGGATGGCCTCGCGCTCCGGGGCGAACCAGAAGCCGTTGTACACCATAGCAGAGTAATCCGGGATGAGGGAATCACGCACCTTCTGAGCTTCGCGATCCACGGTGATGGTTTCGATGTCACGGTGGGCTGCCAGCAGGATGGTGCCGCCGGGTGTTTCGTAGATGCCCCGGCTCTTCATGCCCACAAAGCGGTTCTCCACGATATCCACCCGACCGATGCCGTGCAGCCCGCCGAGGTGGTTTAGCACGAGCATGACGCCCAGCGGGTCAAGCAGGGTGTAGCCGTCTTTTTCTCCGGTGGGCTTCACGCCAAGCTCGGCACACAGCTCGTTCAGCCCCTCGGTTTGCAGACCGATGAGGTCGCCCTTCTCGAAGAGGCATTGCAGGTACTGCGGCTTGTCCGGAGCGTCTTCCGGGGAATTGGACAGCACGTACATGGGGCGATCTTCCGGTTTGGTGGCGTCGTACCACGTGTCCTCCAGAATACCGGCCTCGTACGAGATATGCAGCAGATTGCGATCCATGGAGTAGGGCTTCTTCACACTCTGGCGGATGGGGATGCCGTGGCTTTCGGCGTACTGAATGAGCTCGGTGCGGCCCGGGAACTGTTCGCGCCACTCCTTCATGCGCCAGGGAGCGATTACTTGCAGCTTCGGGGCAAGCGCATTCACGGAGAGCTCGAAGCGCACCTGGTCATTGCCCTTGCCGGTAGCGCCGTGGGCGATGGCGTCTGCTCCCTCCGCCAAGGCGATGTCCACCATGGCTTTGGAAATGCAGGGGCGTGCGATGGAAGTGCCCAGCAGGTAGCGCCCTTCGTAGAGCGCATTGGCGCGGAACATGGGGTAGATGTAATTGGCGGCAAAATCCGCCTTTAGGTCGCCGACGATGCATTTGCTTGCACCCGTGGCGAGGGCTTTCGCCTCGATGCCGTCCAGTTCTTCCGCCTGGCCCACATCGGCACAGTAAGCGATGATTTCAGCATTGAATTTTTCCTTGAGCCACACCAGAAGGACGGATGTGTCAAGGCCGCCGGAGTATGCGAGGACGATTTTCATGATGATTCCCTGCGCGCAGCGGGTTACTTGTGCTGCACGCCGCGCAAGTATATGCCACCTTTCTCGCCCTGAAAAGCAAAATCTGTTTGGCAGGGGTGGATTTTGTGCATTGCAAATTAAATCCAACAAGCAAGATTGCGGATTGACAGGAGTCTTGAGAAAGAGTATAAGCCTGAGCAGGAATGACGCAGTTGAGTGTCCAGGAGTCTGGTCCGTGTCGTGAAACAATACCTGTGCCGGCGGGTTTGCCGGCTCTTCAGTTTTTTCCCTTCTGAATAATGCCCGCAACGCTTAAAATACTCGTTTGCTACCATAAGCCGGCGAAACTCTTCAGAGACGACGTCTATGAGCCGATCCACTGTGGACGGGCGTGCTGCACCCTGCCTGATGGGGAGATGAAGTGGATGCTCGAGAACATGAGGGGAGATGATACGGGGGAGAATATCTCTGCGCTTGGGTTGCATTTTGCGGAAACTTCTGCAATTTACTGGGCTTGGAAAAACTACGAGCAACTCGGCAATCCGGATTTCATCGGGGTATGCCATTATCGTCGTTTGTTTGCACCGGAGGATCTTGCGACTTTTGCAAATTACGACATCATGGCTCCTGTTGAGAAAAATTGGCGGGCGCAGTCAGTTCGGGAGATATTCCTCAAGAATCACGGCACGGCGGATTTGGACGAGGCGGTGTCCATGTTGACTGAGCAGAATCCCTCCTGCCGGGAGACCGTTGAAACTTACCTGCGGCTTAAGGAGGGTTATTACTACAACATGTTCATCATGAGGAGAGAAATTTTTTATGAGTACTGCGAAAAGGTATTCAGCGTTCTCTTCAGGATTCATGAGAAAATGGATTATGAGCGGGCGACGTATTACAATCGCCGGATGCCCGCATTCATTGGTGAACGACTGACCGGAATCTTCATCACGGAGAAGGAACGGCAAAAGAAAGTGAAAAAGTGCACTCACAGGCGCGTTGAGAAAGGAGCCAGGATGGACGTAGTTCCCGGATTCGGCGGCAGAGGCGTTGCGATTTGCCTGTCGGCGGATGACAATTACGCACCGTATTTGCTGGTGACAATAGCTTCGATCAAAGCGAACCGGATCCCGGGTGACTTGTACGAGATCTACATATTGGACGGAGGAGTGAGCGATGTTGGCAAGAAGCGCATTTTATCGCTCGGTGACGATGCATTCTATGTGGGGTTCATCGACATCGGCGCCTACCTGGAGAATGTGGATCCGTCGGTTTTCAAATTGAACGCGCATTTCTCTGTCGCGACATACTATCGATTCTTCATTCCTGAGATCTTCCGCAATTTTGACCGTTTGCTTTACCTAGACTGCGATCTGGTTGCTCACCACAACCTCGCGGAATTGTACAGGGCGGATATGCGTGGTTATGCCCTGGCGGCGGCGCCGGATATCGAATTGCACCGGGCGCTCACGGGAACATCGGGGCAAAGCACGCGCAGTTACCTGACAAAGAAGCTGAACATGAGGAATCCTGACAGTTATTTTCAGGCAGGCGTCCTGCTGCTTGACATTAAAAAATTGCGCGAAATGGATTTCACTGGGAAGTGCCTGAAACGCCTGCGGGAAGCAGGAACCACGTTGTACGCCGACCAGTGCGTGATGAATTCTGTGTTCGACGGGGAATACTGTCCTCTGGAGATGAAATGGAATGTGTCGTGGCATCTACCCTATTATTCAGAGTCCCCGGAGAAGGAGCTGAGCGCCGAGAAGTACGCAGAATATTTTGAAGCGAGGAAAAATCCATGGATTGTCCATTATTCCGGGGCAATCAAGCCATGGAAAGATACGGAGGTGGAGCTGGCGGATCTTTGGTGGAAGTACGCGCGCGGAACAGACCATTACGAGGGACTGCTGTTGCTCACGATCAGAAAAATGGTGCAGGATATTTCTGTACTTTCTTCCTGCCGTATCAAATACCATTGGTATGAGCTTTTGTCTAATATCACCTTCGGTAACAAGCGCAGCCACTACAACCAGCTGCGACGCGTCTACAAAGAACGCATCAAAATCCTCAAGGATCTTTTGTCCCGGCCAATTTGATGCAGGAAGCTAAGCCGATAAGACGACCTTGCAATCACAAAACCTTCCTGACCTCCCCTCCGCTACGCCTTAAAAATTCGGCACCGCTGTCGCTCTGCGGAAAAGCGCATAACGATCTTATTTTCAGCTTTGTACTTTGTAATTCGTGCTTCGTACTCGGGTAAATGTATTTCCTCATGCGTTTTACGCCGCCGATATTGTGGATTGCAAGATTAAATGCAACAGATGACAGAAAAAGTTGAGGTCATGAGAAGAGAGGGGTAAAATAGTGGCG
>CANRLM010000084.1 GCA_947631435.1 uncultured Akkermansia sp.
GCAACGAATTAGAGCATAAATGAACGTCCTGTCTCCTTTCTTAAAATGAATCCAATTTTCTAATGCGTTTGCCCTGGCACCCTGCCGGAAAACTTGACACGTATATAGACGTTAACGGAAAAGAAAAGAAGCCTTACCAGAAAAAATTTACGCCGCCCATTGATTTTTGAACTAGTGATTAAACGCAATATCTTTCTTCGCAAAATAAGTCATCTCTTACTACCCAATTCAGCGAATATGCCACCAATCTCTTGTACTAATTCAGACATGCTTTACTGTAATAAAATTGAAAGCTTTTACGTCAAGAACTTCATGAGGGAATATCGAAAAATGCCTCGAAAAGAAGCTTGGTTAGCATTGATTCAGGGGCTTGATACCAAATCGATTGATGTTTTATCAAAATGTTTGACACGGATGGATTTAGTAGAGAAGAAAAAATACATACCCCTTGACTTATTCACAGAAGAGGAGAAAGTGAGATGGATTGATGTTAAGCAAAATTTTTTTGAAAATATCCTGTCATTTGGTAACGATTGTTATTGCTATCAGCACTACCTTTTGCCTGTGCGAAATTTTGAGATTGACGTTTTTTATGATAAGTACGGTATGGAATTACTTCATTCACCGAAAAAATTGGTAGATAAAGACATCATTGACGCTGGGGCATATATCGGCGACTCTGCCTTATTTCTGCTGGAATATACGACACAAAAAGTGTATGCTTTTGAGCCAGAGGACGACAATTACAATAGTCTGCTGAGAACTATCCAGTTAAATGACAGTTCCCGAATTATACCGGAAAAGTTGGCTCTAGGAGAAAAGAAGGGGAAAAAAAGAATTAGCAAGGAAGGGATGGCAAGTTCCATGAGGTGTATTTCGAAGGGTGAAGCGTTTCAGACGGTTCAAGCCATCACCATTGATCAATATGTATATGAAAATAATTTGAATATCGGTCTGATAAAATTGGATGTAGAAGGATTTGAGCAGAAGGTCTTGCACGGGGCGCTGAAAACCATCAAATCGCAGAAACCAATTTTGTTGGTAAGCATATACCACAACGCCAATGATTTTTTCCGAATTAAGCCTTGGATAGACAGTCTTAATTTGGGTTACTCCTTCAAAATATTCAAACCCACCAATACAGCAATCCTATGTGGGACACTCCTCATTGCAGAGGCAATCAATGATATACAGTGATCACAGGAAATTGAACAAGAATGAAAAGAGATTTTATCTTAGCCTTACCTTAGAACAAAAAAATTATGAATAGAACCATGAATACACACATCCGTCCCAAGCGTAATGCCTCAAAAGAAAAAGTCACCGAAGGGATGCTAAAAACCAAGAAAGAGGATTCCCTGAAAGCTTGATGTCTCAAAAATAAAGGGTTAATATCAACCAACCAACTTATGAATAACGCTTACGATTACATCATTTCACTCGGACTAAATTGTGAAGTTCGTTATCAACTTGGAAAGAATTATGGAGCCTTTGATAGTTCTTTGTTGGAATGGGCGGTTTCCTCTCCGGAGTCTCTGGCGAGAATTATTGAAAATCCCAGTTTGGTTTTTTCTGGGAAAATAGAAGAAATGAGAGATTACAATATGTGGAGGTGTAAAGTCACGAACACGGTATTTCATGGAAAGAGTACAGTGGGTGAACTTTTGAGACCAGATGGAAAGGTAGATGAAGAGAAAATTGCGTTAGAAAAGAGGGATACGATTTCTCGAATTCGACATTTGAGTGATAAATTTACCAGTGTGGCTCGCTCACTAGATTCAAAATTGTATATCGTTGGCATTCATCCTGAATTTTGTAAATACTCGGGCAGTGAATTAAGAGCATTTGTCAAACTTATTTCCAGCACGATTTCAAGAAGTTGCAATAATTCTTCATTGCTTGTCGTTACCATTAAAGAGAATTTAGATTCGATCAAGAATCTTGGAAATGAGACATCGTTGTTTATTCGTGCTATAGATCATTTTTCCCCATTTAATCGGGCGACAAATCCACAATATGCCGATTTAAACGGATGGAAAAAAAATATTGCAAAACTTTAAGCCAAAACATATAGCGAGTAATACAAAACTCTATAAGTTTGAGCGATAAAAGTCGGCACAATAATGAAGTTTCCGCATTCTCGCCGAAGTGGACAGGCAGGTAGACAGCACACATCTGAGGCCGACAGCGAAACGCTTTCTGGGGTACTTGGGCGAATTTTGCCTGACACTCTTTTTGTTTCATATTCAAGAGAACGACAAAGCAAAAATCCTTGAACTCAACGGGTCGTACCTTCTTTCCGATGAAGTCATCAAGCCGACACTCGGCAGGTTGCTCTTTTACCGCCTCATGAGCAAAATAACCTTCGGCAAGCGCCGCCGCACTTACAAAGCCAGGAAGAAGCAAATTGCCCAACTGCGGCGATTGGAAAAACTTCACATACACCCGCAGCAAACGCATTGAATAATGTTGAACAATTCGTTTGCGTGTTTTGATTCATAGAGTCTTGGTTTGTTTTGGGGAAATTACTCTGGCATGATTTGAACTTCCTGGCAGCCTCTTTGTGCCAAGAACCTGTTGCATTTAATCTTGCAATCCACAATCCGGTTTCAAGTTTTGATTTCGAACATAGAGTTGGGATTGTCGCCTTACTCCGAGATCAAGTCATAAAAACCATAGATAATTCAAGTGGAAGTAAGTTCCTCATTTTGACGCACGATATACAGACTTTTTTCGATTTAGAAAAAATTAAGAAGGGACTAACAGCTGTCTGTAAGGGAGTTGGAAATCTTTCTTGTTCAATGAAGATCCTCAATGATTCTGCGGATCTTGAGGAGTATACCGAGAAAAACTTCAATGTATATCAAAAATTATTAGGAGACGTGTGCAATTTTGCCGAGCTGAATGAGACGGAGTTGTCACAGTACGACGCAGCGAGCATTGGTAATAAAATGCGTAGAGTTGCTGAAACTCTTTCAACGTTTTTATATGGAAAAGAATTTTCTGCAATCTTTCAGAATAAGAACTTATATGAAGAAGGGAAAGAGAAATATAAGGAACTCTACTCTAATGTGATGTTTCGCCTGGTTTTGAATGGAGAAAGCCATGGAGAAGAAAAAACGAAGAGTCTTAATCCTTCTTTTGAAGCATTCTCACCTAAAACTATCTGGAACATGTCGCGTCTTTTTCTCCTTCTATTACTTGATACGCATCCACGTCATCTAGAAGCCATGCTGGAAGAAGGTAAATCGGAAATAATTAAGCAATGGCGGCCTTCAATTTGCACAGATGAATCTTTATTAGCCGAGGGTTCTTGAATGGATGAGGGTATAGAGAGTACAGCATGTGCAGGAGGTTTTACTTCGAACGAGGAGATACAGAATTAGCCCTGCAACTCCCAACTCACTTATCAACATGAAACACGAAAGTTCAAACAGCGAGACGAATAAAATGCTGAATCCATGACCGCGGCATGGTTCCTTGTCTGCACGTATTACAGGAGGAAGCCTAGGCCTTCGCTCAAGATCGGGATTAAGGTTGATAGAATGAAAACTCTCACATCGATCTCGGCATCAACGGGGATAGACGCCGTCTTAGTTTAGGCTTCCTCCCCTCATCTTCACCCCTACGCAGTAAATTGCGTGAGTGAATGCGTTTGCTGTTTGTGCATTATCGACACCGTTCACACGTGGCGTACACGGATCGACGTTCTGCTCTCGTCTAGGGGAACAGGCTATTGCGTGGACTCGTTTGCATCGTTTGAGTTTTATCACCCTTACCGCGAACCTTACTGCGGAGTTCCCCACCCCTTACTGCGGAGTTCGCGTGAGCTCTAAAAATCGCAAACCATTCATCATAAATCGTGAATAGTCGCGAAACAACTCGCGAAGTTTCCCTCTTACCGCGAACCTTACTGCGGAGTTCCTGCCCCTTACCGCGGAGTTCACACCCTCACTGCAGCGCGGTAGGCTTGTTGTGGATGGTTAGGCTCATCCGGATGCAGTAACTCGAGCTGCTTTGTCGCTTCTAGGACTTTGAGCGCTGTGTGCAATGACCGCAACTTCCGATTCAAAAGTCTGCCCATTTCAGAACTGGATGTCCATCGGTCAAGGCAAATATCCAAAATGGCCTGCTTTAATTTGTCCAAGGGAACACGTTTACTGTTGCGTACCTCGATGACGCTTTCGGGGTACTGCCGTCCGGCGGCATCCATTCCCTCTGCTTGGACGATTTTTGAAAGACGATACGTCTTTGCCGATGTTTTACCCTCAGAACGGAGACACCCAAGATGCTCCAGCTCCGCAAGCCTCTTTGTTAAGTCGTATGTATGAATATACGGATATATCTCACGTATCTCCTTATTTCCTGCTTTTTTCATGTGTGAAATGATGAGCAGAAGGGTACGCTGCTCCAAACTCAAACCCTCATAGATATTCTTCCCAATGTGTTTTACCAATTCTTCTTCTTCTTTCTTGGGAATGATGCTGATAAACGGCAACATCCATTCAATTTGGAAAGGATCCCTACGCTCCACGATTTGCGGCGGCATAAAACTTTGCTCCATCCATCCCTTAAGAATCGTGTCAACTCCAGCCCCAGCCTTTTCCACTATTCCCATGCGCAAAAACATCGTCTGCAACTCTGGATTGCGACAGACACTTACCCCTCCGCTCATCATTCTTTCCCGAGATATGAGAAGAGTACCTGGATTGATGAATACGACTCTGTCTGGGTAACGTCGAATAATAATCCCCCCGTCTCCTTCGTAATCAGCATGTACAACCGCATTTGCAAATGCTTCTCGGATAGCTCTGTGAGCAGCTGTCTCTCCAAGAGCCGTCATATCATCATTCAGGCGGAAAGGACGCTTGAGTGGCTCCGTCAGCCGAGGTAACACCCTAAAGAAAAATTGGAAGAGGTTGCAATTCCAGCTCCCGTCATTATATATTCTTTCTATCCATCTTTTGCCGCTCTCCCTCTCTTCGCTCCCATCATATTCAAAATAGTCGACATGAAAGCGAGGAAAAAATTGACGAATAGCATCATCTGTTCCAAACATCAGTAGCCCCGCCAATGTGAGGCCATCTTCCTTCCCATCTTCGGAACGTACGTATCCCCCCAACTTCTCTAAAAGTGCTTTATCCTCCAACGCCACCCACGCATGACTGGGATCATAGCTCATCATGCGATTTCGGTAGGCTCTCCAACTGACCATATCCACGCATTCCCATGCCGTGTGATGCACCAATCGAGCTGTCGCACTTTTCAGCATTTTATCTCGAATCATTTGCTGAATCATGTCTTCCCTACAGCGTACGTCTGATTCATTAGAGCGCACAAAAGTATTCTTCATGTTACCTCCGCAATAAATCGGTTTCTGATTCACATCAGCTGCCGGTACTGAAATAGCTATAATCTCATAACCCTCTAAGTTCATCGCGCACACAGAACCATCTGCCAGACATAAATTAACGTTGACTTTTTCCGGGTTATTCAGGCAAGTCGTCAAATTTTTGAGCATCACACCCGGATTTTTCACGCCGGATACACTTCCGTTATCCTCTACGCCCAGCACAATGATACCTCCATCTGTGTTGGCGAAAGCGCTGTATGTCTCCCACATACTTTCAGGCAACTTATCTGACGCTCGTTTGAATTCGAGTCCGCCACCTTCAATCCATGTTGACGGTTCACGATGTAACGTCACAACTACCTTTTGTAAACTCTCCTTTGCCATCGTTTCTCTCATACCCTCTCTATAATACCATACGCCCCCTCCCATGTCGAGTTTCACATATGACTACCAGAGCAAACTCATTTGAGAGAAGCGAAACAGCAAAGAAAAATGTTCTTATTGACTGATATTAGCGTTTATATGCATGAAAAATCATGACAACAAACGGTCACCATGATGATGGCGCTAAAGGAGCTTCTGCATACGTTCATGATTCGAAAAACATGCGCAATACGCACGTTGTCAATAAATCGCACCTCGTTTATCGTACGCTGTTAATCCGAGGTGGTATAATCTGAAGCGTTGAGAGAGAAATTCTCGAATTCGCACTTCAAATTCGCTTCGTCCTTCTCTTTGATTCGCCCCTTACTGCGAACCTTACTGCGGAGTTCCTCACCCCTTACTGCGGAGTTCGTGTGAGCCATAAAAATCGTAAACCGTTCATCATAAATCGTGAATACTTGCAAAACAACTTGCAAAGTTTCCCTCTTACCGCGAACCTTACTGCGGAGTTCCTGCCTCTTACCGCGAAGTTCCCACTCTCACTGCAGCGCGGTATGCTTGTTGTGGATGGGTTAGGCTCATATCCAAAATAGCCTGCTTTAATTTGTCTGAGGGAACACGTTTACTGTTGCGCACCTCGATAACGCTTTCGGGGTACTACCGTCTGGCAACGTCCATTCCCTCTGTTTGGACGATTTTTGAAAGACGATACGTCTTTGCCGATGTTTTACCCTTAGAACGGAGACACTATTCTGCAATGAGTGTTGCAGGGAATGTAAGGTTAAAGCACCGATTTTTATCTTGTCCCTTCAGTGTCTGTCTCAGCGAATTTGCCGGAGATCCCCCTTTTTTTGAATTACAGAGAGTTTTGTTTCCGCATCCTTGCCGAAGTGGACAGGCAAGTGGACAGCACGCATCTGAGACCGGCCGCAAAACGCTTTCTGGGGTACTTGGACGAATTTTGCCTGACACTCTTTTTGTTTCATATTCAAGAGAGCGACAAAGCAAAAATCCTTGAACTCAACGGGTCGTACCTTCTTTCCGATGAAGTTACCGAGCCCACTCTCGGCAGGTTGCTCTTTTACCGCCTCATGAGCAAAATAACCTTCGGCAAGCGCCGCCGCACTTACAAAGCCAGGAAGAAGCAAATTGCCCAACTGCGGCGATTGGAAAAACTTCACATACACCCGCAGCAAACGCATTGAATAATGTTGAACAATTCGTTTGCGTGTTTTGATTCATAGAGTCTTGGTTTGTTTTGGAGAAATTACTCCGGCATGATTTGAACTTCCTGGCAGCCTCTTTGTGCCAAGAACCTGTTGCATTTAATCTTGCAATCCACAAACGCGATTGCCCGGCGGTTTATGCTTGCAAATAGCTTTCCTCAAGGTAGAATGGACGAGTTACGTTGTTTCATTTTGTA
>CANRLM010000085.1 GCA_947631435.1 uncultured Akkermansia sp.
CACTATTTTACCCCTCTCTTCTCATGACCTCAACTTTTTCTGTCATCTGTTGCATTTAATCTTGCAATCCACAAAATTTTTATGGCTACATTTGTGGACGCGATTGCTCTGTCGGAATTATGTCTTTTTGAATCTGCAAGCGTCAGACTCCCCCGTCAATATGCCGGGACAAGTCTCTCATGTCTTTTCAGAGCTCCTGCGGCGACAAATGGACAGACTCGACCAACAGGGGAGAGATTCGGTTTCATGGTTTTTATTCAAAATGTTAGCGACGTCCGTTCACTGCGTTTGTTCCGGCGATTCATACTGCTTTTGAAGATGCAGGACCATCTTGCTGCCTTAGCTGCTTCGTCTTTCAGACATCGTTCTTTGCTTGTCCTTCGAGCTCATAATTTGTTTCAGGATAAGTACTTTCAAAATGTGGTTGCGTTGCATTGCCCGGGAGAATGCTTGACAAACAGACTTTGCACGCGTATAGTCCGCGCGTATGAGCGTGAGTGGAAAGAGCTACAAAGAGAGCATTTTTTTGCCTGATACGAGTTTTCCCATGCGTGGCGATCTCACAAAAAATGAGCCGACACGCCTTAAGAAATGGGAAGATCGCAACCTCTACGAAAAGATTACAACCCGCCGCAGAGAGCAGGGCGCTCCGCGGTTTGTCCTGCACGATGGTCCTCCGTTCGCCAATGGAGATGTACACATGGGTACCGCGCTCAACAAGGTGTTGAAGGATCTCATTGTGAAGAGCAAGACGATGGCGGGCTTTTATGCCCCTTTCGTGCCGGGGTGGGATTGCCATGGCCTGCCCATTGAGGCGAAGGTGGTGAAGGAGGCGCAGGGACTGGAGCCGGCGGATATCAGGCGACGCTGCGCGGAATTTGCTCGCACCTACATCGACCAACAGCGTGTTTCCTTTCGCCGCCTCGGTGTTTTTGGCGATTGGAAGAATCCGTACGTCACCATGGATCCGGCGTATGAAGCCTGGGTACTGCGTGTGTTTGCCAAACTGGTGGAGGATGGTGCGGTGTACCAGTCCATGCGACCGGTGCAGTGGAGCTACGCGCACCATACAGCACTGGCAGAGGCTGAAGTGGAGTACATGGAAGACACCTCCACGGCTATTTTTGTGGCGTTTCCCCTCCCTGAGCCGGTGAGGGGAGTCTCCTGCGATCTGGTCATTTGGACCACGACGCCATGGACTCTTCCAAGTAACCTCGGCATCGCTTTGCATCCGGACAGCATTTATGTGGTGCAGAAGTTTACTTCCTCGGTGGATGGTTCCGAGCGCACGCTTTTCCTAGCGAAGCAGCTTGTGGAAATCTTTTGCGAGAAGTGCGGGTTGGTAGCGGGGGAGACGCTCGCGGAGTTGCCCGGTCGTGAGATGGAGGGTAAGAAGGCACGGCACCCCTTCCTGCAGCGCGATTCTCTCATTATGATGGGACAATTCGTCACCATGGATACCGGTACCGGCGCGGTGCATATCGCCCCGGGGCATGGTGCAGATGACTATAACGTGGGCATGCAGTACGGTCTGCCGGTGCTCTCACCGGTGGATGACGACGGTAACTATACGGAGGAATGCGGGGTCCCTGAGCTAGTGGGCAAGCACGTGTTCCGGTGCAATGAGGCGGTCATCGAGATGCTTGTGCAGAGAGGGCGTTTATTGGGACGCGAGGAGTTCACGCACCAATACCCGCATTGCTGGCGTTCCAAAACGCCGATTATTTTCCGCGCTGTCAAGCAGTTCTTCATCAGTATGGAGAAATTGCGTCCCATGGCCCTTGAGCAGATTGAAAAGACCACCTGGTTGCCCGCGTGGGGACGCAATCGCATTGCATCTACGGTGGAGGCGCGTCCGGACTGGTGCATTTCCCGTCAGCGCACGTGGGGCATCCCGCTGCCGGTGTTTTACAATGAAAAGGACGAGCCACTGCTGCAGGCAGACATCGTGCGTCGCGTGGCGGATCTGGTGGAGCAGCACGGCACGAACATCTGGTTTGAGCTTTCTGATGCCGCGCTCTGCGAAAAACTCGGTTTGCCGACCAATCTGCGCAAGGGCAAAGATACCTTGGATGTGTGGATTGATTCCGGTTGCTCGCATGTGGCGGTGTTGGATCACAGGGAAGGGCTTTGCGCTCCTTGCGATGTGTACCTGGAAGCGACGGATCAGCACCGAGGTTGGTTCCAGAGCTCACTGATGCTTTCTTGCGCCTGGCGCGGAGTAGCTCCGTACAAAGAGGTGCTTACCCATGCTTTCGTGGTGAATCAGGATCGCTCAAAAATTTCCAAGAGCGCACAGGACGCTTATCAGAAACCAACCGATGCCAAATACTTCTACGAAAAGTATGGGGCGGACATCGTGCGCCTCTGGGTCAGCAGCGTCGATTGGCAGAATGAGGTGCCCTTTGGTGAGGACCTCTTCAAACAGATTGCCGAACCATACCGTCGCTTGCGTAATACGCTGCGCATCTTGCTGGCGAATCTGAAGGGATACGACGGTTCGCATCCCGAGAAACTCGAAGCCGCGGATGCGTGGATTCTTGAACGCCTGAATGCGCTCATTCGCGAGGTGCGTGGGGCTTACGACGCTTATGAGTTCCGTAAGGTGTTTTCCGCGATCAATCGCTTCTGCACCGGAGAACTCTCAGCCCTCTACATCGACCTCACCAAGGACAGCTTGTACTGCGATGCAAAGTGCGCGCCGCGTCGGTTGAGTAAGCAGTTCGCTCTTTCCCGCATTTTTGATGCACTGGTTCGCCTGCTCGCGCCGATTCTGGTTTACACCTGCGACGAAGCATGGGAGCACGCAGGGCATGAGGATTCCGTGCACGAGCAGGATTTCCCGGAGGCTGATCCCGTTTTTGATGTCGGTCTTTCCGGCGCCTTTGCGCGGCTGCTGCAGATTCGTGGTGTGATTCAGGTGGCAATTGAGGAGCAGATCAAAGCCAAAACCTTCAACAAAAATAATGAGGCTGTGGTGAAACTGACGCTGCCTCAGAACGAGGAATCCGTTGTGATGGAACTGCTGGAGAATACTGACTTTGCCAAGGAGTTCTTCATCATCTCCGATTTGCAAATAGAGCGTGGCGATGAGCTTTCTGCTACCGCAGTCAAGAGCGCTTATGCCATGTGTCCTCGTTGCCGACGGTATGAGCCGGCTGTCAATGAGGATGGGCTCTGCGCTCGCTGTGCGCAGGTGATGCACGATGTTCCCCTCGCTTAGGTCCGTCTCCCCTATTCCCTATCAACCACACCGATTCCATGAAAAATCATTCGACCCTGTGGCTTCTTCTCGCTGTTCTCCTGCTCTATGCCCTCGACCAGGTCAGCAAGTGGTGCATCGTGACTTGGTTTATCCCACCGCATCCGCAGACGGGAGCCGTGATGGATCGTCTTCCGGTGTTGCAGGGTAACGGAGTGCTGAATTTTGACCTCATTCACATTCATAACACCGGCGTCGCTTTCGGTCTCGGCAACTCCACAACGTGGGCTCCGTACCTGTTTTTGGGCATCCAGCTGGTGGCGTTGATAATCCTGGTCCTGCTCTATAGAAAAGGTTTCTTCAACACGCGGCTGCTAAAAGCTGCCTGGGTCTTTGTCATGGCAGGGGTTCTCGGCAATATGACAGATCGCCTTGTGCAGGGTTTCAACCTTGCCGGCTCCGAGCACCTCGGCTTTTGGGAGAATGTCATGAATGGTCGGGTCATCGACTTTCTTGATTTTTCTCTCCCCTGGACGGGGAAGTTAGCAGCATTTGTGCATTCGGTGATTCCACAGTTTTCCGCAGATGCTTTCCCTGAGGTTTACCACTGGCCCGCCTTCAATGTGGCAGACAGCTGCGTGTGCATCGCCGCCGGTCTCTTCATCATCTCCTCGTTCTTCTTCGAGCCGGATCCTGAGACCGACACAGAACTCGCGGAGACAGACGACGACGAGGATGCCGCGACAGAAAAATCCGAGATCTGACACAGCTTTCTCCCCTCCTCGCGATGCAGAGCTTTTCTCTTCCCTCTCTCATTTTCACAGTCCTTGCCGCTCTGATGCCGGCTCGGGCGGCTTTCCGAGAGAGTACGCAGGTGGTGCAGCTCTCCTACGGACAACGCGAGGCAATTGTCGTTTTTACGGCGGATGACGCCATCACTCGTTCTCGCAGCCTTTGCGACTGCACCAGGGTGAGCCATTCCGGCAACCGCCTCACTGCCACGGTGGATGTGAGCGATTTCGCCCGCAGTGTCCGCAAGCAAATCGAAGCGACCACGGCAGATGGTACTACAACCCGTCTGACCATGGACATCCGCGTGCCGCAGGCCATTGAACTCAGCACTCGCTCTCTCATCTGGAAAGTCGGCTCGGCAGCAGAAGAGAAGCTCTTGCAGATTCGTATCCCCAAAGGTTCGCCTGTGCAGCGTATCATTAGCGCGGATCTTTCCGGCGATGCATTCCGTTATACCACCAGGACCGAGCATCCTGGTGAACTTTACAGCGTGAGCGTTTCTCCGGTATCCACGCAAAAGCGCGTTCTTAATCGCCTCATCATTCGCACGGATTCGTCAGAAGCGCGCTACGCCGCAGCTATTATCTATCTCTCCGTTCAACCCTGATTTGATTTATCGCACCTATGGACAAATTGATTGTAGAAGGAGGTTATCCCCTGGAGGGCGCCGTGAATGTGAGTGGGTCAAAAAATGCCTCGCTTCCCATTCTGGCCGCAGCCCTGCTCACGGATGAACCCGTGCGTATCTCCCGAGTGCCGGATGTCTCCGATACGAATTACATGCTTCAAATCCTCAGCCAGCTGGGAGCTTCTGTCGAGCGCAGCAGCGGAACAGTGCGTATTGATTCCACCGATGGCATCAGCTCCAGCGCCAGCTATGAACAGGTGCGCAAGATGCGGGCGTCTATTTGTTTGCTCGGGCCGATGATGGCACGCATGAGGCGTTGCACCCTCCCGCTGCCAGGTGGCTGCGTGATAGGCGATCGCCCTGTCGATCTGCATTTGCGTGCTATTCAGGCTCTCGGCGCGCGTGTTCGCGTGAAGGGCGGCAATATGGTGATTGAAGCCCCGAATGACCTCGTTGGCGCCACTGTTGACATGCGCGGTGATAATGGTCCAACGGTGCTCGGGACGGATAACTTGATGATGGCTGCCGTGTTGGCTCGCGGTACGACCGTGATCGAATCTGCCGCTCGGGAACCGGAGGTGGTGGATCTCGCAAATTTTCTCAACAAAATGGGGGCGCGCATTGAAGGCGCCGGATCTCGTACCATCACCGTGCATGGCGTCGAACACCTTCACGGATGCGAACACTCCGTAATCCCCGATCGTATTGAGGCCGGCACATTCATGGTTGCAGGCGCTCTCATCAGCCGAGGTATCACTGTCCGCCGCATTTGCCGCGAACATGTGCAAGCTGTCGCGGATATGCTCATCGAATGCGGGCACTCGGTAGAATTTTCGCCGGACGGATGCTCGGTCCACGTCGCCCCCGGAGAGAATCCGCGTGGCGGTAAGATCACAACGAGTCCCTATCCCGGTTTTCCCACCGATATGCAGGCGCAGATGACTGCTCTCTTCTCTGTGACTCCCGGCATCAGTGTCGTCCGCGATACCATCTTTCCCCAGCGTTTCATGCACTGCTCGGAACTCAAACGTATGGGCGCCAATATTAAGATGGATAATGGAACAGCTGTGATTACCGGTACCGAGCGCCTTTCCGGAGCTCCCGTGATGGCCAGTGATCTGCGTGCCAGCGCCGCTCTCGTCCTTGCAGCCCTCGCTGCGGAAGGCACTACGGAGATCCATCGCCTCTACCATATTGATCGAGGTTATGAGCTCCTCGATGATAAGCTGGTCGGACTGGGCGCCCATGTGCAACGAGTGCCGGATGAGGAGTAATTTCCCCGAACGGGTGGTCTCCTCTCATGCGGAGAAGGAGCGTTCTTGTTTGTGGCTTTACCATGGATTATAATTGTCAGAGAATTATGGATTTGTTGCAGTTTTGTCAAATCGCTTCTCTGCTTCATATTCCCTTGAAAGTTCAACTGTTACGGCTATATCAGTTTTTTTATTTATTTTTTCTGAAAGAAAGCGAAGAAAATAATCTTTTGTTATTTTAGCTTGACATCTCGTATTATATGTTCCATGATGCTAGCTGGTCATGGACTACAAGGAAATAGCACAAACTCTCAAGAGACTCAAAATACAGCGCTCGACGTTGGCCGATCGCCTCGGCGTGAGCAGCGGTACGGTTGATCACTGGTTGTGCGGGCATTTCCCCATCCCTGCGCGCAAGCGGGTTCTCATTGAGGAACTGCTGCGCGATGAAAGGCACCCGAGCTATAGTTCCGTAGCGGCGTATGCGGTGAGATTCAGTACGAGAGAAATACGCCGAATTACAGAGCGGTGGGGGGTGATACCGACACCGGTAGCGATGGAAAAGCTCGTTCGCAGTGTGATGCTGGACGACAAGAGAGGTCCCAATTCTCCGGCTTGATTTCAAGCTCTACTTGGGGTGGTCCTGCGATGCTTCCGGTGCCGCAGGTTCGGGGTGGGGTATTGCATATGTTGCAGCACGTCCTTTTCCATGGATTTGTTCATGATCTTCCAGATGTCCTCTGCCATGCGCCTCAGAGGTGTTTTACTTAGGGAAAGGTGTCCGCGAAGTGAAAGCATTTGAAAGTGCGGTTGCTCCGACCAGGGGAGAAGTCGCGAATTCATGAACTTACATGTGGCGCGTATTTTCCGGATTTCAAGGGAGGGGGACATAAATCATAATTCGATTCGTCTAAAACAGGGACAGGATGGCACGACAATGTGGCGTGTAATTTGTTGATTCCGTGATTTGTATTTAAGCCTCACGTGTTTTCTTGCGCGGAAGTTTCCCCTGATTTCGAACCATGGATTTCTTTTGAAACAAATGCTGACCGCGTAATGCCTCAAAAGAAAAAGTCACCGAAGGCCGATGCCTCAAAATAAACGGTCACCCAAGAGCATAGCATTTTAG
>CANRLM010000086.1 GCA_947631435.1 uncultured Akkermansia sp.
AGGCATCAAGCTTTCAGGAAATCCCCTTTCTTGGTTTTTAGCAATCCTTCGGTGACTTTATTTTTGAGGCAATGCGTCTTCATTGCTTTCTTTTGAAATGCAGAATTTTTGCTTTTCAAGTCATTGTCGGTGTGGTAAAGTGAACGCACGTCCACCTGCGTTTCCGACGCTGTTCGGCGTCCGATGCGCCGGGTGTGTCCCACCCATTAATTATGGCTATTGACCCAAAACTGATCGAGGAGCTTGACGAACGCCGGCGCAAGATTATGCTTTCCGGCGGAGAGGAGAAAATTGAGAAGAGGCATGCTGCCGGAGATTGTACGGCTCGGGAGAGACTGGATTTTTTGTTTGACGACGGCTCTTTCATGGAGTTTGGCATGCATACGCGGCATCATTGCCACAACTTTGGGTTGGACAAAAAGGATATTCCCGCGGAGGGCATCGTGGTGGGTGTGGGTTTGGTAGACGGCAAGCCTGTGGCGGCGAGTTCGGCAGATTTCATGGCGCAGGGAGGTTCGCTGGGGTACATGCACGCCATGAAGATCGAGGATGCCCAGCGCTACGCGATGAAGGCCGGCATCCCGATGATTCAGATCAATGACTCCGGAGGTGCGCGTCTGCAGGAAGGGGTGGAATCTCTCGCGGGTTTTGCGCATGTTTTTTACAATAACGTGGCGGCATCCGGCGTGGTCCCGCAGATTTCGCTCATTCTCGGTCCATGCGCCGGCGGAGCGGCCTACTCTCCCGCGCTTACCGACTTTATCATCATCCGTCAGGGCGGAGCCGCCGGGATGTACATCACAGGTCCGAAAGTCATTGAACAGGTGACTTTCGAACAATGCACGATGGATGAAATTGGCAGCGCTGCCGTGCATGCCTCGGTTTCCGGCAATGCTCATTTTGTGGCGCAGAGTGACGAAGAAGCCATTGCGATTGCAAAGCGTTTGCTCACCTATCTGCCGCCTAACAACACGCAGGACCCTCCGCACGATCTGAATGTGCCTCTGAATGTGGCAGATGACGAGGGGATGAACGATATCATCCCGGCGGATAACGCCACGCCGTTGGATATGAGGAAAGTGATCGAACGCCTGGCGGATGAGGACAGCTTTATGGAGGTGCACGCGCAATTCGCGGGAAATGTGATCGTCGGGTTTGCGCGCATTTGCGGCGTCGTGGTCGGCGTTATCGCGAATCAGCCTGCGGTGAAGGCAGGGTGCCTGGATATCGACGCCTCCGACAAAGCGGCGCGCTTCATTCGCTGTTGCGATTCCTTCAATATCCCGGTCGTGAATCTTGTGGATGTGCCGGGATTCCTGCCCGGCAAGCAGCAGGAGCGTGGCGGCATCATTCGCCACGGCGCCAAGATGATTTTTGCCTATGCCTCTGCCACCGTGCCGAAGGTGACGATGATCCTGCGCAAAGCGTACGGCGGGGCGTACATTGCCATGTGCTGTAAGGATTTGGGCGCGGACGCCGTGTTTGCCTGGCCCTGCGCGGAGATTGCGGTGATGGGGGCTCAGGGCGCTATCCCGATCCTCTATGGGCGCGAACTGAAGAGCATCGAGGACGCAGAAGAGCGCGAAAAACGTCGCGCTGAGCTGCTGGCGGACTACACCAAAGCTTTTTATAACCCCTACGCTGCCGCTCAGGTGGGGCAGGTGACTGAGGTGATCAACCCCTCGCAGACCCGCGCGAAGATTGCCCTCACCCTGCGCATGTTGCTCAGCAAGCGCGAAACGCGCCCTGCCAAGAAACACGGCAACATACCTCTCTGATTTTAAACACTTTTCCGCTCATGCAAGCTTACCTTCTACCTTTAGCTGCTATCGGCAATCTTGACGCCGGGGCCGTGAGTTACCAGATCATGGGGATGTTGGTGGTGTTCTGCTGTCTGAGTCTGCTCAGCATCATCCTCTCCATCTCCGGAGGCGTAGCGATCCGGATGGAAAACAGGAGACGTGCAAAACAAGACGCCCTCGCGGCGCGGGTTCCTGTTCCTTCTCCTTCCCCGTCTTCTCCCGGAGAACTTTCTCCTGCCACTGTGGCCGCGCTTGCTGCGGGGATTTATGATACGGCTTCCTCTTCCATCACGCCGGAAATCGTCGCCGTTATTGCTGCTGCGGTTAAATGCACTGTCGGCAGCGAGGCACGTGTGCTCTCTATTCAACCCGTGGATGCCGGCTATGCGCGAAGCGGCCGTTCCGCCATCATGGCGTCCCATCTCCCGAAGCGTGGCTGAAGTCTTCCCTATTTATTTTTTAAAATCTAACACAAATATTCACCATGAAACAACTCCGAATCACTGTAGCAGGACAGACTTATGATGTCACTGTAGAAACCGTCGGCGGCAGTGCGCCGGCAGCGGCAGCTCCTGCCCCTGTGGCGGCTCCGGCTCCCGTGGCGGCTCCTGTGGCAACTCCGACTCCGGTCGTGGCTCCGGCTCCGGCGGCAGCTCCCGCCGCCGCTTCCGGCTCCGGCACTCCCATCCCGAGTCCGCTTGCGGGCAAGGTGGTGAGTTTGGATGTAAAGCCCGGCACGGTCGTGAAGGAAGGAGACCAGGTGCTCACGCTGGAGGCTATGAAGATGAATACCGTGATTTACGCCCCGAAAGCCGGCACGGTGAATTCGTTCTGCGTGGCTCCCGGTGATACGGTAGCTGAGGGACAGCCTCTGGCTTACCTGGGCTGATTTTTCCCCCTTCCGGTGAAGGGGCGGCGGATTGCGTGCCGTCTCGTCTCTTCTCTCTTTCCTCTCTCGTTATGCAGGAATTCATCAATTCATTCGCCGATTTTATCACGGGCATGGGGCTATTTGCCATGACCTGGCAGATGTACGTCATGTGGGGCGTCGTGCTGGTTCTGCTCTTCTTTGGAGTGGTCAAGCAATTTGAGCCGCTGTTGTTGGTGCCGATCGCCTTCGGGGCGCTCATTGCCAACATCCCCGACAACGGTATGGTCATCACTCAGGCTCAGCGGGAGGTCGTCTCCATTTCCGACGATCATAAGGTACAGACCGCTGTCATCAATGACGTGGGGTTCATCTCCGGCACGGCGGCGCCCTACAAGGATTCTTCTCCGAGCATGCAGGATACGACGGCTCTCTCGCCGGAGGAAAGAGCAAAGTATGAAGCGGCGATGGCCGCGCCTATGCAGGTGGAGCCGCTGCAGGATGAGCATGGCAGGTTCGTCAAAGGGGCGGTGAAGGTTACCGGCCAGACCCCGCAGAAGTTCATGATCATTGGATTCAACTCCGGGCTCTTCGACTTCCTCGGGCAGGGCATCAAGTGCGAGATATTTCCGGCGCTCATCTTCATGGGTGTAGGGGCGCTCACAGATTTCGGGCCCCTGCTTGCTTCCCCGAAAGCCCTTCTCCTCGGCGCTGCGGCGCAGGGAGGCGTGGCATTCACCTTCCTTGCGGCTATGGCGTTGGGCTTCTCCAAAGGCGAGGCTTCGGCCATCGGCATCATCGGCGGGGCAGATGGTCCCACCTCGATTTTCCTCGCCAGCAAGCTTGCGCCGCATCTCCTGGGTGCCATTGCCGTGGCGGCATACACTTACATGGCTCTCGTGCCGCTCATTCAGCCGCCGTTCATGAAACTTTTCACCACAGAAAAACAGCGCAGGATCAAGATGCAGAGCCTTCGGCAGGTATCGCGCGGAGAAAAACTCTTCTTCTGCTTCGTGGTGACGATTCTGACTATTCTGATCTGCCCGGATGCGGCTCCACTGCTCGGCATGTTGATGCTTGGCAACTTCCTGCGGGAATGCAAGGTGACGGAGCGCCTCGTCTCCTGCGCTCAGAATGAACTCATGAACATCACCACCATTCTGCTGGGAGTGTCCGTGGGGCTCACGATGCAGGGCGGGCGTTTCCTGCAGGTGGAGACATTGCTCATCATTGGGCTGGGAGTTGTAGCCTTCGCTGTGGCGACGGTGTGCGGTCTTCTTTGCGCGCAGTTGATGAACCTGGTGCCCGGCTGGAGCAAGCATCCGGTGAACCCGCTGATTGGCTCGGCCGGCGTTTCTGCCGTCCCCATGGCAGCCCGCGTTTCCCACAACGTGGGCCAGCAGGCGGATCGCACCAATTTCCTGCTCATGCACGCCATGGGACCGAATGTAGCGGGTGTCATCGGTACTGCCGTCATCGCCGGCTACTACATCACCACCCTCAGTGGGCATTGACGATATCTTCTGCCTCACGGCCTAGTCATGGCCCTTTTTGACTGATTTCTGTTCGCCCCGGATCTCATCCCGTGTGGGTGGGTCACGTCCTTCTCGAATCAGAATTCCGGGCGGATAAAAAATTGACATGAGTGGTAAAAATTTGTTAACATGCACCCGCGTATGAAGTGGAATCTGATCGCATGGCTCCTGAGTCTCCCCGTTTTAGCCAACACACCGGCCGAAGAACCGATACCCTACGATTCTGCGCCCTCGCTTGGCGGTAGTATTTGCTTCATAGCAGAGCTCGCTCCGGTTGCCGAGAAAAAGGGGGCGAAGGAAGAGACGTCTTCGGGGCAAATTCCCACGCCGGAAAAGCAAGCCGAATTTTTTGCACGTCTTGCTGATTCAGCCGGTTGTGTGTGTGTTGGCTGTTCGACGATGTCTGATCCACGCTGGAAGGAGGCTCTTTTGAAGGCTGCTCAGCAGCCGAGATTGAAACTGCACGACAGCACGGTGGAAAGTGAGGCGGAAAATTTGGTGTTCCCTGCTGAGGGGAAGCTTCCATCTGCCGAGGACGCTATTCGTGCTTTGCAGCGAGCCTCTGCCCGGGGAAAACGCCTTATTCTGCACGTGGAAGCAGGGGCTGATGGCACCGTGCGCCCTGAAGTGCCCGATCTTCTTAAACGCCTGGGTGACTGGCGTCGTTTGTACATTGCCGCTTTCGAGAACTGTTTCCCGGTTCCGTCTGTATCTCTGCCGGATGGTTGGTACGCCACCATCGTGGGGGAGGACACCTATATTTTCCCGCCGGCGCTGAAGCCGAAGAAGGACGTCATTCTGCGCATTCCTGCGCATGAAATTGATACCGTGGTGGCTACCGTTCTCGGTCAGCCGAACGTCGTCGTGTCTACCGAGCGGGTAGAAGAATCCGGCAAGGATGAGCCCAAAGCTTTCATGCAGACGGTCTTCCCCATGGCGAGCTGGGAGTCCGCCCCGGAGGGTCTGCCCGTCTTCAAGCTCATCAACGCGCAGTAGAAGCTGCGCCGGAGCAGGCGTATTTCCCTCATCATTTTACGATGACGCCCCGGTTTGTCGGCGGTTGAGGACGTCGGAGATCAAGCAACGAGGTATCGGATAGAGCCGGGGGAGCGATTAAGTGCGCCGTCGCGTCGCTGCCAGGTGTCCGTACGCCGTGTGCGGAAACTCGTCCGCCACGCGGTCAAGGAGGTCTTTTGCCTCCTCCCTGTGAGCCTCCTCCTTTTGCAGGAGACCGGCCGCGCGCCACAGCAGCATCGCCCGGTCGGCGTCGTGGCGCACACTTGCCGCGCCGCGTTGCAAAACATGAGCTGCGCGAGGGATATCATGAGCTTCCAGCTCAAGCGCGCGGGCGAGTTCAAGCCAGGCGCGGGTTCGGGACGGGTCGGCGAGGACGAGCTTTTCAAGTTCCGGGATGAGGTCAGCGCGGTGCTGTGAGAAAATTTCAGCCGCGAGGGAAGCGATAGGATCGTCCTCCGGCAGGTAACTGCCCGCATAGAGACGCTCGCTGATTGCTTGTGCCCAGAGTGGGAGTAACCAGCGTTTGAAGACGACTCCCTGGATGATCGCCATCACGGCTAATCCTCCGAGCAGCATGGCGAGTGCTCGCAGGGTGTGCTTCTCCAGTTGCGGCTGCACGAAAAACAGCGCCCAGACTAAAAAAACGTAAAGCGGAATGAGTCCAACAACAAGCTGTCCCAGGCGGCGTATCATTTTTTCTTCTCCGGGATATCATCCATCTCCAGGTAATTCAGGGCTATGGTGCGGCGGTCATTTTGCGGGTTGCGCACCTCAATTTTCATCTGCTTGAAGAACCAGGATCCGTCGGAAAGTCGTTGTATGGAGGTGATGGAAAAGCGTTTCCTGAGTTTGCCATCGGCGCCGTATCCGTCTATCTGCCACACCGTGCCGTTTTCTTTATCGATCCACATGCGAACGGTGGCAAATTGCCCGGTCCCCGGTGATGGGTTGGACGCCTGCACGATGAAACAATCCCGCCCCTTGATGCGTGAATCCGCCGAATCCGGCAGGATGCGCCCTCCCTTCCAGTAGAGAAAGCGCAGGGAAAGGTCTTCGTACGTCACATCAGTCCCGGCGATATTCTGAGCGTAGTTGGCAGGGGACATCACAATGGCTTTGCCGTTGTTCACCAGCATGAGCCGGGCTTCTTTGCTACCGATGTGCACATCAAAACGCTCCCAGGCATTTCCCCGCTTGTACTGGAAAGCGATGGTATCACCCCGGGCGCTCAGACTGAAGGGGACACGCGTGGCCCCCTTACGGATGGTACCGAGTACATCCCGGCTGCCCTGGCTCGTGAGCGCCGTGCGCATCTCCCTGAGCAACGCGTCGGCGTTGTCCGGCTCCGCGTACACTGCTCCCATGGATACCAGACTGATAAGAAGACATAAAAATTTTCTCATGCTTCGAGTTTAGCATATTTCCGCCACCGTAGCAAGCGCTCCGCAAATCCGCGCGCAAGCGCGCATTCTTTCTGCTTCGTGCCTCGCGCTTCTCTTTGATGCATTTGTCCTGCAAAACCGGCCGCAATGACGGCGTTTGCTGTTGCGTAATGCCTCAAAAGAAAAAGTCACCGAAGGCCGATGCCTCAAAATAAACGGTCACCCAAGAGCATAGCATTTTA
>CANRLM010000087.1 GCA_947631435.1 uncultured Akkermansia sp.
GGAAGATCAATGCCGTCTGCGCGGCGCTCTCCCCTGTTTTTTCGATCAGGTTCGTCATATCAGTTGATGCCTCCCAGGTAAATGATCTGCCCCGTGATGAAGTCACTCTCCGGGCGCAGGTAAAAGTCGATGACGTTCTTCACATCCTCGTACTTCCCGAAGCGCTTGATGCTTTGGCGGTCGATGAGCGCCTGAATCTTTTCCGCCGGGACGTTTTTGATGAGGTCTGTGTCAATGGGCGTGGGTCCCACGGCGTTGACGGTCACCCCCGTTTGCCCGATCTCCCCTGCCAGCACGCGGGTGAGTTGCTCGATAGCTGCCTTCGACGAGGAATACACGAGCTCGCCCTGCAGGTTGAGCGGCACCGCCACGGTGGAGTAGTTGACGATACGTCCCTCCTTGCGGCGCATCATGTACTTCGCTACTTCGCGGCTCATGAGGAATGTTCCGAGGAAGTTCGTCCCCATCACCTTCTGCGCCGTAGAGCCGGGGGTCAGCAGCACGTGATTCATCGAGGCAATCCCGGCATTGTTGATGAGCACGTCGATACGCTGCTGCTCCTTGTGGATCCGGCGCACCCAGGCGATGACGGCTTCTTCATCCGCCACGTTGAGGCAGGTGTGGTGGTAATTGGGATGGGAAATGTCGCAGGAGCGTCGACTGCACCCATACACAATATCCCCTTCTTCAAGATAGCATTGCGTCAGGTAATTCCCTATACCCTTACGCGTGCCGGTGATGATGATGACCCTGTCCATATCAGTCGGTGATGCCTAATTGGTCTGCTATGTGGTTGCAGAGTGCGCCTATCGAGCGGAACGGGCTGATGCGTGTAGACATGGAAGTCTCCGATGTGAGCGAGATGTCAGCTCCCGCATCGTTGAGGGCCATTTCAATGTCGATGATGACACTGACCAGTCCCAGAGAATCCAGGAAGCTGTTACTCCCGAGCATCGGCGTATTTCTCGTCAATTCCGGCACGTCTTTCCCATTCTGTTCACAGTAATCCCGGAGGACGTCCATGATGATCTGCTGTATATCGTCTTTAGTCATAGTGGTGGTTGGTTTAGTTGGTGTAATTAATGATAATGGTTGGGGTTGCCCCCGGTCGTTCATACGTACTGTCAGAATCTGAAGTAGATGAAGGGGTTGTAGGTGGATGCGGCGATAGAGGCTGCCGACAGGATGAAGAGCGCAAGCAACCAGAGGTTCACTGCCGCTATCCGCAGCTGGCTCCTCCCCTCCACCTCCAGCATCTTGCTGCACAGTGGCGCCGAGCAGACGATGCCCACGGTGAGGGCGATGATTTCGATGCGGTCCACGTAGTAGATGAGGTGGTACATCGTCTCTCCTCTCTCTGCACCGAACATGGTCAAAAGGTAATGCCAGGCGTAATTCATGGTGTCTGACCGGAAGATGACGAGTCCCAGCATGATTACGAGCATGGCATAAAAATGCTGCAGCGCTTTGCCTCTGATGCTCTTTCGATCGCGATTCCAGCCGGTCAGGGTCTCGATGAAAATGAAGAAGCCGTTGTAAAGCCCCCACACGATGAAGGTCCATCCGGCGCCATGCCAGAAGCCGGTCGAGAACCAGACGATGAAGAGAGCAACAAAAGTCATGATGGCATTGGCTACTTTACTTCCTACCTTTTTCATCACCCACCTGTAGCTTCGCGAGATAACCGTATTGCGTGCAAGCGGCAGGAACATGATCGGCATGAACATATAGTCCCTGAACCAGCTCCCCAGTGATATATGCCACCTCCGCCAGTATTCGGTGATGCTGCGCGAGATGTAGGGGTAGTTGAAGTTCTCCAGGAATTTGAACCCGAAGATGGAGCCTAAGCCGATCGCCATGTCAGAATACCCGCTGAAGTCATAGTAGATCTGGAAGGTGTAGCAGATTGCTCCCAGCCAGGTGGTCACGCAGTCCAGTTGATCGATCGGTTGGGTAAACACTTTGTCTGCTACGGCTCCCAAGGTGTTAGCGAGGAGGACTTTCTTGGCGAGCCCCACGATGAAGCGTTTCACGCCGTAGGCGACTTTCTCAAAGTCCACCGTGCGATTCTCGATTTGGTCGGCGACGTCATGGTACTTGACGATAGGTCCTGCCACCAACTGCGGGAAGAGGGTGATGTAGAGAGCGAGTTTGTAGATGTTTCTCTGCGGCTCGACTTCCTCCCGATAGACGTCCACGACATAGCTGATAGCCTGAAAGGTGTAGAAGGAGATGCCGATGGGCATGATGACCTTGATGAAGTCGATGTGCCCATCAAAAAGAGCGTTGATGTTCTCGACAAAGAAGTTGAAGTATTTGAAGTAGAACAGGAAGCTCAGGTCTCCAAGGATGGTGAGGAAGAGGGCCAATTTGGCAGCCGAACACGAGCAGTTCAACTTTGTGTGCTCTCCCAAGAGCAAGGTAAAACCCCAAACCTTTTTCTTACGATTGAGATTCGCCACCCAGAGAGCCCCGACGTAGTTGATGATAATGGTGAGCAGCATCACCGCCACATACCGGGGCTCGCCCCAGGCGTAGAAGAAGATGCTTGCCAGTAGAAGGACATAGTCTTTCAGCTCCTTCCGCACCAAAAGGTACAAGACGCACACGATTGGCAGGAACAGAAACAGGAATACGGTTGACGAGAACAGCATAGCTTATTTGGGTGAACAGAGATCGCGAAGCTTGGGCAGGTTATCTGTGTGGATGCAAAGGATGAGTATCTCCGGTTTAAAGGAGAAAATATCCTTTTTATACAATTTCAGAATTTTAAACTCATCCTCGTTTTTTACTTGTCCAAAATTCAGTCTGATGTACCTGGTTCGAGCTGCAGAATAGGGCAAGAACTGGAGGAAGTTTTCATTCTGTGAAGTTCCTGTTAACATGATTTTATGCTTCCCTTCAGGATAAGTGAATTCCTTCGTGAATTTTCCAAATTCAATCACCATGTTTTTGCCATTCTTGTGGTCGTAGTAGTTATACAGCACCTGATCCGTGGGGGAGGTCAGTTCGCTGGAACTGAAGTTATAAAATTGAGAAAGGTGCTTTGGGGGGCCATAATCTCTCCGGTAGCCATCGCGATATAACCAATTTTGAGATTTTCGGCAGTCATTGAGGGAAACGATGGGCATATCCGGGAAATCCTTGTTTATCTCTTTCATCAGCTCGCAATACCCGACAAAGGCACCCCAATCTGTCCAGTGATTCGAGCATTTAAGAAATACAAAATCTTGCCGAGCCGCATCGCGGAACGCCTCGTACGGATAGACCCAGGGAATATGGTGTTTCCTCACCTCTCTTCGGATGGTCTCCTCTGCCCGTGATACCTTAACAAATTGTTTTTCGTCAAAGCCATAGTTATCAACAATAAATTCTTTGTAAATAATCTCCTTTCTGGGAACTTCGAGGATATATAGTTTGATTCTATTCTTTCGACAAAACTGATCCAAGTGAACCAAATTGTCCACGATGGCTTGAAATGAAGTCAGTCCACAATCCACAAGAGGAGGCAGGCCAAAATCCCACCCACCCTCTTTGAAATAGCTGCCTCTACGTGTCCTGATGATGTGGGATAAATTATTTCGCACAATATCGTGTAATTTAATCAAAACCGAGCGTCCATAGAAATGGTCATTAAACCATCTTTCATACCCCCCCCCTGTATTTGCTTCTCCTTTCAAAAGCCCCTTCAACGTGGGTTTCTCCGCAAGCGTTCTGTTCTCGCGTTGAGATTTCACCTCATCCGAAATATCTATCATTGGAATAAATAAACAAGTAAAGAAAGTGACCACAAGCAGGGCATCGCCCAATCGGACCCTCTCGCGGCGTCCCGCAAAATAGCTCAGCAATCGATAAATTAAGAAAAGAGTGAGTAGATTACCTGTGATCAAATACCAAAGGTTTCCATGTTTCAAAAATATAAAATCATGGATAGTGAAACGATGTCTGCGGAACTCCGCTTCTATCTGGAGAATCTCATTCTTCTTCACAGAAATTTTCGCGGACTCTCCTTTTTGATACGAGAGAGTTTTGGATTCTTTGAAAACGGCTTTACCATTAATTTTGGAATTTCTCCAATCTGTTAGTACGGAATAGCACCGCCCGTAATCGTCACGTGCATCAGGTCCTTTGAATGATATCGTAATTTTTCCATCATGCAATGGTTCAACTTGGACAGAAAGTTTTTGCCATTTTCCACTCGCTTGTAAAGTTAGATGAGCTCGACGAATGTTTCCTGAGTGATAAAACCAAGAGCACAGGGAAGGCTCTGGTGTTGCTTGAAAATGGAAAGGTTCACTCCCGGTAACAATGCCAGAGTACACAAACTCTAGCCTTACTTCTTTGTTAAAAAGAGTTCGAACAAACCCACCATAACCGCACTCCGTCCATAGAGGAATGCACAGAATATTAACTACAAAAGTTAAAATTGCAGCAATTAAGATTTTTTTATTCATGTCTCACGTGCTATTAAGAGAGAAACACACAACAAAGCATTCACATGAACTTTGCAATACCTTAAACAGGAATAGGTATTATACAGATCATCTCTCTGTTCCTCGGATAATCTAGTCCTTAAAATTGCCGTTTTTTAGTAATTTAAGAAGTTCTGCGGGAGAATTGGCATACCCCAACACATTCCGGAAGCCATACCCGTAATTCACTCCGAGGAATCTCACTCCTGCTTCCGATGCCGCTGTCTTATCCCCCTCGCTATCGCCAACAAATAAAATTTCAGAAAGAGAGGAAGACATATTCCCAATGCAACACCTGAGAATTTCGAATTTTGTTTGTTTTTTCTCGTATTGAGCCCCTACAATACAATCAAAATATTGATCCAGTTGAAACCATTGAAGCAAGGCTTTCGCATTTTGTGCATCTTTATACGTCGCAACGCCTAATCTATATCCATCCTGCTTCAGCAGTTGCAGTATATCCTTAATATGTTCATATACCTGACTTTTATATTTAGCGTTCTTTTTATAATACTCCCTGTACAAAGAGCAACACACATCCGCATCGGCCTCATTGACACCACAGTAATGTACGAAAGCCGCTCTTAAAGGAGAATACGCTACAAAAGACTCCATTTCCTTTTTACTCAATTTCTTCAACCGGCATTTTTGTATCACATATTCTACAGCGTCAATGACACCTGCCGATGTATCGAGCAAAGTTCCATCTACATCAAAAATTACAGTGTCGATATGCTTCTCTCGTCCCTCATGAATAAGCTCTTCCCTACTACTGCTAAGCGCAATACACGATTGCTCTAAATGCTTCGTACATAATTTTTCTAAATAACTTTCGTCAAAAAAGAGAGCTCGCTCGGGCTCTACGTTCTCGATAATCTCGCTGATATCTCTCATAGGCAACCCTTTATTTGCCAAATAGTTAACGTAATTGGGATGAACCTGATGCATAGCAGATACATAATAGCGTAGCTGATACCCCCATTTACATGTATTGTTCAATCCAATGATGAAACGATCAATAGCATCAAGCATCTCGTTGATATCGTATTTCTTACCATATCTTTTGTTAAGATACAGACCCAATAACTCGGTGTTGCAATTTCCCGCTGTCTTTCCCATTCCGTATAAACTGGCATCTAACATCATCGTTCTCTCTCTGCCTCGTTTGATCATCTGAATGGCATTTGCACAGGCCAGCTGAAAGTTATTGTGAGAATGATACCCAATTCCAATACCCTCATCTAAATCATTGTCGAAGAGATCAAAAAACTCCAGAAATTGTTCCTCGTCCAACAGGCCGTAGCTGTCGACAATACTCAACATTGCGGGACGTAAATCATTAACTTTTCCACACAAATCTTTCATGTCATCCCGATTGTATGACGTCACTGAGACTGGCTGCAAACACACCTTGTAGCCCAATTCCATCACTTTCTGACAGTATTCCAGCGCGTCGTCCAATTGATGTTTTCGGAAAGATATTCTTAAAATATCTACGATCGATTGCTCCTTGTGTTCCAAACTGCTTATCGCACAGTCTCCATAATCAATCATTGCAGCAACCAAACTCTGTTGCTTAAGTCCGGAAAAAATCCTGTTTATCACGTTGGTATTCGGATAAACGGATCTACCCTGAATATAGTCCTCCCTATCCCTCAAATAGCCTACCTCAATTACATCGACTCTCGCACTCTGAAGTTGTTTAAAAACGCACAAAAGGCTTTCATATCCGAATTGCCAGTTATTGGCATATCCTCCATCACGTAAGGTACAATCTAATAATTTTATATTCATCGTTTACTCAGTACTTACAAGGTTGACTAATTACTTCGGGCTTCTATGATTCTCCTTACTTTTTCCAGGTCCATGGGAGTATCGACGGACAAAGTTTCCCCCTGCTCTATTTTAACGAAACGCATTGTTTCTCCTGCATCAATGATCCTCAAATGATCAATACCTTCGATGCTCTCAAATTCTCCCTTGGGCATTTTGGGATACGCGTCCAACATTGCTTTTGACAGACATGTTATTCCCACGTGTTTCCAGTAGCAAAAATCAATTC
>CANRLM010000088.1 GCA_947631435.1 uncultured Akkermansia sp.
ATCTCTTTCGAAAAGAGAACATCACGATTTGACAAAAAAGCGTTACGGAATCACCCTATGAGGAAAAGTCTGAATCTGTGTATAGACGATGACGCATTGATATGCCGAAAGGGCGTGAGCTGCGGTGACAAAATTAAGCCAGGGCAAACGCATTTAAGATAAGTACGAAGGAGGAATTACGAAAGTTGGGAAAGTGGATTTCTTGACACGCAGGAGTTCTGACGTATAATGCGGGGCAGCTATGCTGCGGGCGCTCAAAAAGTGGGGATTACTGATTTCCTTTGTTGTAGGCGGGGCACTGCCCGGGCTGCATGTGTACTCGTGGCTGATGCCGTATTTTGTGGGGATTATGCTGATGATCACCCTCACGGGGATGGAGGTGGCGGAGCTTCGTCCGCGGCGGGAGCATTTTCTGCTTCTTGCGGCCAATCTCTGCATGGGACTCATACCATGGGGCATCCTGCACCTGCTGGGCTATGAGGAGCTCGCGGAGGCGGCGTTTCTCTCGTGCATTGTGGGAGCAGCGGCGAGTAGCCCGGTGGTCGTGCAGCTTCTTGGCGGCAAAGCAGAATTCGCCGCCGTAGCTCTGCTGCTCAACAGCGTGATGGCATCCATCGTGATTCCTGTTTTTACTCCCTTCACCATCACGCCGCACACCGGGCTCAGCCTCTCGCGCTTGCAGCTCTTCTTCGTGGTGCTGGATCAGGTACTCATCATGCTGATAGTGCCGTGCATTGCGGCCGCACTTTTGCGCTGGCTGCTGCCGGGCAGCAAAGCAGTGAGTCGCAAGTTGGAAGGCTTTTCTCTCTTTCTCTGGATGCTCAGCATGGCACTCGTTTCCGCCACGGGCGTCACCCGCATCTCTGAGACAGGCGCTGCATTCTACCAAATCCTGCCCTACTTTCTTCTCGCAGCAGTGCTGTGCGCTTGCGGGTTCTGCATCGGGCGCTTTATCGGCGGGGAAGGATACGGACGGGAGGTGGGGCAATGCCTCGGGCAGAAAAACACCGCAGTCGGGATTTACCTCGGACTGTGCTACTGCTCCCCGCTCGTTTTTCTTGGTCCCACCCTGCATCTTCTCTGCCAGCACATTTTCAACACCTGGCAATTTGTCCGATCCTCAACCCGCAGAAAGCAATCTACCGCGCTCTGCCCGGGATCTGATGCGGTATGCGAAAGGTTGCATCGCATGAAATAGCGCGAGCGGTAGGGGGATTTCTCTCCCACGGTTATCGATGTCGCGCACCGTACATCTGCATTTCAGGAAAGACCACGCCGGACAGCGAGCCGGATAATCGCGACGACGGGTGCGAAAAGCGCGGTTCTCACCGGCGTGCATCTCTTGATCAGGTCCCGCACAAAGCCGAGCAATATCTCACGCGACTCTTCCGTCGCATCCGTAATCCACAGAATTTTTCGTCGATTTTTTGCTTCCCCGGCAATGCAACTCGGGGTCATTACCGCCGAATGAAGAATTATTTTTAATCTCAATTATTCACAATGTGAATAACTTACTTTATCTTTTAATAATAGGTTAATAACTACGAAAAATCAGGGCTATTTTATCGTATTTAATTTTGTGAATAACCTGGAGTTATTCACAAACACAAAAGAAAGAATTCAGAAAAGTTGGGTTCAAGAACTTCGGAGGGGGGGGGAAGCTTCTCCCGCAATCTTTCGTCAGAAAGTTTCACTCTTGTCCCGGGCGCTGAATTTCAGAGGGAGGAAACAAGCCTACTTTTTTATGGTAGCATCCTGATTTTCTCTTGACATTCGTGTGCGTCCTTACTATACTCCGCCCGTTGAGTCAGGGCTATGGTGTAATTGGCAACACATCGGTTTCTGGCACCGCTATTCGGGGTTCGAGTCCCTGTAGCCCTAGCGAGAAAGGAGTCGCAGCTTGCTGTGGCTCCTTTCTGCATCAGGAGAGGGAAGCGACGGAAACAACCAATTCGCCCGCACAACGTTGATAAGCACCGGTCATTCACCGTATATCAAAACCGCCGCTCCACCAAAGTCCCCCCACGCTGACGGCTCGAAAACGGTTCTTAACAACTTGTAATGAACGGAGAGAGTGGGATTCGAACCCACGGTGACATCTCTGCCACGCTCGATTTCGAGTCGAGTGCCTTAGACCAACTCAGCCATCTCTCCCGGATGTGACTCCGGAACGGAGTGCGTGGGGATTATGCTCGCTCAAGCTGGGCTTGTCAAGCTCTTTTGGCGTTTGCGAAGTCAAAAGAAGCACGAATTACGAAGTTGGGAGTTAGCGCGCTGCGCGCGGATTTGCAGAGCGACAGCGGAGCAACCACTTTCACGAAGGAAGTCAACCACAAGCATTCGGAAGACGCTGTCGGGAGCCCTCGGAGCTGTTTTATCAGAAATCGAAATAATTCTTTGTCCGTTTCTTGTGAGAGCTTGACTCGTATGGCAAAATATGATAGAAAAAGCCCTGAGTATGTCACTGCGATTCTTCCGAAATATCATTTTGCTCGCCGTCCTTGCAGGAGCTGCGTATTACCTGCTGCAGAGGTACCACATTATTCCGTCTCAGAATGATGAATCGGATGTGGCTGTGTTTAATCCTGATGATGAGGTGTCCGATTTGCCGGGCGAATCTGGGGATGACGCCCTCCCCGCCAAGCCGGTTTTGCAGGCTTTTCTGCCGGGTAGCGACCTTCCGCAGCAAATCTCTTCGCTCGACGGGGGCAGCACGTTAGACCTTACCTCCGGACTGGCCGCTGTCTACCACCCCTCCTCCATGGACCCCTCACAAGCCGCCACACGCTGGGAACTCTCTGCCGAAGAGGAGCACATCTCCGTCTCCAAGCGAGCCGAAGGTCTGTACGCCATCACGCTCATCTCCTCCAATAGCGGGGAGAACAGAACGCTCGCCCTTCTCCGCGTGGATGGCGTGACACTGCGCAGCATCGAGGATGACCAGGGAGAACCCGTTGCACTACTTTTACCCCTCACCGCCAAGAAACAGGTTTTGCTCATGCCGGGCATGAGGCGCGCCTTGCCTCTCAGCACGGAAGGTCTCCCCACTTCCGACTTGCCGGAAGAGCTTCCCAAATCAGCCCGCGTCAGCACCGACATGCTCCGCAGTACGGAGTTTGAGCTTCGATTTGTCTCTCCGCAGAAACTCGAGCCTCTCTCCAATGCTCTGCATGGCAAAGCTTCTTTTGCTCTGCCGGATGCGCTTCATCTGCCGGCCCTGGTGGTCAAGAACAACCTCTTGCTCAAGAGAAAGCCCGGAGCATCTCCCCTGCCCGGGTTGGATCTGCAGTTACCCTTCAATGGACGTGCGACTGGGTTGATCACCCTCTTTTCCCCCAAGCTGACACTGGATTGGGATTTTCGGGACGAGGTGCTGGCGCACGTGATGCGCGTGGCAAATGAGCCCCACGGCGCCAAAGGCAAAGCCCCCACAATACGGCGCAATTACAGCATCGCCCACGTGTACCACCTGATCAGCCACATACCGACCGCGACCTCAGCGAAGGAGAAGAACAAGCTGGCGGAAGAATACTTTGAGCTCTTTCTTGATCCCGAATTCCGTAGCTTTTGTGAAGAGCGTATGACCTATTTTCCTATTCCGGATCCCACCAGCATCTCCAAAGAAGGGGGTAAACTCGTGATTCAGGGAGGCGCTTTGCGCCAGCTGCTGCGTTTTGACGTGCGTAGTCTTCAGTCCTCCATGAACGATGTACTCACTCGAGCTGCTCAGGAGGCGTATACGACCTGCCGGAAGCGTTTCTGTGCCATGCCTCTTCCTCCCCTTGTTGTCCGACTCGTAGACGTTCTCGTTTCTCCGGACTCAGACGAAGAACAGATATCGTGGACTTTCACCCTGGAAACTCTCTGAGATTCCGGTCCTCCTTTCGCTGTCCGGAAGTCTCTTCTTATCCCGGATACCGGTTTTCTCTGAGGCGCGGACACTGTTTCTATCCTGAAAGGACGCTGATTCAGGGGCAAAAAAAATCCCCGAATCTCGCGTGGAGACCGGGGATTTTTTCAGAAACCTGAGCCTTACACAAGCCCCTGGTCAATCATCGCATCAGCGACTTTCACAAAGCCTGCGATATTTGCTCCGGCCACATAGTTGGTGAAGGAATCAGAGCAATCAGCCGCGAACTCACGAGCGTGATTGTATGCATTCTCATGGATGGAACGCATGATATCATGCAACTTGGCATCCACCTCGTCACGGGTCCAGTTGAGGCGCTGGCTGTTCTGGGCCATCTCCAGACCGGAAACTGCAACCCCACCCGCATTTGCCGCCTTGGCCGGACCGTAGAGTATTTTGGAATTGAGGTACACCGCGATACCGTCCAGATCCGTCGGCATATTTGCCCCTTCTGCGACAAGGATGCAACCGTTTTTGACGAGCGTGGCAGCCTCTGCCCCGTTTACCTCATTCTGTGTAGCGCAGGGGAATGCACAATCGCAGGGAATGCTCCATGGACGCTGATTCTCCAGATACTGCACTCCCTTGAACTGCTTAGCATACTCGCTGATGCGTCCGCGTCGTACATTCTTGAGGTCCATAATCCAGGCGAGCTTCTCAGCATTGATACCCTCGGGATCATACACGGTGCCGTTGGAATCAGACATCGTGAGCACGGTGGCTCCGAGTTGAATAAGCTTTTCTACCAGATACTGCGCCACGTTGCCGGAACCGGAAACCAGGCAGCGCTTTCCGGCAAAACCATCCCCGCGCGTGGCAAGCATGTTCTGAGCAAAGTACACGCAGCCGTAGCCCGTCGCCTCCGGGCGGATCAATGAACCGCCCCAATTAAGAGCTTTGCCCGTAAGCACACCGGTAAATTCATTACGCAGTCTCTTGTACTGCCCGAACAGATAGCCGATCTCACGACCACCCACGCCGATGTCTCCCGCCGGCACGTCGGTGTCCGCGCCAATGTGACGCTGCAGCTCGGTCATGAAGCTCTGGCAGAAGCGCATCACTTCTGCATCGCTCTTGCCCTTGGGATCGAAATCCGACCCTCCTTTGCCACCGCCCATAGCAAGCGTTGTGAGAGAATTTTTAAAGACCTGCTCAAAGCCAAGAAACTTCAAGATTCCCAAGTTCACGGAAGGATGGAAGCGTAACCCTCCTTTGTAGGGACCAATCGCGCTGTTGAATTCCACGCGGAAGCCGCGATTGATGTGAATCTTGCCTGCGTCATCCGTCCATGGCACACGGAAAATAATCGTGCGCTCCGGTTCAGTGATGCGCTCCAGAATGCAATTCTGTTCGTACTTTTTGCGAGCCTCCAGAACCGGCTCAATGGTGGTTATCACCTCCTGCACGGCCTGCAAAAATTCAGGCTCGCTCGCATTCTTGCTGCGCACTGTCTCCAGCACGCGTGTGGTGTAGTCTGTCATATTCTTTTGGTGGGAAGCAGCAGGCTCGACTTCCCCAATTTCGGGGCTGCCCCAACAGCCTGTGCCAACGCGGATTATACTACTCTCACCGCCCTTGAAAAGACTTTTTTAGTCAGTGGAAGGAAAAAAGCAATCGCGTACGACACGACGGGAAAGAGTTCTGACTGCACGAACGCCGCACTTTTCCCTTGGCAAAAACGTGTTACACGTGCATAATAGCGCGCATGCACGAGTGGCTTGTCACATGGATGAACTGGGTAGCGGACTGGGGCTACGGAGGCGTTGTGTTGCTCATGGCGATGGAAAGCTCCATCTTCCCGGTGCCGAGTGAAGTCGTGGTTCCACCTGCTGCCATCATTGCCGCTCGAGGGGACAGCGGCATGACGATGTGGGGCGTCGTGCTTGCCGGCACCTTTGGTTCCTACGTTGGTTCCTGCATCACCTACGCTGCAGCTCTCTGGCTGGGGCGCCCCCTCATTCTACGGTATGGCAAGTGGTTTTTTATGTCTCAGGCGAAGGTAGAGGCAGCGGAACGCTTCATGCAGCGCTACACGGCTCCCGGCATCTTTTTTGCACGTTTTCTACCGGTGGTACGCCATCTCATCTCCATCCCCGCCGGACTGGCGCGCGTGAATTTTCTCATTTTCTCGCTTGCCACCATCATCGGCTCAGCGCTCTGGTGCTACACCCTCGCGTGGTTCGGCGCCAAGATCGGGAAGGAACACCCGCATCTGCTCGATTCTCCGGAGACCTTGCTGGCCGCTATGCGGGGGGAGATGCACCTGCTCATTGCGGGCATTTTTCTGCTCGCTCTACTCTACGCGCTCGCGCAGTATCTCTGCCGCCGTTGAGAAAAATCGATTTACTTTGCGGAAAATTTTTCACCGCTGTTCTCTTCCATGAAAGAGGGCAAAAAGAATCCCGCCGATGCGGTCATTTGCCGCACCGACGGGAGTTTTCATGACTACTCAGAACCGTACAAAATCAGAAATTGAAGCGCAGCCCCACACTGCCCGAAAACTCGCTCGAGTCCCCTCGCAGCGTCGCATTCGCACCGCCTATCACGGA
>CANRLM010000089.1 GCA_947631435.1 uncultured Akkermansia sp.
TGTGAGGTAGTGAATATTTTGCCGTCTTTTTGGAATTGCTTCGTGGAGTCATTCCACAAAAATATACGAAGAAGGAATAAAACCTCATTGAAAAAGTCGAATTTTGCATCAAATTTATCCCAAATTCAACGCAAATTCAACACATGCTTTTCGCTAATTATTGATAATTATTTAATTAAACTATGCGAAATTCTGCGTTAATTCCCTTGATAGCACCCCCTCATGGTGGTACAGTATGAATTGATGAACGGGGAAACGACATTGGTCAACCCAAATTTTTGTGGAAAGAGCGTTTTTTGTTAAACAGGCGGGAGCATTCGAGCAGGACGCGTAAGCGATAGTTCCGGAAGTTTCGGAAACCGTAAGCGCGACGTTGGATGAGTTTCATCTTGCGGTGGAAGCCTTCCGTGATGCCGTTGCTTTTCGTAAAGCGCCCCATGCAGATGATGGGCACAAACCATGCAGGTAGAAGTTTTTGCTCTTACAATGAGGGCATTGAATATCCTCCGGATTATCCTGGTAGAGAGCAAGTTGAATTTTCCCTTGACAACAAAGGAACGGATACTTAAAATGCAGGTACCTCAAAAACATAACATTGGGTATGGTAGGAGAAAACTCCTCCATACCCAAATTATTTTTAGGAGATATTGGATTTTTTTTGTGAGGTAATGAATATTTTGCCGTCCTTTTGGAATTGCTTCGTGGAGTCATTCCACAAAAATATACGAAGAGCGATTTTGGCAAAAGAGAGGAATCCTCCGGCCCTCAGAGGTCTCGGACGCCAACGCGCGGGTCTCGTACTTCGAAATCCTTTTCGCGTCCGGTGAACGGACGGAAGAAAAATCCGAGCCTCTACTCCTGGGGCTGCGGCATTTTGCCGGTGGTAAAGTACTGCTCAATCTCCTCGAGGGTGCGTCCCTTCGTTTCCGGGAGGAAGAAGGCTGCCGTGATGAAATAGATCACCGTGAAGCCGGCCAGGGTGAAGAATACGCTGGAATAACCGTAGGCGCCGACCCATGGCAGGAAGGTGCCGGCGATTGTGGTGGAGACGCCCTGGTTGATGAGAAGCGCGATGGCCATGCCGTTGGCACGAATACGTGTGGGCATAAGCTCAGAGAGAGCAAGCCAGACGCACACACCGGGGCCTGCAGCATAAAATGAGATGAACACCACAAAGAAAACCGTAACAAGCCAACCGGTAACCGGAGCGGGCTTCATGCCTACTTCGGCGCGGGTGATCTCCAGCGGCTGCAGAGAACCGGCTTCGGGATAATCGTTCCAGAAGGCGATATGATCGATAGCAGTTGGTTTGGGCGTGAAGGCGGGGGAGATAATCGCGCGGTCACTGTTGCTTTCCAGTTGGAGGAGGACCTTCTCCAGAGTTTTGGCATCCGTTCCTTCGGCGATCTGTAGTTGATTCTTGCGCAGCTTATCGGAGAGCTTGAACACCTTCACTTTCTCCATGGATTCCTTTTCAAGATCGGCGCAGAAAGCCGCCTGCGCCGCTGCGACGTCCACATCCTGCATGGCGTCATCAACAAACGGTTCGCCGGTCAGGGCTTTGTTCACCACGTCGATGCAGGCTGAACGGTCGAATTTTTCCGCCACCACCTGGTTGGAGGAATTCCCTTGCTTGTAAGTAACGATCAGTTGCATACCCGGGGCGATGGATCCACCCCGGATAAACTCAGGCTTTTTGGCGGCGGCAGCCTTCACGGCGTCATCCACCGAGATCTTGGCATAGGCGCCCTTGCCTTCGTACTGCTTCACTTGGGCTTTCACAAAATCGGTGACATCCACCCGACTATCTTCCACGGAGAGGAACATCGCGCCCACGCCGGCCAGACCGACGATGATGCCCAGTGTGCCCATCTTGAGCAGGAAGGTGCGTCCTTTCTTATCCACCAGCGAAACGGCAACGATGGTCATGAGCATGTTCACGACCTTGATGGCCATATCCGCAATATTGGCGTTTTGTCCCTGCAAGCCTGCCTGTTGGAAGATCTTCACAGAGTAGTTGAGTACGGAATTGATACCCGTTGCCTGTGTGCACGCCAGCACTATGACCGCCAGGATAAAAGGAATCACATACTTACGCTGCAGGAGACTGTCCCCTTTCGCAGCGGCGGCGATGGCCTCCTTTTCCTTCTCAGCAGCAGCATCTGCTGCTTTCATTTCCGAGAGAATATCCTTCGCAGCTACTTCTCCGTTGTTGGCTGCCAGCGCAATGAGCGCTTCGTCCTCTCTTCCGCGACGGTAGAGCCAGCGGGGGGATTCCTTCAGGCGGAAAGCGCCAAAAAAGAGGATGAGCCCAGGAATGGCTGAACACCAGAAAATTGTCTGCCACGCCATAATTTTGTCGGCGTCGTCCACGGTCACATCTGTGGCAGATCCTACGAAAATCGTGGTCACGTACCCAATGACGGCAGCAAACACAAGCCCCACGGTAAGGAGGAACTGGAACATCCCTGTGCCTTTACCACGTGATTTGGCATCCAGGCATTCGGCGAGGTACATCGGTACTACCACGCCAACCAACCCGGCAGAAGCACCCTGCAGGATTCGACCGCTCATCAGCACTTCAAACACGCCGTTGGAAAAGCAGATCACCGGAATACTCAGTGTGAAGAGCAGAGCGGAGAGGATGATCACCTTCTTGCGCCCCATCCACTCCGCCAGCACACCGGCAAACAGGGAGGAAATCACCGAGCCAAGCAACACGGCCGCCACAACCACCGATATCTGTTGCGGGGTATAGGTCGAGGTTTGTTCGATATACGGTACAGCTGCTGCAATTACTCCGACATCAATACCATAGAGCAATCCTCCCAAGCCGGCCATCACCATCAGATAGCGCGCGTAGCGTTTCACGGAATTGGTTACACCGTCTGCAGCTGAACTCGTACTCATAACGCATGCATTATACCATGGACGCTCTTGAGAGCAAGAAAAATGTCCGGAAGATCATGGAGCAAACGCATCGGGAAATGTGTTTGCCGGAGTACGAGGCGGAATTCCCCGCGCTTGAGCGCGCTCCTGTGCGCTTCTGAGGAGCGATAGCGGAGCCGAACTTTTGGGGCAAAGCGGGTGGGTGATTAGAAAGGCTTTTTGATTGCAAAGCTTTGGCGCCGGATCAGCTCCTCTGCCAACCTTTCCGGCCGGTCACCACTTACGCCATGGTCCGCCACCTCAGCTCCCGTTTCGCAATTCCCGAGACTTCGGCTTGCTGACTCAATGCTTCGTCCTTGTTTCTGATGCGCTTGCTCGGTGGCGCGTGTGGGCTTGACACGGTGTTCTTTGCCTGCTATACTCCGCGCCAGCTATGGAAGATACTGTTTCCGCCGTAGATCTCTCAACGCTCGACATAGCGGCCATGCGCAGCCGTCTTTCCGAGCTTGGGAGCTATCTTTGACCTGGGGCATTTGGAACAGCGCTCCGCTGAACTGGAGAAGCGCATGAGCGCCCCCGATTTCTGGGATGATCCTCAGGCTGCCAGAGAGTTGATGAATGAGGTGAATCCCCTCAAGCGGCGCATGGAGGAGTACCGTGCTCTGGAGAAGGGGTTGGAGGACGTGGAGGTTGCCGTGGAGATGGCACGAGAGGAACCGGAGATGGTGGCGGAAGCTCAGTCGGAGTACGCCGCGTGGGAAAAGAAACTGGGGGAGTTTGAGCTCATCACCATGCTCAATGGACCCCATGACGCCGCCGGTTGCTACATCACCATCCACGCCGGGGCGGGTGGTACGGAAGCCTGTGATTGGGCGAGCATGCTGCTGCGCATGTACCTGCGTTACTGTGAGCGCCATGGTTTTACCGCCGAAATCATGGAAAGCACGGACGGCGACGAAGCCGGTCTGCGTTCGGTGACCGTGAAGATCGCCGGAGAATACGCTTACGGCTATTTGAAAAACGAGCGCGGCATTCACCGGCTCGTGCGCATGAGTCCCTTTGACGCTGCGGGGAAGCGCCACACTTCCTTCTGCTCCTTGGACGCTACCCCGGATATTTCGGACGACGTGGAGATTGAGGTCAAAGACGCGGACGTGAAGATGGACACCTATCGATCCGGAGGCAAGGGAGGGCAGAATGTGAACAAGGTGGAAACTGCCGTGCGACTCACCCATCTCCCCACAGGCATCATCGTGGCGTGCCAGACTCAGCGTTCCCAGCTGCGCAACCGCGAAGAAGCCATGCGCATGCTCAAAGCCCGTCTCATCCAGCTGGAAGAGGACCGCAAACGAGCCGAGGCTGACCGCCAGTATTCCGAGAAGGGCGACATTGCCTGGGGTAATCAGATTCGATCCTACGTTTTCCAGCCCTATCAAATGGTGAAGGATCTGCGCACCGGCGTGGAATCCGGCAATATCCAGGACGTGATGGATGGCAACCTCGACGCGTACATTGAGGGGATGTTGCGGCACAACGCCCACGCCTGATCACGGGGATTGCCTTCGCCTCCTACCATCCGACTCAGACCCGCCATGCTTGAGATAGACGTCCTCACGCTGTTCCCTGAGATGGTGACAGGTCCGCTCTCGCAGAGTATCCCGGGGCGGGCGGCGAACGCCGGTCACGTTGTCGTGCGCGCCCACCAATTGAGAGACTGGACCACGGATAAACACCGCCGCACGGATGATTACCTCTGTGGCGGCGGGCAGGGCATGCTCATGAAGTGCGAGCCCATCTTCGCCGCCATCGAACAACTGCGGCGTCCCAACTCCCGCGTCATTTTCATGACGCCCCAGGGGCGGGTGTTCTCGCAGACCGCCGCTGAGCGGCTTGCCGCCCCCTGTATGCAGCCCGGAGGCAGCGCGCATTACATCATCCTCTGCGGGCATTACGAGGGGGTGGATCAACGTGTTGTCGATGAGCTTGTCGACGAGGAGTTGTCGATAGGAGACTACATCCTGACGAATGGCGCTATCGCGGCTGTCGTGGTCATCGACGCCATTGTACGCCTGTTACCGGGCGTACTTGGGGATGAACGCAGCAGCGCGGAGGAATCCTTCTCGCACGGGCTGCTGGAGGCTCCCGCCTACACGAAGCCGAACGTTTTTCGGGGCATGAGCGTGCCGGAGGTCTTCCTCTCCGGCAACCACGAAGCCATCGAGCAGTGGAAGCTTGAGGAAGCAGTGAAACGCACGCGTCTCAACCGGCCGGATCTCTACGAGGCATGGGCTGCCCGGCACCCCGAATACTTCTCTTCCGAACGTAAGAAAATCAAATTCTCCGCATACAAAAAGCCGGATAAGGTCAACCGGGAGAGCGGTGAATTCACTTCAACCCCTGCAGAATAAGCAGGAGCATCACCGCCGCCGCCCCAAGTCGGTACCATCCGAAGAGAGCCAGGCTGTGCCGGTTCAAATAGCCAACCATCCATTTCACCGCCACCAGAGAACTCGCCCACGCCACCGTCGTCCCCACCAATATGGGAAGCCACCCGAGTTGCGTCACCATTTCTGCTCCGTGTTTTACCGCGTCGTGGCACGTGGCCGCTCCCAGGGTGATTACGCCGAGCAGAAAACTGAATTCCACCGCAGCCGCCACACTCAGCCCCGCCGCCAGTCCGCCCAACATGGTCATCAGACTCCGGCTCACCCCCGGGCACATTGCGACGCACTGCATCACTCCCACGAGAAAAGCCCCACCGGGTGTAAGTTCTTCAAGACTTTTCCCTTTTCGGTGATCTCCGCGAAATCGTACGTAAAGCAGGATTGCCAGTCCCCCCACGGCCCAGGCCACCATCACGACTGACGCGCTGAAAAGGTATTCTTTGATCACCCGCGCGCAGAGAAGTCCCAGCACTGCCGCCGGGATGAATCCCAGAATCAGATTCAGCAGCATTCGTCGCCCGGCGTCACTCCTGCCGATCACCCCCCGCAGCATCTCCACCACCCGCGGATAGTACAGCCCCAGCACCGCCAGGATCGCTCCACCCTGGATGCAGATTTCAAACGCACTGATGGCTGCACTTTCCTGCATCCCCATCAGATATTGCGCCACGATGAGATGTCCGGTGGAACTCACCGGCAGGTATTCTGTAAGCCCTTCCACCACCCCGAGAACAATCGCCTGAAACACGTCCATACGTGCTGACATGTAACCCATTTTTTGGGAAAGGTCAATGTTAAACGATCGACGCACCGCCCGTAATGCCTCAAAAGAAAAAGTCACCGAAGGCCGATGCCTCAAAATAAACGGTCACCCAAGAGCATAGCATTTTA
>CANRLM010000090.1 GCA_947631435.1 uncultured Akkermansia sp.
CAGTCTCCGCCGCGTCTCAGCAGCGCCTCCACCTGTCCTCGCAGTACATCAGCTTTCATTTTCGGCTCACTTTCGGACGAATCAGAGGGCATTCTAACGCAAAAATGAGCCGATTTTAAGCCAAATTGTCTAAATTTTGAGCCGTAAATGAAAATCATGATGTCTCGAATCGTGCGGGCTATTTTAGAAAATTCTCTTCGGAGAGAATTTTCTAAAATAGAAATCGACAAACAGGAAAGAAAAGGAGCCTGATTCAGCCAAATTGCCGAATACTTTTTGGCCGTTTTGGCGAATTGGTCTTTTAAGGACCTCAGCGAGAATGAGAAACATGTTGAGTTCTCTTTGAGCCAGGTGAGTTGTCGTCGCTGCACCATTTCCTGGATAAAAACGGTTTGGAAATCGATGCCATCATTCGCTTGCGTAACGGCAAATACGGACTCGTGGAAATCAAATTGGGAGCGCACATGGCCAATGACGCGGCGAAGACCCTGATTAGATTCGCTGGAAAGATAGATACCAAGCACGCCCCTGTTCCCTCCTTCCTGATGGTTCTCATCGGTGTGGGAACCTACGCCTACCGCCGCGACGACGGCGTGCTCGTCGTGCCGCTCAGCACCCTGCGACCGTGAGAACGCGGAAGGAGATTCCTCACTCCTTCGCGCCGTGCTCCTTGATGAGCTTGATGATGTCATCTCCCAGCTTCTCTTCTTTTGCAAGCTGAAGAACGGTTTTGCCGTCTTTGTTCTTGAGGTTTAAGTCAATTCCGGCTTCAATAAAGGCGGGCAGCGCGTCGGCAACCCTGGACGATGATTTCGTAGAGCAAATGAAGTTGGCGAGGAGAGAGTTGCCGTTTTCGTCAACTTCATTCGGATTCTCGCCTGCTTTGAAAAACGCACGAAAAAATACATCTTCATCCCCGATTCCCCACTCGTCACCGCGGTCTTTTTTTGCCCACGCCATCAGCTCCGGTTTGAAACCGTGCTGCTTGAGGATTTGGATGATGTCAGTGTAATCCTCGCAGAGTTTGGCAGGAAACTTGCTATGATCTGCCCAGCTATAGTCAGACAGGATACGATCCGTCATGTCCTTCGGGATGCGGGCTCCGAGTTCGAGCAAGGCTTTTGTCGCTTCGGGGCTTACGACCCGGAGTTCTCCGGGGTCGATTCCCTTTTCCTTGAGCAGCTTCACGACCTCCACCGCACCTTCCTCCATGGCGAGACTCATGGCGGAGTCCTCCTCATTTCCGTCCTTGCATTTCACGGTTGAGTCCACCCCGGCATCCAGGAGCCGCTTAGCAATCTTAGGACCCCAAATACCGTTGACCATGAGAGAGGTCCATCCGTTGGTCCATTTCTGTTTACTTTTTGCCAGCGGGTCGGCTCCGGCGTCGAGCAGCATGAGGGCCAACTTCTCCCGTCCGGCAGGGGATATCTCCGGCCTCAGTTCCACAGCGAGGATGTTCTTGGGCACGTCCGCCCCCGCCTTGAGCAGAAGCTCCACCATGTGCAGAATGTCCGCTTCGGCTCTCTTGCTCACGCGATAGCCTACTCCCGTATAAAGATGCTCATTGAGTCCACCACAGGCAGCATAATAGATGACTCCATTCCCCGCAGAATCTTTGGCATGCACATCGGCTCCGGCGTCCAGCAATCGTTTCACGATCTCGGTACGATGTGTAGCATTTTTCTTCGTTGCAGAATTGGCGGCTGCCATCAACGGGGTCATGCCGTAAGGGTCTTCTTGATCATCCTTTGCCTTTTTGCCCGGTGTGTTGGGATTGGCTCCAAGGGCGAGGAGCTGTTGTACATCGGATGGATTAGCCTCGTTTGCTGCTTCGTGAAGGAGCGTTGCAGAGTCTGCGTACGATAGGTTTGTGTCGACGTTGCTGTGCAGTCTCCCCGGCAATGTGTTCACATCAGTCTTGGCTCCGGCGTCAATGAGAGCGAGGATAAAGTCGGCGCCTTTGTAGTAGAACTCCTTCAGAATTTTGTCCGGATCCTGGATTGTTGCGCCCGCCTTGAAGAGCGTTCGCAGCATGGCCCCGTCGCCCTTTTTGATGACCTCCTCCATGAGTTTTTCGTCCTTGGCATTCAGTCCTGTGTCTAGGAGAGCTTGCAGCGTTTTCGCATCGGAGATGGAGGAGAATATATTCTGGTTTTGGAGCAGAGACGGATTCTGTTTCAGGAGCGCAAGTACGGTTTCTTTTTGCTTCAGTTGAAGTGCGATGGTCATCTGCAGCCCGGGGTCAACAACATTAACTTTTTTCCCGAGCGCACGGAGGAGTTGCAGCAGTTCCGCGTTCGCCTTGGAGAGATCCTCAGGGAGAACGAACTTTCGCGCGCCGATGCGGTAAAGCAGGGCAAGTTTCATGGGACTTCCGGAAAAATTACCCATCTCCCATTCTTCTTTTTTAAGATTACTGAAATCTTTTGCCGCGCGCAGTTGGGAAACCACACTTGCTTCCTTTTCGTATTTTGAAGAGAAGGAGTTTTTCTCAATTTCTCCCGGAATGTTCAGTTGATACGTGTACATATCCCGCGCTTCCTGGCGGCTCAGCGGCTGCTTTTCCTTTTCGAGCGCTGTCAGAAAATCGGCCATGTCTCCGTGAGCCACGCTGCCCGCCGTCTTTCCTTTCTCACTCTTGATGGATGCATCTGCTCCCTTTGCCACGAGCCAACAGACGGCGAGTCGATTGCCCTGCGCGGCGGCATGCATGAGGGCGGTCTGACCGTGTTTGTCCGTGGCGTTCACATCCCCGCCCTTTTCAATCGCCTTGAGTTTTTTGAGCAGGGACGCCGCACGCTTCTCTTCCTTGCTGAGCTTGGCGCCCTTCGCCTGCTTCCCCGTACCCGCCGGAAAGAGCAGCTCCACTCCCTGTTGCGGCACAGTTATCGAAGCATCCTCCTTCGCTGATGTCACCCCCGTGAACCAAATGACACAGGCGGCAATTAGAGACATAAACCGCTTAAAGCGAGTTAATAACAAGCATGGTGGGGGGGGGTAGCGACGATGCGTGACATAACGAATGCTCGAATAACCGGTAGAGAGTCTATCAGTTCTTACCGCAAAGTACAAGCGAATATTTCCGGCCCACTTTCGGACGAATCAATGAGTGTTTGAACGCAAAAACGAAAGGGCAACGTCAACCACATATCACTCAAGATGAGTAAACAAGCAAGAATAGAGTTACTTTCTATATGGGAAATTTTACGTAACCGTGAGATTCTTTCAAGGCATTACGGATGACCAGTCCGGGAATATGCCCCTTCTGCCCCCCCCATTCCCCACGCTGTTGAGGTGCAGGAAAACCATACATGCGGGCTTTTGCTCAATGCCGAAGTCCTCACTTACCATGCCCGAGCTGATGTAATCCATGGAACTCGGCATATAGTCAGGACTTTAGAGACGCGGCAGATAGCTGTTTAATCAATTCTCTTTATCTTTCCTGTGGAAGATTGAGGGCTTTATCTGTAATTCCCATGAAAAGAAGATATTCCCTGATTGGACATATCAGTTTGCGATGTATATGCGTGCATTTTATCATGTAGCATTCCAGTTCTTTTTCTCCGTGTAAGTCCTTGCACGCCCCATACAACTTTTGTAAGCCTAATTCTAAGGGTAAAGAAGCGTACTTCCCACAGTAACATAAAATGCCTTTTTGAGCACTCATCCTCTCATTGGTTGTACGTCGCACTTCTATTTCTCGTTCCCATACCGGATAGGGGGTATGAAGGAAATCACGTAATGAGGCTGACCTAAAATCATTGGGAGTTGGTCCCTTTTCGTTACAACATAGGCAGCCTATCATTTCCTCAACGTTTTGAAACCTCCTTCCTTGAATTTTGTATATTGATACATAATCATTTATTGCTTTTTCGCACTCTGGATTAGGATCAATCTTTTTGGAAAAGGCAAAGTGTAAAGCAACGTCTATATCAGATGTAAAATCTATAAAAGGGGTACGTTTTCCATAATGTTGCATGAAGGAAAACATTTCTTGGATATTATCAAATTTTTTATTTCTCAGATTATCTTGTTGGTCATTGCAATGCCTACAGATAAACTCAATATATCCCTCTTCCCCTTTCCACTCCCTCCTCAGAGATGAGGATACTGACCACGAGGCATCCGCTTGGCCTCTGTAAAAAAATTCGCAATCTTCGTCTTCAACTACGAGAGAAGTCATTTTTTCAGCGTATATCCACCTGAAAAAGGAATTGATGTCGTTGATTTCTTCGATCTCCCCAAAGTACTTCTCTTTTTGTTTTAAGCTCGTGTATTTCAAAAGAGGGGTATAAGGAAAATCCTCTTTATCGTCAAACTTTTCCAACGAAGGGTTTGACGCGTCTTTTAATATTTGTTTTATTCTTTTTAGTCTCTCTTCCATTTCTTTTGAAACTTCGGTACCATGATCTTTGAGTTCGCAACGTATTTTTCCTCCTGTATTTGTACATGCAAGTATTTGAATGCTTACGCTGATATTTTCACCAGAGAAAGATTCCAATGTAAGCATATTGGAAAATTCCGCACATAATGCTGCAACATCTATTCCCTCGTTGTCGAACACAAGTGTATTGATATCTATAACTTGCGTTACAACCTTTTCACCGTATTTATTTGTTAAGTGTTTCTCTAAAATATTCTTGAATTGCATGAGAAGGAAATATTGTTCCTCTACGCACATCTTCTCTACATCATCTAATTCCCTTTCTGTAATATTCACGAATTTTTCAAAGCAATTTTTCGCCTGCTTTTTGAATGACTCCAATTCTTGATCTGTGAATTTCTTTTCCATATATTGTATTTATTCTTTGTTTATATTTATTCTTTTGTGTACATCATTGCACACAGAAGGGATACTGTTGTTTCGGTTTAACAAACATAGATATAATAATATTGATGTCGAACATCTAATGCAAAAGAGTCGATAATATGTGTCTGATTCTGGCTTCTCGTGTATGCGTCTTTTTGCACGGCTTCGTCCAATGTTACATCGTTTAACTCCCATTATTTCCTCAGCATTTCATTTTTTATAACCCGTATTTTCCTCCATGTTTTTGGAGAAGTTTTTTGATACGAGCTGCGTTGTCGCCCTCTAGGCAGTCCATCGGCGTTGCTCCGCGATGAGTCTTTGCATTCACATTTGCCCCATGTTCAACGAGCCATTGGGAAATATTCCAACTGCCCAATGCACATGCAAAATGTAAAGCCGTGTTTCCTTTTGTCTCCGGCAAGGTTACATCCACATCAGCACCATTGCGAATGAGCGGCAACAACGCAAGGAGCCTCCTTTGGTACAAGGCAGAGTCTGCTCTCTTGCACTTTAATGCACGCAGCCGATCTACCATGGCATCTAGCTGCTCCATGTCCGACTCGAGTATACTCTGACGTGAAGAACTCTTCGTTTCCTGTTCGACCCGCTCCACACTACTACTTCTTTCCTGCATTTCCCTAGGCAGTTCGACTGATTGAAGAAGCATCTGATTCTTCTCATCGAGCAGTTGAGCTGTTCGTTCTGTCTCTTTGGAAATCCGTTTTGTCATCGCCTCAGCACAGTATTTTTCCGCAAAGAGAACGATCTCATTGTATTGCTTCCTTAACTCCTCATTTCTTGTTTCCACCTCTTTCAACTGTTCCTCCACCTGCTCTCTTACATCTGAATACACATACCCATGCCTGTTCAATTCCATCAGGTGTTCCCTTACAGCCTGACACTTTTGCCAGCCTCGATTGTACCTGCGGCGTATTTGATTCGCTCTTTCTTTAAGAGAGCTTACCTGTAGACGTTGGACATATTCAGAATTCTTTAACGGCTCGTCATCATTCACGGTTTGCTCATCCAATAGGGAACACTCCCGAATGGTGGCTTGCAGAGAACG
>CANRLM010000091.1 GCA_947631435.1 uncultured Akkermansia sp.
TCGTTTACGCGTCCTGCTCGAATGCTCCCGCCTGTTTCACAAAAATCCCTCTTTCCACAAAAATTTGGGTTGACCCAAAATTTGGGTTGACCCACTTTTTTTATGGGACCGTGCTATGTGACCAAAAATGTAGCCATCCTTTACCGCACACCACAACCCCTTGCCCCCCCCCAAAAAAAAACGCGTCTGTCAGTCGCTTACAACTTCTGACAGACGCAAAAAGACAGCATTTTTGCTTGCGGGAGCAGTTTCCATATAATTTAATTATCAGTATATTATAAAATCATATGTACCCTTTATGTGTCCCCCAACTGCGCTTTTTAAGAATATGTGTCATACTCTGCCGCCCTGAGGGAATCCTCCGCTCTGAATGATGCGGGTGAGGGGCAAGTTGTATACAAAAAACCGCCCGCAAGATTTCTCCCACGGGCGGCTCAAACAATGAAAGGGGGTAACCAACCACCCCCCGACGGTTCGCAGTGTACCGACGTTGCTCGGTCTTGTCAACCTGATTCGGCAAGCATCCTTTGCTCTATTTGCCGTCCAGCGTGCCCGAGAAGGCGGGGATGGTGTTCGGGATGGTGAGTTTTACCCGACAGGCCATGCAAGCGCGTTCTGCGGGCTGCTACAATATCGTGTCCTATAGTGAACTTTCCTCACTTATCTCTTTCAGCAGCCGTGAAAACGTCCACTCCTCGCTCACCTCCACCCTCTCCGGCTCATACCCCCCAGTCATCTTGTTAATCTCATTTGCAATCTTCACCATGCCCGCCCTGTCATCTTCCTCATCAGCTTTGCGAAATTGCTTGCTTAACCGTTTTAGAATCTCCTGCCTCTCTGCTATCGTCTCCCCGTCTGCCCTCTCTATCAACTCCTCAATAAGCCGCCGAATGTTATCATTTTTCGCAAGCCTGCTCGCATTGCTCCTCACTGCCGCCTCACTCTGCCCCCTGCAATTAAACGCCTTAAGATACGCCTTGCCCTGTTTCTCCCCCTTCGCTATGAGCCGGGCAAACTCCCGTTGCCTCTCCGTCATCTTTTCTTGCTTCATGGTATCGGTTCAGTGTTTGTTCAAAGTCCGTCTGTTCCTATACTGTATCAATGCGTAATCGCCCGCATCTTGCATATTAACTACCACGTTACGCCCCCGCACAAGGCGGCTCGTTATGCGTGCGTCTTGCATATCCCCCGGGGCAAGGTTAGTCGTGAAAATCGTCCACTTTCCTAGCCGGGCTTCCATCAGCTCATAAAGCAGGCTAACGCTTGCCCCCTTCGCTCTATCATCAGAAAGAAAATCATCAATGGCAAGATAGGGCATCTCCTTAATCTGCTGCACCAGTCCGGGACAGGTCTGCGAAAATATATCATCTCGCAATTTTATCCAGCTCCATTTTTGCGCCCTTTTCCCGTTGTTCTTAAGTATCCCAATCGCCCCAATGCATAAATGAGACTTGCCGCATCCGGGTACTCCGTGCAAAGTCACCCAGCGCGCGCGCTTTTTTTCGCCGTGTAAAATATCGTTAAGCCATAATTGCACGGCATCATGCGCCTCCTTAACGCTCGGAGCAAGGTTATCAGTCCGAAATCCAAGCTCGTATCTCTCCATCTCATACTCCCGCCCCTCATCCTGCTCATTGGTCGCTTGCATCCACTGCGGGAGAATCTGCGCTATGTTTCTAGGGTTGCTCATAGTCCTTTGTATCGGTTATCTTTCACTTTAAACGCATTGCTCAAGCTCTGTTCCCCTCCGCTTCTTCGTTGCCCACGGTATCGCTCCATCCACTTATACGCGTACGCTCTCGCCGCTCCTTTCCAGCTCTTCAGGGGTAGCCCGTCCGTGCCCTTCCATGTGCTATCCTCATTCAGCTTCCAAAAGTCACTTGCGCACTCCTCTGCCTGCTCAGGGCTCATATGCCCGTCGTGCCTCAGCAGAAATTGCTTTACTTCGTGGATAGTTTCCGGCAAGCGGGCTTGCCCGCTGTCATCATCATCAATATATTCTTTCTCTATCTCTGACTCTGACTCTGTACTACGTTCGTATCTACGGGCGTAGCGTTTGCTTACATTGCTTGAGTTTATCTTACGTGTTGATAATACGGCTTTTTCAGCTTCTATATCGTATGCGTCTACAATAAGATTTTCCTGCGAAAAATGCCAGAAATTTGGTTGATTTTTCCTCGGAATTTCATCCAAAAGCGTCTCATTTTTCCATTGTTTTCTTGTCCAATTTCGCGCGCCTTCAATCACTCCACCGTTCACTTTTTCCGCGCAGTAGAGAATCAGCAAGAATAGCCGCCCGGCATCAGCAAGCGAAAGATTAGCTATGCTTGCCCTCTGTGATGGGTATATCTTTGTCCACTCTAAAGCTCTATTCGGGTCTTGTCTCATACTGTCACCATCCTCTCTCTCTTGACTAGTTCCCCTGCGCACCACTCCGGGAATCCAACCTTCCTCCCTACCTTCGCGCAAGCATCACGCCATGCCGCCCATGCCCAAGTCTGCACCATCAGCGCGGCGAACTCGGGCGAGTCAACGCGCACGGCGGGGACTCCGTAACGGATGGATATGGCAAGGAGTGAATGCTCCACCTGCGCAAGGTTCGCCCTCCCCATGCTCACCATCTTCACCAGCTCCATCTCCGTTCCCACGATGAGAAGCCGGGCAAACTGGAAGCCGCGCAATCTGTGCATCTCACGCATGAAGCGCGCTCTTTCCCTTGTCAACGAGCCCACAAGGTCAGCCATACTCTTTCGCTCTACGGCAAACACCTCTTCAAGGCCTCTCACCGTATAATCCCCTGTGGCAAGCGTTTTCCACTCGCTAGGCAAGTGAGAGAAAGCGAGCGGCCTCTGCTCTCGGGTATCTACGAGAATGCAGGGCAGTTCATCAGTGTTTTTTCCTGTGTTCATCGTGCGTGGGTCTTTCGTCCGTGTGGCGTGCGGCGCCTCGCATTGCTCAAAGCACCCTCCGCCCCGCTTGTTCCAGACTCTCTGTTTTTATTCATTTTTTTGAAGTGCGTTTGGCATTTTCCTCATAAGCGCGCGCGATATCGGCAAGATTGTAGAAAGTATCTCCGACGCCCTGCGCGCCGCTTATAGGGTTCTGCACCCTCACTTTCCCCTCCCCACGCAAGCGCACCATCCAGCAGTTCGCCTGCGCACGGCTCACCCCGTAGATTTCCATGATGTCGGATATCCGCGCCCACTCCTGCTTCCCTCTTGCCGGGCGCGCGTCAATCTCTCGCTTAAGCGTAGCGTGTAGCCACTGCGACATGCGCATCAGCATCTCCGGTGTCGCCACGGGTGAGCCCGCCCCAATGCCAAGCAAACGCGCCAGTGCCTGCTCTTCATCCATTGTGTCAATGTTAGTTTTCATCATCGTTTTTGTGTTGTATGATTAAATGCTTTGATTCTGCTCTAGCAACTGCGTGCCTGCTTAAGCCATACTTTCACTTCGTCCAAGTCATACCGCACCCGCCGCGCCTTGCCGTTGGCCGATTTGCCGATATACACCCGCGGGCAGTCCTTCCAGTGGCGCACGGTGTTCTCTGCTACCCCTAACTCACGGGCGAGTTCTGCCTGCTTCAATAGTTTCGCCGAATGCGATATTTCACGCTCTCGGTCGCCGTCTGTGGTGTTTTTATGCGTGTTCATGTTCCCCTTCTATCACATTTCCCACTCCACAGAGTATGCCCATGGCGTAATAAACTACGAAAAAAAATCAGCCGCCCCGGTATCTACCGAGACGGCTTGCAATTAACCGCACAAACTGAATCTATCCCACTCCTATACCTCCCTTTATTTAGACGCACGCTCTGCTAGCTCCCCTTATCCTGCAAAAGGTCGCAAGAGATATGTCAATCTTATCCTTTATTTCCCTGTCGCGCAGATACGCGCTTTTATCACCTCGGCAATAAATTGTTCAACCGGTACACCTGCCGCCTTGCTCGCCTCCCTTACCTCATTATACAGCTGGTATAGCGCAATGAGCAACCCCACTTCCAGCTTATTCAGCTTCTCTTCTCTCTCAGCCGTCATCATTCTTTCCTTAGTTGTTCTTTCGTCTGTGTGTTGGAAAAAATCGCCGCCTCACGCACCTTTCTGGTACGCGCGCGCCGCCGCCGAAGAATCTATGACGGGCCCGGCATCCTCCACCGCCGCCGCCAGTGATGAAAGCACGTTCTTGCGCATCGTAAGCGTGCCCGTGAAATATCCGCGCTCCACCTCCTCCGAATCATGTCCTATCGTGTCACGAATCGCATCAGGCGAGAAAAGCGCGGTACCTGTCATGCCGCCTCGCAAGTAAGTGGTAACCGTGTGCCGGATGGAATGGAAAGACTTTGCGCTCACCGCGTGCCGGTTGCCCTTCGCCTTCCCCGCGTTCACAGTCCCCTCAACCATCCCGTGCGCCCTTAGGAGGGCTGTAAACTGCGTTGAGATGCTGGTCTTCGAGCTGCCGAGGTAGTAATGAGCCATACTCGGGAAAACATACTCCTCGCCGCCCGTAGACTGCGTGAGCCTCCGCATCAATAGCTCCCTCAACTGCGGCAAAATCGGCAGGCAACGCTCCTTGCGCGTCTTCACCTCAACCAGCCGAACATATCCCTCCCGCCAATTCACCGAATCCCATCGAAGAGTGCAAACGTCCGAAAGCCGCAAGCCGCCCAAGAAAAAACTCACCGCCACCATATCATTCCACGGGTCTGGGAAGCTCTGAATCATAAAGCGGACTTCCTCCAGCGTAAACGGCAACCGCTTTTGCCTATCCTGCCCCCGCTCGGGGATTACGGCGCGCGCCTCCACGCCCATATTGATACCGGCAAAAGGGTTCTTGCTCAAATAATCGTCCACTTCCACGGCCCTCTTGAAAGCAGACGAAAGATAGCCACGAAGCACCCCGACCGTGCCCCGTGCAATTCGCTTCAACTCATGCTGCACAAATCCCCGGCAAATCGCGGGCGTGATGGTGTCAATGCGCCTGTCAGCCCCCGTGCCGAGATACTCCATGAATAAATTGAAAGCCCGGGCGCGGCTCCTTTCCGTACTCTCGCCCGCCGTGCGTGGAAAGTCAGCAAAGTACTCCCTCACCGTTGGAATCTTCCCCGCGCCGCCGTGCAACTCCGCTACCTTGCGCACAGCATCGCACGCCTTATGCGCGGGCGTCTCGCCACTCGCTGCCGTCTCCATAGCCGCCGCCGTCTGCTCAGCCATAGCCCGCGCGTGCCGCCCAGCTGCCCCGGCTTCAATGCGAATCCCCGTTGAACGCCGCACCTTGCGCCCGCCTTGCTTCCAGCAAGCAATCCAGCATCTGCAATTCTCTCGTTTTTCAATCCAGCTCATAATCGTGTTAAGTTTAGATTTCACTAAGGTTGCGGGACTTTTTTTTATGTGCCCCCGCAATGTGCCCCTAAATGTGCCCCCTCTTTACCACACACTCTAACCCCTTGCCAAGATAAAAAACGCGTCTGTCAGTCGCTTACAACTTCTGACAGACGCAAAAAGACAGCATTTTTGCTTGCGGGAGCAGGATTTGAACCTGCGGCCTTCAGGTTATGAGCCTGACGAGCTACCTGGCTGCTCCATCCCGCGATTGATAGATGCTGCGGAAACACGTAGCGGAAGCATGGTATAACTCATTTCGAGAGATGTCAAGACGAAAGTTGAATTTTTTGCGTGGCCGCGTTACCTCATAATTCAGGACGCCGAAGAGAAGGAATGGTACAATGAGTTAGGATCGGTTACCTCAAAAATACAG
>CANRLM010000092.1 GCA_947631435.1 uncultured Akkermansia sp.
GAGGCATCAAGCTTTCAGAAAATCCTCTTTCTTGGTTTTTGGCATCCCTTCGGTGACTTTATTTTTGAGGCAATGCGGATAATGAGGGAAAAGGAATTGAGCTTGCGCAAAAGAGAACCGTGTGATAGAATGCCGCGCCCGCGCCGGGTGTATGATATGGATGACAATATAGCGACGGATCGGATTGATCATGTTTTGGCGGAGCGTTATGCCTCTCCGGAGATGCGCGTAATATGGTCACCGCGTGGGCGCGTGGTGATGGAGCGAGAATTTTGGATCGCGGTGATGAAGGCACAGCGAGATCTCGGGTTGGATATTCCCCAGGAGGCCATTGAGGCTTACGAGAGCGTGAAGGATCAGGTGGATCTGAAGAGTATCAATGCCCGTGAGCGTATCACGCGCCATGATGTGAAAGCGCGCATTGAAGAATTCTGCGATCTGGCAGGCTACCAGCATATCCACAAGGGAATGACCAGCCGGGATCTTACGGAGAATGTGGAACAGTTGCAGGTGTGGCGTTCTATGCAACTCATTCTCAACAAATCTATTGCTGCTTTAATCCGCATGAGTAACCGAGCGCAGGAATGGAAGGGACTCGTCTTTGCTGCACGGACGCACAACGTGGCGGCGCAGGCGAGCAGCGTGGGCAAACGTGTGGCGATGTTTGGTGAGGAGTTGTTGCATTGGGTGCGGGCCTGGCAAAATGTGATGGAACGCTATCCGGTGCGCGGCATCAAGGGCGCTGTGGGTACTCAGCTCGATCAGCTCTCTCTTTTCGGGAAGAAACCGGAGATCGTGTTGCAGCTCGAACGGCGTATTTGCTCGCATCTGGGGATACCCGCCATGTGGGTGAACGTCGGTCAGGTGTATCCGAGATCGTTGGATTTTGAAGTGATCTCCGGATTAGTGGGGCTTGCCTCCTCGCCGAGCAGCTTCTGTAAAACCTTGCGCCTTATGGTGGGACATGAGCTATGCACTGAGGGCTTTGCCAAGGGGCAGACTGGGTCTAGTGCGATGCCACACAAGATGAATCCCCGCTCTTGCGAGCGAGTAAACGGTTTCCACTCAATCCTGAAAGGACACCTCACCATGATCGCAAGCATCAGCGGGGACCAGTGGAATGAGGGGGATGTTTCCTGCTCTGTGGTGCGTCGCTGTGTGCTGCCAGATGCATTCTATGCGGCAGATGGGCTGTTTGAAACGTATCTGACGGTACTGGATCGGATGCAGATGTATGAGCCAGTGGTGCATACAGAGTTGGAAAGATATTTGCCCTTTTTGATGACTACGAGCATTCTGATGGCGGCCGTGCAGAAGGGGGTTGGGCGTGAAGAGGCGCATGAGGTTATCAAGGAACATGCAGTGGCGGTATCTCAGGATTTGCGTAGCGGCAGGATTTCTCGCAATAATCTGTTAGAGCGTCTCGGTGCGGATGCTCGTTTGCGACTTTGCACGGAGGAGATACAGCGCATTTATGCGGAAGGTTCGCATGAAACGGGGATGGCAGCCTACCAGATTGATTCTTTCTGCGAGCAAGTCAAGTCGATTGCCGAAAAATATCCGGGAGCTGCTTCCTATTCGCCGGGTGAAATTCTCTGATTTTTATCAAAAAACTCATTAACTATTAAATATTTATAATCGTCATGTGTGCACGCCCCAGGGAGATAATTTATCGGGATGAGAAAATTCGTATTACTCCCACAGAATTGCGGGAGGGAAAGACCGTTGTTCGAGTCATTGACGAATCGGGTTATGAAGTCAGGAATCAGCAGGGATTGCACGGAGGCAGCATTCCTTTACCAGCCCATGAAGATCCGAGATATAGCAGCAGCGTTCCTGTTCTCGATTTTGCCTACAATCTTGCTTTGCATGATCTGAAGGGGAATCGTACGGCTGAGGGACTACTGAAAGCGGGCGCTGCCTGGGATTCAGTGTGGACACGCGACATAGCATACGCCGCTATGCTAGGCGCTGATTTGGCCGATCCGGTAGCGACGCGGCGGAGTTTGGAGAGCCGTGTGCGCGACGGCATTATTCTACAGGACACGGGTACCGGTGGGGGATGGCCTGTTTCTACAGATCGCGTTGTGTGGGCTTTGGGCGCGTGGATGAGTTACCTCGTTTCCGGTGGTGATGATTGGCTGGAGTTCTGTATTGCCGTTATCAGGAGAACGCTGGGGCAGGATGGCGCTGTGCTGCGTTGTTCCCCTTTGGTGCCTGGGGAGACGAGTTTCCTGGACTGGAGAGAGCAGAGCTACCCATCCTGGATGACACCCGTGGAAATTGGAAATTCTTTTGCTTTCAGTACGAATGTACTTCACTGTATTTGCCGTCGTGTGCTGGGGCGTATGCTGCGCGAAGCAGGGAGGGCAGATGAAGCCAGGGACTACGAAAAACAGGCAGATGAGCTGGCGAAGGAGATTGAGAAAATTTTCTGGATGCCCCGGGTCGGACGGTACGGTATGTTTTGCACGGATGATGGAGTGCTGGATTCTCGCGCTGACGCTCTCGGAACTGCACTGGCCGTGCTCTGTGGTATTGCAGAAGACCATGGTCTGCGAGCTCTGCGTATGTTGCCTCGCAGTCCTTATGGCACTCCGGTCTTTGCTCCCTATAAGCGCGATGTGCGTGAGGCTTACCACAACCGTGCCATTTGGCCTTTTGTGGAGGCTTTCGTCATGTTGGCCCACGCGCGGGAGAAGGATGAGCAGGGAGTTGAATTCAGTATGGCGAGTCTGCTGCGGGCTGCGCTTGTAAACGGTTCGAACAAAGAAAATTTGAATGCGCAGAATGGTCGCGCAGACGCTACTTTGCAGAATTCCGATAGTCAGCTGTGGAGTGCCGCGGGTATGCTTTCCTTTTTCTATCGCTGCCTTCTCGGATTGCAGTTTGAGGACGGTAAGATTGTCTTCAAACCTTGCATTCCGAATTCCGTGAGCGGTGAGCATCACTTCACCAATTTGAGGATCCGTGATATGGTGCTGGATATTACTCTGAGAGGCAGCGGTACCGTGGTGGAATCCATCATTGCGGGGGATATGGGAATCGCCGATGGTATTCCTCTGGATGCCAGAGGGAACATCGGGGTGCTCATCACGATGGCTCCGAGCAAAGGGGACAAGAGGGAAAAGGAGACGTTCTCCCCTCTCAAGGTGAGAGAAGCCGTCTGTGAACCTGAATGGAAGGTTTCCCATTCGCGTGCTCTGCAGTGGAATCCCGTTCAAGGAGCGAACTCGTATCGTGTGTACGCTAACGGGACACCCCTTCGCATATCTCGTAAGAATTCGATACACCCATTGCTCACATCCCGTGCCTATTCGCGGTCCTTTCGCGTGCAGGCGATCGGAGCATCCGGCGTTTCATCCCCCAGCAGGGCGTATGAATATGTGGCCCCGGGAGCGCGCTGCATCCTTCATCCGCTGCGCGTAGGCGAGCACGCTGAGTACAATGTTGAGAATAACCAGGCCTGGCTTGATACGCGCCCTTGCACCCATTGCCTGATGTACGAGTCTGCCGAGACGAATAGTGGCGTCTACGCCGTCCGTTTCCTCTATTGCAACGCCTCTGCCTCCCTGCGCGATGGCGATACTTGCGCTCTGCGTGAGCTGTGTGTAGATGGAGTTCCCGTCGGCGTCGTTTCTTTCCCGCACAACACGGAGGCTAACAACTGGGAGGACTACGCCCTCACTGCTGCCATCTCGGTGAAACTCTCCAAGGGGACGCACACTTTTTCGTTGCGCTACTCTCCCGTCTGCCGCAATAGTAATGGTGATGTAAACCAGTGCATGGTGCGCCACCTTGAACTTACCCGCTTGCGTTGAGCAGGGTTCTTGAATTTGAAGTACGAAGTGGAAAGAATGCGCGCTCCGAGCGGATTTGCGGAGCGGGAGCGGAGGCGATTTGGGACACAGAGAAGGAGTAGTTAGAGAGGTTTTGTGGGTATGAAGAGCTGTATCGTTGGCGTATCTCCCTGATCAACCTTTCTAATCAGCTGCTACGCACGTTTCATTCCATTACCTCAGTCCTATTGCTTCGCAGAGACGCGCAATAGCGCGCCGGCTCAACACTTCGTCCTTCGTGCCCGGTTAATTTGAAATGTCAAAAGGCGGGGGATTGCGGTAGGATAACCGCAGTTGCGGAAGGAGAGATAGAGGCATTCCGGAACCTCCCCGGTACATCGTACTTGTCTTAATTGCGTTTGCCCTGGGGTGGGATTTGGGGGAAATTGACGGAGAATTATTGATTTAGAAGGGGTGTTGCCAGGCCTGTCAGGCTCCAAATTCGCTCATCTTGCAGGGGATATGATTCATCCCCTTTGATTTTTCGTTTTTTTCATAATGATTCATATTGTTCATTGATAGCAAGTGTATAGCGTCTATTTTTGGGTGTATATCTCTTTTCAAAACCGATGTACAGCAAAATAATCAAAAAAGTGCGCTGTGATGAGGAATTCAGGGGATTGGAAGAAGTTAAAAAGAAAAAGGGGTCTTGTTAAAATAGAAAAAGAGGATAAACGATAACATATTGATTGAGAAATAGTCATCGCAATGGCGTCGGTGCATCGCATTTGAAAAGAGATATACTGCGGCGGTCGTGCGGCATCCGCGGGTGCAACGACAGATAGTCAGAACGAAAACAGCCGTGAAGATTAAGTTACCCTACCGATATGCCGTCTATGCCGCCAAGCCCTGCGTGGCGAACGAGGAGAGGTGTTGGATGAACATACGGACGAAGAAGTTGAGCGAGGCGGCTCGCAACAACGCGAGGTACTGGTTCGTGTGCGCGATCAACGGGGATCGTCGCGTTTTCTCGGCCCCCGCGGCGGAGCTTGAGAAAGCCTTCCACGAGCATGCCATCAACGTGATCGACCGTGGAGCGGCGAGCGAGAAGTATTCGCTCTACACGGACTACAAGAGGGGAGAAATCTTCTCGGCGGTGACGCAGAGGGACACGCAGATGGTGTTCAGCCTGATGCGGGAGCCGCAGGGGGAGGAAACAGTGGTGAAGGGGGAAGGGACGATGCAGCCGCGCGTGCGGCGCTTTGCGCCGGTGAGGTACGAGGAGCTGAGTGAGCGTGGGAAGGAAGCGTACAGCATCCAGAAGCTGATGTCGCTGCTGGCGGACTACGGATTCGAATGCCAGCGAGTGATGAATGATGCATGGGGGGTGGATGTGATCGCAACGAGAGAGAGTCCGGAGGGAGGCAGCGAGGTGATGCTGCTGCAGATCAAGGGGAGAGCGACCGGGGAGAGGGCGGACGTGCACCGGGAGAGAGACCTTTACATGGCCATAGCCGATCCGACGAACCGGGGATGGTACATCATCCCGCACGATGGAACGGCGCAGAGCATCATTCCTGAGACGTGCCTGCAGACGGACACGTGGGAGAGGGGTGTGTACCGGGTTCGGAAACTCTCGGCCGCGGTGGAGAGCAAATTATTCCCCTATTTCTTCCCGTGGGTGAGTGAGGAGGAAACGATTACAGGCTGAGAAGAGAAATTACCCAAAGATAGACTATGAGAGAAACGACAACAGTTGAATCCGGATCGGGAGGGAGTCTCCCCTACATCATCGTGCAGGCGGGCGGAAGGGGGTCGCGGCTGGAAACGCTCACCACCAACAAGCCCAAGGCT
>CANRLM010000093.1 GCA_947631435.1 uncultured Akkermansia sp.
TGGGGCGGAGTTTATCAATTACCATCTGCAAGGCTGGTTGAAGCAGCAGCATAAGAGATGTAAGGTGACGCGCTCACAACCTTACCACGAGAACGACAATGCCCGGGCAGAGGAACGCAACCGTCACAAGGTGCGCGAGCTTGTAGGGAGAGACCGATTTGATGAGCCGGGATGCGTACGTTTGCTCAACGCGGTGTATAGGTACTACGACTTGCAGACGAATCACTTTTACGCCAGCACGCGACTTATTTCAAAACATAGGGAGAAGAGCAGCGGGAAGTATATCCGCAAGTATGACAAGGCCCAGACGCCTTACCGACGGTTACTTGCCACGCTCAACCCGGAATCAAAGAGATATAAAAAGCTCATGGAGCAACACGCTGGGCTCAATCCTATAGAACTTAGTCGCAAAGTGGAAGAGGCATTGAGGAAGCTCTACGAATACATCAAACGAGAAAGGCAACGAAGAGAAGAGTCATTTGATGAGTCCAACTCACAGCAAAGACTTGCAAATCCTGACTAAAATGCTATGCTCTTGGGTGACCGTTTATTTTGAGGCATTACGAGAGTCGCATTCGAACTTACTTTTTCACTTTCATGCATATTTTGCAAATTTCTGGCAAATATGTCCTAACTCATTAATTTTCAAAGAGATATGATATATCGTCTCCAACCTCATTCTTTGCAAATGTCTTTACCACACATGTAACACGATGGATGCGAATGTCATAGATCTTCTACTTGTATCTCGCTATCAACTCGTCCTCAACGCTGCCAACAAGGAAAAAATCATCAACCACATCACGGGGCGCAGGATGTGTGCACCGTCCCTTTCCTCTGACTGGATGCATGGAATATTCGGGGTGAATAGGCTCCCGTTGCCGAAGCCAATCAAAACGTAGTGAACCCGGGTCAGCTCCCTATTCTCTCACTGGAGTTCGATCATATCGACGGCGCTGTCTTTCTCATCTGGCGGTGTCTGCGAAACACCCAAATGATCAGGTACAATACCAACGGTAACAAGTAGGATGCAAAAAAGAAAACTAATAAGCAGGGAACGCTGAATGAGCACAAGAGGAGGCTCAACACCACTGCAGGGGGCGCCGTACTGAGAATCGTGCATGCGACGCGGTGCATACGCGAAGGCAGAAATGACCATATAACAAATGCGCAGGGCAATGCAATCATGTAGATGACTCCAAGAACCATTACCACATAAAAGAAAAAGTAGAGGCCGCAATCCAGGAAGATAAGATAAATGATTGCACACAACAAGAGGCAGAACAGGTAAAACAGAAGGATATCGCCCAAATTCTTCCGACTGGAATACGTCAGGGACGGCATCTGTTTATCTCCTGATTCCATACGTCCAATATAGTAGCATCCCCTCCCCATCTGCAGCAAGCAAAACCTGCCGCCCCTCATCGAGGCGGCAGGTTGAAAAACAGCGTTGTGTATCAGCTTCAGCTGAACTTGGCGATGAGCGTCTTGCGCTGGCTTTCCAGCTTAGCCTGCCACCCGAAAGGAGTGAGCACCATGTTCTTGTTGAACTGCTCCTCGGAGTAATGTCCGTGAGGCCGTCGAGGTCCAGCTCGCCGGAGTCGCACAGAAAAATGGCATTTCACGAGGCGACGAGTGAAACGATTTAATGTTGGGCCTTTTGAACTGAGGGGTCAAAGAGAACCTTGACGAGGGATTCGCTGTGAGGACTGCGAGGGTAACCTGAGGGGAGCAAGACGAGCTTGCCATCGAGGACGACGAGCGTACCGGAGGAATCATTTTGGCTAAACTTGGTGATGCGTGAACCCTGAGCTACTTGCCGGAATTTTCCGTTCTCGTCCTTTTGATAGGCAGACCAAGAATAATTTCTGCGGCATGTGCGGACGGCAACGAACGTATCATCGTTCAGCCAGCGGAAGACGTCGCGATTAGCGGTATCGTATGGAGCGGATTGGGATATTTCGGCACGTACGGGGGGAAGAATACGGTAGGATTGCTGTTGGTCGGCGGTGTTCACAATGACCCAGTCATCATTTTTTGTTACGGCGGGAAGTAAGTCGCAACGAGCTTCCGACGCGCAAGCGACAAAACTACTTGAAATGTGCGGGGAAGACGACTTCTCGCGTGATATGCGTGATAGTTCTTGGTACGGCAGCAGGGGCGCTATCATGCGCCCCAATTGAAAGTAGACGCGGCGGTTGGGTGCCCAGTCACTCGAATCAGAAAAACGATAGGGTGGGTGCATTTCCTCGTTCGCGGTGCCCTCGACCAATAGTTCGCGGGGAAATTTGGAACCCATGAAATTATCTTGCAGCTGGTCTGTTACGGCAGATTTCAGAAGGACGAGCTCATGCGTCGTGGAATCAATTGCCCAGCAGGCTGTCTCGATCCAGTCGGGAGGACATGTCGTTTTCCCTTCTGTCGGGACGGGCTGCAAGGCGCCGTTCTTATACGCATAAATGGTCGAAGCGTTGGGGTATCCACCCAATTCTTCGTGATGGGGGTCGTTTGCGATGAGCGAACCGTCCTCCGTACGACGGATGCCTGCGGTGTAAGTCTCGAGCATGAGAGTTGCAACATCGGTAGTTCTCGTGTGAGGATAAGGATGGGTGTTATTAATACGGAAGACACGGACGTGTCTGTTATCACCGGTAGCAGTACAGACTGAAAAGACGATTTCGGGCACTCCATCTCCGGTCACGTCCCAAAGCTGAAGGGGAAGGTCATCCGGTCTCTCTTGCAAGCTGCCAAAGCATGTGAAAATGCCGATGGGCAAGAGATGGATGGGCGCGTGTCTGTCTTCGGAAAAGCGTAATGCAAGAAGCAAGGAGAACGTATCTTTGAGTTGGTAAAGTTCTACGGCACTTATCGAGGTGTCAACCTCGGCAGGCATAGCGACTTTAGCGACAAGTTCACCTTCCAGGGAACCCGGTTTTGGTTGATCAACGGACGCTGCATTGGCGAAGTTGAGTGCGAAGAGGCAACTTAAGATTGCCGATAGTGTGGGATGTTTTTTCATAGGGTACGTCATGCACGGTTGATTGTGTTCTTATCCTTTAAAAAGGGCTTGTCATTTGTTGCCTCCGAAAAGAGGATACTGGGGTACAGCAACAAAGGACCCTCTATACTCAGAATAAAACGATTTCTTCCAAGTTACAAACAAATTTCCCAGGACAAATGCATTAGAAAAACGGATTCATTTTTGGAAAGGAGACAGGACGTTCATTTATGCTCTAATTCGTTGCCAAACAATATATCATCCAGTACATCCGTATCCCACGTCGCCCTCAGTCTCAGCCTCTGGAGTGGCACTTTCAGTCCCTCATGACGGGCCTTGTACTGTTTGATCACTACAAGCGCGAATCTCAAAACCCGCGAAAAGTTCTCCGCCCTGTCAGCGGCTCTTTGGGGACTTTCACCCCAGTTACATGTCATGCCTGACGTACCAAAAAAACCTGCCGCCCCTTGTCGAGGCGGCAGGTTGAAAAACAGCGTTGCGTGTCAGCTTCAGCTGAACTTGGCGATGAGCGTCTTGCGCTGGCTTTCCAGCTCGGCGGGAAGCTTGGAGCCGACGGAGTCGAAGAGCTCGGTCTGGCTTTCCAGCTCAGCCTGCCACTCGGAAGGAGTGAGCGCCATGTTCTTGTTGAACTGCTCCTCGGAGTAATCCGTGAGGCCGTCGAGGTCCAGCTCGCTGTAGGCGGGGGAGATGCCGAGTTTGGTCTCAACACCCTCTACCTCGTCGTGGCAGCGGCGCAGCACCCAGTCGAGCACGCGCATGTTGTCACCGTAGCCGGGCCACAGGAAGTGACCTTCCTCGTCCTTACGGAACCAGTTCACGTTGAAAATCTTGGGAAGCTTGCATGCGCAGGTCTTCTCGCCCATATCCAGCCAGTGCTGCCAGTAGTCGCCCACGTTGTAGCCGATGAAGGGCTTCATGGCCATCGGGTCGCGGCGCACTTGACCGATCTTGCCGAAGGCGGCAGCGGTCATTTCCGAGCCCATCGTGGCGCCCACGTACACGCCGTGCTTCCAGTCGCGGGACTGATAAACGAGCGGCATGGTGGTAGCGCGGCGTCCGCCGAAGAGGAACGCGCTGATGGAGACACCCTCGGGGTTGTAGTACTCCGGATCCAGCGTTGGGCACTGGGAAGCGGGAGCGGTGAAGCGGCTGTTGGGGTGAGCGCACTTGCGTCCGCAGTCCGGCGTCCAGTCGTTGCCCTGCCAGTCGATGGCATGTGCCGGCGGCTCGCCGTCCATGCCCTCCCACCACACGTCGCCGTCGTCGGTGAGACCGACGTTGGTGAAGATGACGTTCTTCTTGATGGTGTCCATGGCGATGGGGTTGGTCTTGTAGGAGGTGCCGGGAGCCACGCCGAAGTAGCCGTTCTCCGGGTTGATGGCGTGGAAGGTGCCGTCCTCATGCGGCCAGATCCAGGCGATATCGTCGCCGATGATGCTGGTCTTCCAACCCTTCTCGCGCAGAGCGGGCGGTGGCACAAGCATGGCGAGGTTCGTCTTGCCGCAGGCGGAGGGGAATGCGCCGGTCACATAAGACTTGCGGCCCTGAGGGTCCGTGATGCCGAGAATGAGCATGTGCTCCGCCATCCAGCCATTCTTGCGAGCAATAGTGGTAGCAATGCGCAGCGCCAGGCACTTCTTGCCGAGAAGAGCGTTGCCACCGTAACCGGATCCGTAGGAGATGATCTCGCCGGTCTCGGGGAAGTGGCAGATGTATTTCTCCTCGTTGTTGCAAGGCCAGGCAACATCCTTCTGCCCGGGCTCAAGAGGAGCGCCCACGGTGTGCAGGCAGGGAACGAAGTCGCCGTAACCGTCGCGCTTCGGGTTGCCGCCTCCCTGGGTCTCGTCCTCCAGGCGCTTGAGCACATCGGCGCCCATAATGGTCATGATGCGCATATTGGTGACGACGTAGGCGGAATCAGTGATCTCGATGCCGATCTTGGCAAGCGGGGAATCCAATGGACCCATGCAGAAGGGGATCACATACATGGTACGGCCCTTCATGCAGCCGTCCAGGAATTTGTTGAGGATGGCCTTCATTTCAGCCGGGGCCTTCCAGTTGTTGGTGGGGCCGGCGTCTTCCTGTTTTTCAGAGCAGATGAACGTGCGTTCCTCCACGCGAGCCACATCCGAAGGAGTGGAGCGTGCCAGGAAGCATCCGGGACGTTTCTCGGGGTTCAAGCGAATATAGGTGCCTCTTTCCACCAGCATATCACAAAGCTGGGTGTTTTCTTCCTCCGATCCGTCGCACCAATAAACGGAATCGGGCTTGCAGAGCTGGCGGACTTGCTCCACCCACTCAGCGGCCTTCTTGTGTGTTGTACCAGTGATTTTCATGGTACTCTCATTCTATCACGCCCCCGCGCAACTAGCAACACGAAATTTTTATGGCTACTGTGGATTGCAAAATTAAATGCAACAGGTTCTTGGCACAAAAAAGGGTGCCAAGAAGTTCAAAGCATGCTAGAGT
>CANRLM010000094.1 GCA_947631435.1 uncultured Akkermansia sp.
GTTTGTGGTTATGCAGAGCCGGGGAGACGGCTTGGCTTAATTCGTAATTCGTAATTCGTAATTCGTAATTCGTAATTACTCATTGAGTGCTGCGCGACCAAGGGAGGTGATGCACCATTTGAGGGAGCCCAGGGCGTCCACTTCGCAATGGACCATTGCCTCGGCTTCCAGGCGGCGCATGGCTTCAGAGAATTCGACGTCGCTGGGCGGGGGGCAGACGGAGAGGCGCAGGGAGGCGTACAAGGCGCGGCCGGGCTGAAGGTAGGTGCGCGGCGTGTTGTCGAGCTCTTCGAGGATGGCGCGGCGCAGGGTGATTTCGCGGTCGTTCATAGGAGGGGGGGGTCAGGATTTGAGGTGGCGGTTCAAAAGTTGGTTGAGGGTGGAGTTGATCTGGTTGAGCGTCCCTGTGTTGCTGGCGAGCTGCTCGCTGGTCTTGTTGATCTTGTCGTACACTTTGTTGAGGTCATCGCTGATGTCGTCGCGCAGCTGCTCGAGCTCTTCTCGCGTGGCGTACTCTTTGCTGGGCGTCACTTCCAGCGGCTGGGGCTGGATGTTGACGGCTTTCGATTTGCCGAGGAGGTAGGAACCGCCGCAGCCAACAAGGGCGGCGATGATTTTCCCCACGTCCTCCGCGGAGATGTCGGCGAGAATGGGAAGAAAAGCAAGCATTTATGAATTACGAGTTACGAATTACGAATTACGAATTGGAAAGAATGCGCGCCGGTGGCGCGGGAGCTGCGAAGCGATAGCGGAGGGGGTGGGGAAAACATACGTGGTTATTAGTTAGAAAGGTTTTTGTTTTTGCGGAGCCGTCTTGCAGGCTTTGCTTAATTCGTAATTCGTAACTCGTAATTCGTAATTTGAAATGTATAATCGGCGATTCCTTTCGCGATGGCGCGGGAGATGGCGTCCGGCTGGCGGAGTAGCAGATCCGCGTCCTTGGGGTTGGTGCCGAAGCCGCATTCGCAGAGGATGGCGGGCGGCACGGTGTGCTTGAGGATGTAGAGCCCCGGGCGGCGCTGGATCGTCTCCGCGCGTCCCGGCAGCAGCGCAGCGAGGTGATTTGCCACGCATTGCGCCACGACTTTGCCTTTCTCCGACACGTAGCACACGTGCGCGCCGTGCGGCGCGGGGGAGGAGGCGGAGTCGAAATGCAGGGAGATGGAGAGGTCGTAGTAGCCGTCATTGATGGCTTTTGCGACGCGCGCGAGCTCTTCGTCGTTGCCCAGCGTCGGGAAGTCGAAGATGTTGGCGATGTGCCCTGCCTTGCGAAGGAGGAGCTGGAGGTGCGTGGCGATGATGCCGGCGGTGGCGTGTTCCTCAAGCCCGTAGAGGCCGGCGGCGCCGGAGTGGTTCACGTGGCCGATGTCGAGAGCGATTTTCATTTGCGTTTAAAAAATTCGGGGCGGGCGGCCCGGCTGTTTCCAGCGGCAAAAGAGCCGCCCGCCCCTGTTCCTTCTTGCTGTTACTACCTATGAAACTCCATCTCTCTCGGGATGGAAGAGGGAGCGCGGTTGGAGTTGCACCAACCTGCTTCGGTCGAATCGACCGACGCCTTCCTACGCTGGCTCCGCGCTCCTGTTGCCCCGGTTTTACCACGGCTTGCCCGTTCGCCAAGGGGCTCCTCTCCTTTTTCCCCGCCTTCACTGCTTTCTCCGGTTTGGGCTTGAGGCAGCAAACAAGAGAAGAGAGAGAAAGCAAGAGAAGCAGAGAGCCTCCCCTTGCCCGGCGGCAAAAGCATGCTACAACGGCGGCGATGCGATTCCATTTCGACGATCTGTACGACAGAAGCCTCGACGCCGTGCTGTGGGTTTACGCCGCCGCCACCGTGCTCTCTCCCCTGGCGATCGCCTGGGTCTTTATTTTCGAGCCGATTTTTGATACCCCGAAATTCGCGCCCAGAAGGCCCGTGCCCCCCTCGGAGGGTAAAACTATACCCGGAGACCAAGAAGCACCCTTGCAGACCCCCTGCAAAACGCAAATAGAAGCAAAATAATTACGAGTTACGAATTACGAGTTACGAATTAAGCAAAGCCTGCAAGACGGCTCCGCTTACCCAAAAACCTTTCAAACTAACAACCACGCATGATTTACCCTCCCCCTCAGCTAAAGCTTCGCAGTTCCCGCGCCACCGGCGCGCTAACTTCCCAATTCGTAACTCGTAACTCGTAATTCGTAATTCCCATTATGCCTCAAGAAATCACGCCAGCGGACCTGCAATCGCCGGATACACCGGGCGACGGGTGGTACATCATCGAGGCGGCGGGGGAGTACCCCACCGTGGTAAAACTGGGCGAGGAGAAACTGACCGTTACGCAGCGGCTCACGCCGGAGGCTCTGGCGAGGATAGCCGAGGCAGGAGTGCCGGCCGAGGGGCTGCTCGTCGACCGCGATCACCTCTCGCGCGATAACGATAAGCCCACGGAGGCGATGGGCTGGGCGCGCGAGCTGGCGATGTGCGAGGGCGCTCTCGCCGCGCGCATCGAGTGGACCAGCATCGGGCGGCAGCTCATCGAGGGCAAAGTGTACAAGCATTTTTCCACCGTTTACCCTAACGACGAAGAGCAGGTGCGCAGCGGTGTCGTGCAGCCGGATAGGCTGATAGAACTCGCGATCACGAACAAGCCGAACAATGCGGAGGGGCAGCCGCCCATCACGAACCGCGAAACCCCTTTGCCGCCCGGCGACACCGCCGCCCCGGCAGAACCCAACAACCCAACAGAACCCAATATGACATACCCCAACGAACTGCTCGCTCTGCTTGGCCTGGCCGAAGGAGCGACCGACGAAGAGGTGCTTGACGCCGTGCAGGCCCTCAAGCAGGGAGCGGACGCCGCCGCCGATGCGGAAGCTGATGCCGTGGTGAACTCCACCGAGGCGGAGGAAGGCGCCAAGCTCAACGACGAGGAGAAGAAGGAGTGCAAGGGCCAAGTGCTGGCGAACCGCGAGCACGGGCTTAAGTACACCCGCCTCCTCTGCCAGAATAAGGCGCTGATGAACCGCCAGCAGCAGCAGCAGCAGGACGCCCCCGCCCGCAAGTACGCAGGAGCTGACAAGCTGCCCGACATCACGAACCGCAAGATCTCGGACGAAAAGGAGCGCGCCATCACCAACCGCGCGCAGGAAATTGTGTCTGCCGCCCTCGCCTCCGGCCGAAAGATCAACTACTGGACGGCTGTGGCCCAGGCCCGAAACGAAACATCAACCCAGCACTAACAACACCCCCATGATCACACACCAAACCCTAGTTGTGCGCCGGCCCGCCGGCGCGGACCTCAGCGAGAAGGAGGGCTGCTTTGTGAAGCTCTCCGCCGGCAAGCTGCAACTCACCGGCGGCGAAGATAAAGCCGCGGATGTGTTCGGCCTGCTCACCGACCCCGCAGAGGAGAATCGCCCCTGCGATGTGGCCCTGCCTGGCTTTGCCGGCATTGTCGGCGTGCGAGTTTCCGGAGCCGTGGCAGATGGCGACCGCCTGGCGCTGGATGCCGATGGAGCCGTGAAGAAAGCGGAGGAGACAGCCGTCGTGGTAGCCGTCGCCCTGGGCGGCGGGGAAAGCGGCGCGCTCGTGGAGGCCCGCCTCGTGGAGCCTGCGGATGTGAAGCCGGCTGGCATCGCACTGTCCGCCGCCAGCGCCGTGAAAGTGGCCAAGACCAAGTAACCCATAACCCCCAGAACCAACCATGTTTCAAGGAACAGACCAATTCAACGAAATACTGACCCAGTACGCCCAGGGAGCTTACCAGAACCCTGGCGAAACCGTGGACCTCAACAAGCTGCTCTTCCCCGCCGTAGGCGTGGACGAGGCAGAAGGCTGGTACGAGAAGTGGGACATCGACACGGGCTACACCGCGCACGACACCACCCTGCCGCGCCACAACACGCCGCACCGCATCGAGATCTCCAAGAGCAAGGGCTACTTCAACTGCCAGCCCGCCGCGCTGGAGATAGCAAACTGGGCCCCGGCGCTTATGCAGAAGAGCGGTCCGCGCTTCAAGGAGCGCTGCATTCGCTCGCTGATGAGCGCGCAGTTCACCACCCGCCAGGTGGAGGCTGTGCAGGCGTTCAAGACCGGCATCACGGCAGAGGATGGCTCCCTGGGCAAATTCTCCGCAGAGGGTGCCGACGTCATCACCGCCATTGATACTCTGCTGGACAAGGTGGCCGTGGGCACCTACGGCCGCAAGCCCACGCACCTCATCATGGGCCGCAGCGTGTGGAACACCATCCGCAACCACAAGACCGTGCTGGCCCGCACCACGGGGCACGCCTTCGCCATCTTTGAGGAGGCGTTCCTCTCCACCCTCTCCTTCCAGGGGGTGCAGCTCGTCGTGTGCGACACGTATGCGAAAGTGGGCGGCAAGCTCACGGAGCTGCTCGGCAAGGACATCATCGCGCTGTACAACGAGGAGACGCCGTCGCTCGACGACCTCTCCGCCGGCAAGGAGTTCACGCTCTCCCCGGCCGGGCCGGAGGTGATCAGCTACAAGGACCGCGGCATCTACGACGTGGACATGCTGCTCTGGAGCTCTGACCGGCAGATCACTAACCCCGCCGCCGCTGCCCGCCTCGAAATCAGCTGACGCTCGAAGAGATGGAATGGATCCGCGTAGACGAGGCGCTCATCGCCGAAGGCTTCAACCCTGTGGAGCAAAAAGCTATCTCCCAGGGAAGAGCCATTGACCCCGCCGCAGACCCCGTGCCGGGCGTTTGCAGCGGGGTGGCAGGGCGTGTGCGCGCCGCTGTGCTCGCCTGTGGGCGGGTGCGGCTGGCGGAGGATGCTCTGCTCATCCCCAACGCCCTGCGCGGCGAAGCCACGGCTATCCTGCGCGTGCGCCTGCTCACGCGCTTCGCCCTCGCCATCACCGAGGAGCGCAAGCGCGAAGCAGAGGCAGCCGAGGAGAGGCTGGACGCCATTGCCCGCGGGGAAATTCCCTTCGCGGAGGATGTCTCCTTCGCCTCCCCCATCTTCCACGGGCGTCGCGCTCGCTGGGCTTCCCCCGGCGCCGGCGGCATCATGCACGGGAGCATCATGTGAATTACGATTTTCGATTTACGATTTACGATTTAGCCAAGCCAGGGATACGGCTCAGCAAACCCACAAACCTTTCTAACTAATCACCACGCATGTTCCTCCCACCCCCTCCGCTATCGCTTCGCAGCTCCGCGCGCAAGCGCGCATTCTTTCCAAATCGTAAATCGTAAATCGTAAATCCCATGGACGAGCTGAAAAAAGCGCCCGAGTATGCCCTGGCAGAGGCGCTCATCGAGCACCTGGCCGCCAATGACGCGCTGAAAGCCTGCGTGTACCCGGAGCCCTGGGACCGCACGGACCAGTGCCAAAACCTCGC
>CANRLM010000095.1 GCA_947631435.1 uncultured Akkermansia sp.
GCCAGTGTGCCCGCCCCCGTCTTGCGCAGCGTGACGGCAGCGCCCATCGTGAATTCTCCCGCTACGCTGACGTTGTTCGCCCCGGCTACGGTGTCTATCTGCACGATCCCGTCGCTGATCCCTTCGTCGGCTACCAGTGTGACCGCGTTGCTGATTGTCGCTGCTCCGAGCCCATTGAATGTCTGCAACGCCGCCGTGATCGTGTCCCCAACCTCCGTGGCATGCAGTTCCAGTGACGGAGAGTCTTCTCCGTTCAGTACACTATTCTCCCCAAACCAGAACATGCTCCCTCTTTCCACCACGATCTTCCCCACCTTTGCCAGAATACTCTGGCTGCCGCTGTTGTAAGCCGACAAGGTCGTGTTGCGCAGCACAAGGGTCCCGATCTTTCCTCCGGTCGGCAGGATCTTGTCATTGAGGAGGGTCATGAGACCGATGGAATTAGTATGCTGGTTATTATCCTCCTCCCAATACCCGTTGATATTCGCCAGCACGAGAGAGCCGGTCCATGTGTCGCCGGATTGCTCTCCTGTGACCTTGTTCGCAAGATTCCAGGTGTTGGTGTAGGCGGTGTCAACGACCCCACGGTTGATCCCGCTTTCTCCCTCTTCTCCAAGATCTAATACCAGCGTGCCCTGCTGCTTCAACACAATTCCCCCACTGAGAGTCTTCTGCGATGCTCGGTCGCTCACCACCACTGTCGTCCCATTTCCAATGGTGAGATTTGTTCCATTAAATCCTCCGCCGGCAAATTCTACTGTCCCACTCCCCGCGATGTTTGCATCCGCCTCCGCAAAGCTCACCGCTACATCGAAGGTCGCATAGGCTGCCCCCGCCAGAAGGATGTTGCCGCCAACGGAGATGTTGCTTTCCACTCCCTCAGCCGGGCTGAAGGTCCACGCTCCCCCCTCGATGCTGACGTCCCCGGGCGCTACTTCTCCGCTCACGGTCACTGTCCCTCCGCTTGTGAATTCTCCCTCACTCGTGGTGAATCTGACATTGTCGCCGGCTACGAAGTAGTCGTCGGCCTTATTGCCGTTCTTCCAGTAGGTATTTCTTTCCCCTTCCTTCCATGTCCCCTCCGGTGTTATCCAGACGAGCTCTGCATCCGCTAAGTGCCGGACGACGAGTTGCCCCTGATCATTGAGCTCAAGTCGAAGTTCCTGCTCCTCGAGTTTCTTTTCAAGCGCGTCGGCCAGACGGACATTCCCGAGGAGTTCGGATGTCATGCCTGTAAACAGGGTGTACGGGGCTGACAGGATGTTGATGTTGTTAAGCCATTCCCCGGTGATGTCAATTTCCAGATTCTGCAGCACGACTCTTTCACCAAGCGTAATCTCTCCCCCCAGGGAAGCTCCGTTGATGGAGACCAGCAGCTTGCCGCTGTATGTCCCGCTGTTGAGCGATAAGACGCTTTGTTCGGCAACCTTCGCCCCGCCGCCGCTGGCGCTGCCGAACGTGACGCTGCCTGGGCCGTCAAAGGTAAGGGTCCTCCCGATTCCTATCGCCAAATCCTCTACCCGCCACTTGCCGGTGACTTTCACCGCACTGGAGGCTTCGTTTTCCGCGTTAAATGTGATCTTCTTGAGAGTTTTCTCGGTGCTCGTGTCGCCGGAGAGGATAAGCTGGTAAGGTCTATCAGCGTTGCCGTAATTTTCTATGTTCCACGCCCCGGAAAGGTTGATGTCCAGGTTTGTCGCTGACGAGGTGATCTCTATGCGCCCCATTTTGTCAGGTGTTCCTTGACCTAAACCGGTCGTTCTTTGAATTTCAATGGACCCATCGTAAGTGATGTTGCCACCGAGTCTTAATGTGCCGCCTCCGGTAAGAATAAGGTTACCGCTGCCCGCCAGTCCTCCATCCAAATTCAGCCTGGATTCCAGCCAGTTGAGGTTGAACTTCCCTCCATCGTTCATGGTCAGCGTTCCTTCAACTGTCATGCTGCCATAGAAGACTCCATTTGAGCCCCGATTTTGCACTTCAATCTCGCTGTAGTCAGAGACGTTCCCCCCTACCGTCAGGGCTCCTCCTGCGACGGTGAGCTTTGTATGCTCGGTGTCTCCTTGAAGATTTTTGGTGAACTTGACCGTACCTCTCCCACTGTTGAGATTGACGGTGCTCACGTGGGTCACATCGCCTGTGACTTCCAGTGTGGCGTTCGTTTCGGCCTTGAAAAGATTGAGGGTGCCCCAGTTGGCATCAATCGCGTCTCCTAACGTCACCGTGCCGGAATTGGCAACCACCGCCGCTGTCGAGATCTCGCCCGTCGGCAGTATCACCTTGCCGGCTCCCAAACTCAACGTGTTCCCGGCGCCGGGATCAAAGATGACCGTTGCTCCACTTGCCACCTGGATCGTTCCCTGGAATGCGGTGGAGAAGTTGCTCAAATTCCCTCCTATCTGAACTTTGCCGCCCTGGATATCCAACGCCGAGCCTGTTCCGGCAGTGATAGCTCCGGTTACTGATACGGTTCCCACCCCGGTCTTTTGCACAGTGTGACCGTTCATGCTCAACCCACCGGAAAGGGTCAGGGTAGTGCCTGTACCGATGGTTCCAGTTCCGGAGTTGATCACCGCATTATTTCCCGTGATCGTTACCTGTGAGCCGATCCGTACACCGTGCGTACGGTCGTTATTCCAATCCCAGATTGAGAGAGTCCCGCCCTCAGCAATCTCAATGGCCGGGGAATTGTTTTTAAGGAAAGGATCCTCCCCACCGACAATAAGCTTGCTATCATCCCCGATTTTAATGGTACCAATGCTGGTGATGTTGTTCGTCAAGTTGCCTGAACCAACGTCCAGCTGAGTCCCCTCCAACTCCAACGTGTCGATAAGTTTGAATACTGAGGCGTTCCAAGAGTCTGAACTTCCGAGCAATTTGTTCAAAAGACCGGAGGTGTTAGCGTTATTTCCCCCCGTAGTTATTCCCTTCAAGACCAGGATACCATGCCCCACACTTTCAGCGCTCGCGTCGCTGTTGATTCGACCGGAAGTGATGGTGTCTCCATCAACCGTGCTTGTCCCGGTACTCCCTTCTTCGATTGCGGTGGTTCCGTCAATCACCAACTTCGCACCGGATTCCAGTGTGAAGTTTTTAAAATCGTAAGTGCCGTGGCCGCTAACCACATTCACTGTCACTGTAGCTCCGTTCTTCACAATGAGCTGCTCGCCGCTGACGTTTCCGCTGCCGCTCAAGGTGACGTTGGTGGCGTTCCCTGTCGAGCTGCCGACAGTGAGGGTGTTGCCGGTCCATGTTGTCCCTCCCGTGAACTCCACTGTCCCTTCCCCCGTGATGCTGCTTGCTCCCGCAAAGCTCACCGGGACGTTGAAGGTGGCGCTGGCTCCGTTGCCCTTCAGGGTAATGTCCCCTCCGACGATGACTTTCGCTGCAGGGACGCCACCTCCCGTCGCTGCCGAGAAGGTGTAGGCTGCTCCGTCGATGGTGATATTCCCGGGATGCACTTCTCCCGAAACGGTGACGGTCTTTTCAGAAGCTGTGTTGCTGAAGATGACGTCGTCGCTCGGCAGGAATTGAGTGTCTGTTGAAGAAGTACCGACGTTCCACGGGGTTGAGGTGCCTTCCTCTTCCCAGGTCTTGTTGTCACTTGCTCCGTCCCACGTGAGAGCCTCATCGTGCCGCAGATGAAGGACTCCATCCGAATCAAGCGATACTCCCAGATGAGCCGCTTTTCCTTCTTCATCAAGGGTGACTTGGATCTTATCCAGCAATTCTGCCAGACCGGTTGTATGACCTTCTTCAAAGAGCTGGTAAGAGGATCCACCGGCTGCCGTCCATCCGGTGATGGTCAGTTCCAGTTGCTTAGTGTCCGCAATGCTTACGCCTTCCCCGCTGAGTTGGAGGTGCCCGCCGGTGGTCTCTCCACCTCCTTCACCGCTCACCTCGATGGAGAGTCCGCCGCTGTAAATTCCTGCCCCTAGTACGAGGGTTTTCCCTGTTTTCACCTCTGGCTTCGTAGAACCGTCTCCAAAGACAACGCTTCCCGATCCCGTGCTGCCGAAGGTGAGTTTATTTCCTGTCCATCCCAATTCTTTGATGGTCCACGCTCCGGCGGTCGCCGACACCGTGCCGCCCGTTGTGCCCGCAGCATCGATCTTGTTGACGCTGCCTCCATCGCTCTTGTTCAGTGTCAGGGTCGTGCTATTCGCCAGTTTGATGGTGGCTCCAAAGTCACTCCGCAGCTCCAGGGTGCCAGTTTGCACGTCCAACACCGAACTCTCATCAGCAGTGATGGCGCCGGTCAGGACCAGGGTGCCCCTCCCCGTTTTCGTAAGAGTCTTGCCAGACATCTCGACCGCTCCCGAAATGGTGCTGGTATTATTGTACACATCAATGGTAGCACTATCCTGCAGGGAAACCGTCCACTCCACTCCATTCCCACCCTGTAAGCGTAGCGCATACGCATTACTACCTACGCCGCTTCCCGCCAGGCAGAGTGTGCGAGTTTCGTTTTCCTTTGCAACGAGCCCTTTCTGATGTACCCAAAATGCAGAACCTTTCTCCACCACAATGGATCCGCTGATATGATCAAAAAGTTTCTCTTGGTCGTTCGTTACGGTAGCAAGCACTGTTCCCCCGCGGAGAATTATGCTCCCGATGGTGTTGCCCTCCTCGTCGAGCATGGCGTGCAACCCATTTTCCGAGTAGTTTTGGCTGCCACCTGTATACACTCCCGTGGCACCGTTATTTGACGTCAATCCGTCAAGAACAATGCTTCCTTGTCCCCCAACGGTGCCAGTCGTCGCTGCGTAGCTGTTGAAGAAAGTCTTATCATTCACCACAAACTCGCCACCACTTCCAACCGTCACATGACCCAACGTGCGGGTGCCGGTATTGCCGGAGATGGTGAGTCGAGTGCCCTGTCCCACTGTCAGCCCGTTGGCCGTCACGCTGCTAGTGAACTTCACCTCGCCCGCTCCCGTGATGCTGTGATTCTCCCCCTCGGAGAAAGTGACAGCAGTGTTGAAGACCGCTGTGCTGGGCGACGGCGTATCCCCATACGTGCCCGCAAGTACGATGTTGCCGGAGATATCGATGATGTCGTCAGCACCGCCTGCGGCTCCGGCGAAGGTATAGAATGCGCCGTTCTTTGTGTTGCCATCAGCACCATCCGCCTTGCCGACGGTGAGGTCGCGGGCATGTACTGTGCCGGATACGGTCACAGTCTGCGTGGCTCCTCCACTGGTTAACGGCGCGAAGATGACGTCCGCTCCTCTCTCGTAGGCGGTGTCTGTACTTGCGTCCTTGGTCCATACGTTCTCTCCACCACTCTCCGTCCATTGTGGATTATTATCTCCACCCTTCCACGTAAGCAC
>CANRLM010000096.1 GCA_947631435.1 uncultured Akkermansia sp.
GAGGTAGTGAATATTTTGCCGTCTTTTTGGAATTGCTTCGTGGAGTCATTCCACAAAAATATACGAAGAGCGAAAAAGTCCCACAGCCCAGGCAAACGCATTTGAGAGAAGACAATCAACAGACAAGCTACACCGGCGTTTTACAAAAAAACACACGTAGCGCGCTAATTATCAACTTCGTAATTCGCGCTTCGAATTGGCTTCGTACTTTGGCGAACGCATTTCCTAATGCGTTTGCCCTGCGAGCATTATCCCAGAATTGACAATCCCCCGCAGTCTGGAGTAGAATAGGCAGCGTATGAAAGAAACCTTGGAGGATATCAGAACACGCCGCAGCTGCCGCAAATACACGGATGAGGCTGTGGAGGAAGAACAGCTCAGCCGCGTATTAGAGGCGGGAACGTACGCCGCCACAGGGCACGGCACGCAAAGTCCGCGCATGGTGGTGGTGCGCGATACACGGCAACTGAGACACCTGGCCGATCTTAACGCGCAAGTATGGGGCAAACCGGTGGATCCGTTCTACGGGGCACCGGTGGCAGTGTTCGTGCTGGCGGACAGGCAGGCACCCACAGGGCTGCAGGATGCGTGCCTGGTAATGGGCAACCTGATGCTGGCGGCGCATGCAGAGGGACTGGGCTCCTGCTGGATCAACAGGGCGAAAGAGATGTTTGAGATGGAGGAGGGAAAGGCGGTGCTGGCGAGGTGGGGGATTGATGCAACCCACTACGAGGGGCTTGGCATTTGCATTTTGGGGCATGCTGCTCCCGGCGGAGAAGGGCATGCCTCTCCCCGCAAGGAGGATTACATACTCTACGCCTGAATTTCGTCATTGCTACTTCTCCTCCCATGAGTAACGATCTCCCGGAAAAACCGGGTTCTCTTCTCTACAGTAAACTTGCTGAAAGACCCTCCGGCGAGCAGGAAGCCTCCCTGCGTCCGCCGGATTTTTCTGAATTCTGCGGTCAGGAAAAAGTGAAAGAACGCCTTATGCTCATGGTGGCGGCGGCGAAAAAGCGCGGAGATGTGCTGGACCATGTGCTACTGAGCGGTCCGCCGGGGCTTGGTAAAACGACGCTTGCCTATATCATCGCGCATGCGGTGGGGCGCAATCTCTACATCGCCTCAGGTCCACAGATCGAAAAAGCACGAGACCTGGCGGGGCTTCTCACGCGATTGGAAGAGGGGGATGTGCTCTTCATCGACGAAATTCACCGTCTGAACCCCGCGGTGGAAGAATACCTCTACCCTGCAATGGAGGACTTCCGGTTGGATATCATGATCGACCAGGGACCGGCGGCGAGATCGGTGAATCTTCGCCTTAAGCCCTTCACCCTCATCGGCGCTACCACACGCAGTGGCATGCTTACCGGCCCGTTGCGCTCCCGATTCGGCATCACGAACAGATTAGATTACTACGCTGCAGAAGATCTCTGCCACATCCTGCAGAGATCCGCCGCTCTGCTAGGGGTGGAGATGCGGCCGGACGGGGCGGAAGCAATCGCGCGCAGGAGTCGCGGCACGCCCCGCGTGGCAAATGCTCTGCTGCGCTGGGTGCGGGACTACGCGCAAGTGCGAGCGGATGGATGCATCACGGCACGAGTGGCAGAAGCAGCTCTGAGTATGCTGGATATTGATGCCGACGGTCTGGACGAGATGGACAAGCGCATTCTCGAAACCCTCATCTACAAATTCAATGGGGGACCGGTCGGGCTCTCCTCTCTCTCTGTAGCTCTGGGCGAGGACACCTCGACATTGGAGGAAGTATACGAGCCCTTCCTTATCATGCAGGGCTACATCCGTCGCACGCAGCGCGGACGGGAGGCTCTGCCCGCTGCCTACACAAAGCTCGGAGTCGCCCCAACAGAAGGGGAGCAGGGGCGCCTCATGATCTGAAGTTTTTTGCAAGCAAAAAGGATGAAACGCTTTTTCCTGACAGGTGTTTTTGCAGTGATAGCGCTGTTGGTATTCACGCAATGCGCCCAACAGCGCATGCAGCGGCAGGCGTTGGAATCGCAGACTGTCGTGCTTGACATCGGTCACTATTACGCGCCTGAACGTGGCGGGCAAGGCGCACGCACGCCGGACGCAACGGAGGGAGGTATGCTCGAGGAGTGCGAATTCTGGTACCGCTATGCCGGGGAAGTGAAAAAGGTGGTAGAGGCTGCCGGTTACCGGTGCGTCGTATGCAACCGCGGGGATATGCCAACTGATTCCAAATTGGCGAAAGCTGCCCGAGAGATCGGCGTTGTGCATGTGAAGACACCTATTCCAACGGCAGTCTATCGTTCCCGGCATCACCCGCAACGCATGGCTGTTGGGATTTTGAGCGCGGATTATGCACTGGATCGCAAACCCGGCGCCGTCGTCTTCCTGCATCTCAACAGCGATTCGGAAACATGGAAACTCTCCAACAAAGGAGCTTTCTACTGCAACAAATGCGGCGTGAAACTCGCTACCTCCATGGCCCGGGTGATGAATCGCCGCATCTTCGACCACGGCATGCCGAACCACGGCGTACCCTGTGGCGTGGTGATTCGTACGGATGGACACCGCGGCGGCGGTGATTGGCTCAACACCTGCGATGAATCCTACGTCCCCGCCGTCATCACCGAAGTCGCTTTTGTCTCCAATCCTGAGCACGCACGTTTCCTAAATAACTCCGTCAATGCACGCCGCTTTGCCCGTGTCATCGGTGAGGGAATTGTGACGTTCATGCGTCAACGATAATCTGCAAGAAAATCTTTTGTCATGCGTTCCGTTCCAACCATGGAAGCCGAATCTGCCGCATACGCGGCGGGATACCGGGCCGTGTGCGGCATCGATGAAGCAGGGCGCGGTCCTCTGGCCGGCCCCGTGGTTGCAGCGGCAGTGATTCTTCCTGCAGATTATCGGGCGGAAGGGTTGACTGATTCCAAACAGATCACGAAGCGGCAGCGCGAAAAACTATTTGCCGTGCTCACGCAAGACCCCAGGGTGCGCAAAAGCGTAGCTTCGGCAAGTGTGGAGGAAATTGACCGGCTGAATATTCTGCGCGCCACACACCTGGCCATGCGGCGCGCGGCAGAGGGACTTCCGAAACCGGGGGCGGATTTTTGCCTCATCGATGGCCTCCCTGTGCGGGATTTTCCACTGCCGCAGCGCGCTATCGTGGGCGGAGATGCCCTCTGTCTGAGCATCGCTGCCGCCAGCGTACTCGCCAAGGTCACCCGGGATCGCATCATGACTGAGCTGCATGAGCAGTACCCTGATTACGGATGGAACAAGAATGCCGGCTACGGCACAGCCCAGCACCTCCAAGCCCTCCAAATACATGGAATTACGCCACATCATCGCCGCTCGTTTGCACCTGTTGCACAAACGATGCTGCCCTTGGGCATCTGATGCCACGGCGCCACCTTCCGGTTATCGGGGCGCTTATGCGGAACTCGTAGCTGCGTCGTATCTGCGCGCACAACACCTGAGCATCCTGCGACGCAACTTCCGCTGGGGACGCTCCGGCGAGCTGGACATCGTTGCCCGCGATGGTGACACCCTTGTCGTTTGCGAGGTAAAAAGCACCATCTCTCCGCAATCCGGCGCTCCCTCACGGGCAATTAATCACTCCAAACGCCGCCGACTGCGTCTCGGCGCCTACAACTGGCTGCGTCTCCTCGGGCGCAGCGTTCCCGTGCGCTTTGACATCGTGGAGGTCTATCTCACCCCCGCGCAGTGTCCTCGCATCGTCTGGCGGCAGAACGTCTTCCCTCTCCGCGCGCCGGAAGACCAGGCAGGAAGGGGGTGACTCGACTCAGCCTCTGCTGAGCATCGAGGTGAGTTCCTGTTGGAAATCCTGCAGCTCTTGCGGGGAGGGACGCCCCGTCAACTGACTCCATCCTAAACGCCCAAACTGGTCAATCTGCCAGGCGCCACTTGCGCCGCCGGGGAATTCGGCTTTACCGGAAATCAAAGTACCGGGCAGTTGTAAATCATCGACGGTCACCCGCACTTTCCCGTTGTTCGCACCATCCTCAACATCAGATGGCACATCCGGCGCCATGTCTGGCTGCGGCGCATCCGCTTCCGGCGCCGACTCCGGTTCCATGGCAATTTCAATGCCATGATCAAGCAGCAGAAAACGCACCTCCATGTAGGTGAGATGAACACCGCACTCCTCCCGGAGCTTTTTCTGAATGCCATTCAGATCCACCCCTTGCGCCGCCCAGGCGCGCACGCATTCCAACTGCTCCTTATCGATTTTTGCGCTCATGCCCCGCATCATACCACCACCCTCACAGCCTGTCAATCCAACGCAAAAGACATATCGGAGCAAACGCGTTTGCCCTGCTTGACACCGGACAAACAAGCTGGTAGCATGGGAAGCATGGAAACCGTAGAAGCCCGCATAGAGATCCCCATGGGGAGCCGCAACAAGTACGAGATTGACACCCGTACAGGTCACATCAAGCTGGATCGCGTGCTCTACTCTTCGGTTTATTACCCGGCTGAATACGGTTTTGTGGAAGAAACGAAATACTTGGACGGCGACCCTCTGGATATTCTTGTGTTCACCTCCTCGCCTACTTTCCCCGGCTGCTATGTGGAATGCCGCATCATCGGCGGGATGGATATGATTGACGGAGGAAAGCCGGATGTGAAAATCCTGGCGGTGAATGTGAATGATCCTCGCTACGAGCACGTACACACCCTGTCCGATCTTCCCCCTCACTACCTGCAGGAAATCCAGAACTTCTTCGGCACCTACAAAACCCTGCAAAATAAGGTCACTGAAGTGGGCGAATTTTTTGACATCGCCCGCGCCAATGCCATCCTCCGCGAATCCCGCGAACGGTACGCACAGGAAGCCTCCGCCGAATGATCAAGCTTTTTCATGCCTCGCAGGGCAAACGCATTTGAAAACCTAGGGGCAGAATTGGATGTATAGAATTTAGTATCAATAACTTATTTAAATTATTGATATTAAATGTAAAATATGATAGGGCACAGGGATGCATCATCTTATTACAAAAATCAGCCTGATGGAAGACCCAAGAACCGGCAACGCAAAAATACATAAGTTGACGGACATCGTTTTATGGTGATAGTGGCGCTTTTGCGAGGGTATTTCGTATGTTGAGCAGAGAGGGATTTGAAGATATGTTTCGGGAATTGGTGGAAGAATTCAGGCA
>CANRLM010000097.1 GCA_947631435.1 uncultured Akkermansia sp.
GAGTATCAAGGGTACTCTGCCCCTCTTTTCCCGTATGCCAGCCCTATTCATACAAGATTAAAGTAGATAATTCCGTTTCATTTTACAAAAGTACGATATGAAATTTTTATTGCAAAAAAACAGCCGAATTATTTGCGGATCAAAAATAATCCCTTACCTTTGCACCACTTTTTGAGGAAAGCACTTTTGAAATAGAAGTTTGGAGAGGTGGCAGAGTGGTCGATTGCGGCGGTCTTGAAAACCGTTGTACTGCGAGGTACCCGGGGTTCGAATCCCTGTCTCTCCGCAATAAACGCTGAAAATCAGCAAATTGCAAAACAGACACCCAGTTTCACACCCAAGAATGTAAAACTGGGTGTTTTTGTATTATTTAAGATTATACCCTTAATAAGGACACACCCCAATGTTATTGGTGGTATAATTGCAAAAAGTTATTTAAAGCATTGTTATTGATTAAGTTTATTCAATCGCATAACGATTGACGTTTGACTTCTGCCCATTTTGTTTGCAATATATTTGACGCTCTTTCCCTCATTATGCAGTTTCAATAGAAATTGGTCTGCACTTCTTGTCCATCTCTTATTGGCATTGGGGTGCTTCACATAGCTATCTTCTGAAACCTTTTCAGGATGCAAAAATTCATCCACAAATACAGAGGGAAAACGCTTGTCATATAGCACAAGAGTTTTCATCTTTGCTCTTGTTATTGCTACATAAAACAATCTACGTTCTTCTCCATATGGGAATTGGTCGCTTTTAGTTAGTACATAGTTAAGCACAGGGTCGTCACTCACAAGAGACGGGAAGCCATAAGTATCCTTGTTACATTGCAATAGTATTACATAATCTGCTTCAAGACCTTTTGACTTATGTACGGTCAAAAACTCTATTTTTTGTCCTCCTATCACATAGTAGAATCTATTACCCTCTTTAATTGATTGGTACATAAAAGAGAGGTAGTAATCATCAAAAGAGTAACGCCCCAATAGGAATATTGATTTATCCGATGGAATAGAAGCCACAAGTTGCCCTATCGTATTGCAGTAATCTCGTCTATCATAAGCATAGAATTCCAACTCGGTTCTCATTTCTGAGCTGAACGAATGGATATTCTTTTGTATTTGGGCTTTATTGCGTTGTATAAAGTTCGACGATAAAGAAACCAAAGGCTCTCCAAACCTGTATGTAGTTTCAATCTTGTTTATCTCCGTTGCTCCAAAATATTCGGGGAATTGATTGAATAGAGCCATATCACTTCCCGAAAAACGATAAATAGACTGCCAATCATCACCCACACAATACAACTTTGCAGGAGGATTACCCTCTCGCAATACTTTCAAGAAGTTGTAACGGTCAACAGAAATATCTTGAAACTCATCCACTATGATATAATCATATTCAACAGGGTGTGAAGTACGACATATCTCAGTGGCTTGAAGAATAGCATCGGTAAAATCAATTTGGTTACTATCGCTTAACGCATTTATGTAGCGTTCATATACAGGTTGAAATATATTCTTGATGATAAACACACTTCGTTCATCATCTGCATTTTTGGCTTGTTTCAAAACCTCTTTAACTGATTTACAACTTGATTTTACCAATGTAACGAAAGTAACAACAAGTCGTATAAACGCCTTTTCCTGCTTGCTGCCTTTGGGTAGTACTAAATCGTATAACTCCTCATCGGTCTTTTCTTGAATTGGTACACCTGCTTCAGCTAATAGTTTACGGAGTTTATCCCTAATATCAGAATAATGGAAATCTGCACTTGATGTCACTAAAAGTTGTGTACCAAATTTCTCGTGAGCCGCTTTTTTCCAAGTTATACCATCATTGTATTTCTGATTGGCTTCTTCGTAGGTTATACCCTTGTCTTTTGCGAACCAAGCAGGAACAAGCCCGTGTTCATCAACTCCGAAATGTTCAAGATAGATGCGTTTGGTTACTCCTCCTTGCTTAAAATATATTGAGAAGTCGGGACGATATTGTGAGTGCATCTCATCTGCTAATTGATGTTCGTATGGTTCTTCATATCTGAATTTCACTCCCAGCGAGGACAAAGCAAAACATATTTTTTGTTCTTGTTCACTTCTCACATATATGGCTCTGCCGTCCATATCGGGGAACATTGCCTTTAGCTGCACATTCTTTTGCTCTGATAATTGCTCTCGTCTTTCATTCTTGCGTTGTTCCCAATCGGCTTCATTCGTTTGGTAATCAATAAAGTATTCCACTATACTTTTCTTGAAAGACGATTTATCTAACAATTTGTGATATATATCAACAAACAATGAATCTGTATTGTCGCAAATCGATGGTTTTGTGCCTGTTGTTTTGCCTATAATATCAATGGCTAACTTATGGAATGTGTAACCTTTCAATCTATTGGTCGCCATTCTTTCGGTTAGTTCGGCTGCTGCTTTGTTGGTATAACTGATAAGTAAAATTCTTTCAGGTGCTATACCCTTGATTTCGGTGAGATATTTAACCTTACCGACAATTGAAGAGGTTTTACCACTACCTGCACTGCTGACTACTAAACAATTATCCTCTTCTGAAACAATTGAGCGTCTTTGTTGCTTGTCTAATGGGTATTTTAGGCAATGGTCGAAAAAGTCCCTGTGCGTGTCAAGTAGAAAGGTTATAACACCATCATTATGTTGTTTTACAAGTTTGTTGATTCTTCCAAAGTCGTTAATGAATTTGGATATGGTTTCTGATGGAGTGATGTTAAAGGCTTCAAGTTTCTTCAGAAGTGAATATGCCTCTTGGAAATGTACCTTATAATGATTGATGAAATCTTTTTCTTGCGTTGCGGAGATTACCCTGCCATAAAAGCCATTATTTAAGTCTGAGGGAATATCTATAAACGCCCCCTCATTAAGAGCCGATAATCTCTCTCTTGCTTGCTCATAATTTGATTTCTCGCTATATGCAGATAAATGGTTTAGCTTTTCTGCAAGCTCTTTGGATTTGTTTTTTAGGCGTGTTCGTACCATCGCTATTACAATAACCGAAATAGCAATTATACAAATAACCAAAATAAACGCCCATTGCATATTAAAAAAATAGCAGTTAATAATATTTGCTTTGCATAAAAATTAGCGTACTACGGAAATACGGAATTTATAGCAAAAAAATATTTTCTTTAAAATAATCTATTACATCTTCATCCGAAGTTGCTTCATCTACTGCGTTTAAAATTTTTACGAAGTCCTCAAACTTATCTGTTTCATAACCCCCACAAGTTGTAAATTCTTCATCGCAAAAGAAAATCATTTCTCCCGGAATGGTCATTGAGCCTGCTCCATTAAGACTCCTAAATCTATGGCTTACTGCCCAACCTGTAAATTCTCCTTTGTGATATTTAGCGACATTTTCTTTTAGAGAAGCAAGTTGTTCTGAAAGTTTCTTGGTGTATTTGTTCAAATCAGATTTGGCTTCTTCCTTTTCTTTTTTTGCTCGTGCATACTCTCCACGAGAGTATTGAGAAGAATAACCATTGGGGGCAAAAATATCCATAGAAGATTCTGCTGATTCAATTTTTCTCTCACAGCGATTTATTTTAGATATCAAATTCTTGATTTCATCGCTAATTTTCATAATAGGCTCAATAGTAGTTACATCAATAAACATACTATCAACTCTTGTTGATATTGGCTCATAAGAATCAGGGTGATAGAGATAGTCTTTAAGCGTCTCTTTAACCAATTTCTCAGCTTTTTCCTCGTTAGAGAGTGTACAAGAAGTTATAACTAAAGCGGATAATACTAAAAACTTTTTCATAATCTGTCGTATTATTGGGTTATTTCTCAGGGAATAAACTTGTTAAGGCTCTTCTAATGGCTTGACGGATATCATCAGCTTCTGTTTCGCCTTGTCCTTCTGCTGTACAAGAACATATCATTTCATTGGTTTTTGCAGAGCTAAACTGTATAGTTACTTCTATTGTATAACCTAAACCTCTATTACGCCTGCCACTCTCACCATAATTGACGATTAGAGTTTCATTAGATAATTCGGGTTTAAGTTCGGGTAATATGATATATCCTTCTTTTATTAGTATTCCTGCTATTACATCACTTGGATTAACACTTTTGGTGGTTGAAGAACCATAGATACCGTATTGCCCACCATATGTACCTCCTATGCTTGATGTCAATTCCTTTGTTGGGGAAATGTATGCGTATTTATACATTTCAATAGGAGCATTCCTTACTATTACAGGCATTCGAAGTGGTGCACATCCATTCATTAATATAATGGCACAAATAGCAAATAACCATTTTTTTATTACACTCATACACTACATATTTTAATCTCCAGTTCCAAAAGGAATTTAACCTATTAAAGAAGCGTGGAACTGTATGCCACATTCTTTACTTGAAGGTCGTAGGAAACCATAGATGCAGATGTAACAATAGCAGCCCACGCTATATGCGTGAGAACCACTATGCTATCCTTGCATCTAATTGAAAATTTCCTACGTTTTCAAGTACAAGATAAGCATAACGCTTCTTCTTAATTCTAATATGTTTTGGAAAGAGTAGCCTCAATCCGTTTACAAAGATATTTAATTTTATTGAGATACAATCAAATACTATCAAAATTACATTCTGAATCCTCTACTTTTTCTTGGTTCTTCTGTAGATTGTCGCAAACCTTGCCTTAATTTCTCCCATTGCTCTTTGAACCATTCGCCTATCGGCAGCCTGTTTATGGTCAGCACCAATTTATTCTCATCTATCGGACTTTTTTCAACCTTGAAAATATCATTCTTGATTTCAAATCTTCGTCTATGCTCTTCGGAATAGATTTTCCCATTGCATCTGATAGCTTCTTTTTTTGTCAAAAGACTGTTTACCATATCTTTGGTAAATCCGATGGCATAGCATAGTTTTTCCATTCTCAACATTTCT
>CANRLM010000098.1 GCA_947631435.1 uncultured Akkermansia sp.
AAAATTTGCAGCACGAATAAAGCTCTAGTATTATTTAATGAATTGATAGTAAGTTACGTAAATCCCGCAGCCGGTATAAAAAATATGTCTTTTTGCGTCTGTCAGAAGTTGTAAGCGACTGACAGACGCATTTTTATCTTGGCAGAGGATGAGATTATGTGGTAAGAGTGGCCACATTTGGGTCACACAAAAATAAAGTCACCGAAGGGCTACTGAAAACAGGAAAGGAGAATTTCCTGAAAACTTGATGCCTCAAAAATAAAGGGTTAATATCAACAACATGTCACTTAAGATGAGCAAACAAGAAAGAACAGAGTTACTTTCTGGATGGAGAGAAAATATGCCTTGCTGACCTCTCGATGCAACAAAGCAAGGATTATAGATTACATCGCAATTCTCTTTCTCCCTCTCTAACCACCCCTCCTCCATACCCCAAAAATTCACCTACGCTCCCGCTCCGCAAAAAAGCACGTAGAACGCTAACCATCAACTTCTCAATTCGTATCTTGTACTTCAAATTGATCCCCGATTTGTCCCCGAATGAGCAATAATCCAAAATTAAAGAGCGGTGAGGATATCCTCATAGCTTCCCTGGAAGAGAAAATTTTTCCCGCACCCGGCCGCTTGTGCTGCTTCGACATCCCTTTGTTTGTCACCGACGGAAATGCAAGCCGCCATATCCAGATCGTGGCGTTGCTGCGCCAGCAGGAACATGCCAGCAGCAGGCTTTCGCATGTGGCCTTCCAGCTCCGGGCAATGGATGATATCGGTGATGCAGATGCCGCGGACTGCGAACTCGGAGACCATGTAGCGAGTGATGGAGACATAGTCTTCCTCCGTGAAATAACCGCGGGCAATGCCGGACTGATTGGTGATGACGATGAGCAAGTATCCGAGCTTTTGCGCGCGGGAGCAAAGCTCGAAGATGCCGGGAATGAACGAAAAATCCCGCTGCCGAAAGACGTAGCCAAAATCCCTGTTGATGGTTCCGTCGCGATCCAGGAAGAGAGCCTTAGCCATGGATGTCTTTTTCAATAAGATCGCAGATGAGATGCCCTGTCGCAATGTGCAGCTCCTGAATATGAGCAGATGTTTCGGCGGGAACAATGAGGGTAGTTTGTGCCACGCTCGCCATTTTCCCTCCGTCCCGCCCCACGAGCGCAATAGTGTGAATACCCATTTTGTCGGCCTGTGAGAAAGCAGCAAGGATATTCGACGAGTTGCCGGAAGTGGATAATCCGATAAGTACGTCCCCGGCGTGGCCGATTCCTTCCAGCTGTCGGGAGAAAATTTCATCGTACCCGTAATCGTTCGTGATGGCTGTGATATTGGATGTGTCAACACAGAGAGAGAGGGAGGCGAGGGCAGGACGATTAAGCTTGTAGCGTCCAATAAGTTCAGCGGCAATGTGTTGGGATTGGGCAGCAGAGCCTCCATTCCCACAGAAAATGATTTTGTTCCCGTTGAGCAGCGCCGTCGTGCATATTCCTGCAATTTCTGCGATGGCGTCTGCGTGCTGCTGAAGGGCTGTTGCTGCTTCGGAGAGCTGGCGGAGTTCCTCCCGGATGTAATTTGATTTGCTCATTTGATCTTGTTGATCATGTTCGTCGTTGAGTAGTTTCCGACTCGTTCCAGGGCAACGATTTTTGCCCCATATTGCCGAGCATATTGCGCTTCCGGCCAACAATCAATCGTGTAGCCTCCCTTAACCAGAACATCCGGTCGCAGCGCCTTCACGACCTCGAGCGGCGTGTCTTCCTCGAAAACAACAACACAGCTCACATATTCCAGAGAGGCAAGAAGAAGAGAGCGCGTCGCCTCGTCCTGCAAAGGGCGTTCTTCGCCCTTAAGTCGCTTTACACTGGCGTCGGAATTTACCGCCACTACCAGTACATCGCATGTTTTGCCCGCCTCCAGCAGGAAAAGAAGATGCCCCATATGGCAGCAGTCGAAGACCCCATTGGTGAAACCGATGATTTTTCCCTTCCCCCTCAGCTCTGCGAGAAACTTCTCTGCCTGGGGAAGAGACATGATCTTGCGTTCCGGACTGCGAGAGCATATACTGCCGGGATTATTCTCTTCCAGAGCATCGCGTAGTTCGTCGGCTGAAACGGTAGCAGTGCCGACTTTACCCACCGAGATGCCGGATGCAAGGTTTGCCAGATACATTGCCTGCGGAAGGGGTACGTCGCAGGCGAGTGCTGCCCCGAGCGTAGCCAGACACGTGTCACCGGCGCCGGAGACGGCAAATACATCCCCGGTGCGCGCGGGTATTCGCTGTACATGAGTTGGTTCCTCGGCGGACACAAGAGCCATGCCCTCTTCGCCGAGAGTGATGAGAAGATTGCCAAAGTGGTAACGATCGATAAGTTTTAGCGCGGCGTCCCTGATGCGCTCGTGGAAGTCCGGCGCCCCGGGATCGAAAGGTGTTTCTCCCGTCACTTCCGCAAATTCCTTGAGATTGGGTTTCACAAGTGTCGCTCCTCTGTACTTGTTGTAATCGTTTCCCTTTGGATCCACAATGATTCTCTTCCCCAACTCGTGGCATATCTCAATGAGTTGAGGCGTGTTGTCTGCTGTAAGCAGCCCCTTCCCGTAATCGGAAAGCAGTACGATGTCTGCCTGTTTCGCAAGACGCCGAAACGAACGCAGAAAAACTGGCAGATTGGCACTGAAATCCGGTGCAGGGCCTTCGCGATCCACCCGGAAAATGTGGTTATCTCCTGCAATGAGACGATTCTTGACGATGGTGTGAAAATGATCGGGCTTGATGAGATGACTTTGCACGCCTGAACCTTTCAGTAGTTTCGCAAGGGAAGATCCTTCAGCGTCGTTGCCAATGAGTCCCACGCAGTTCACGCGGCAGCTGAGTGCACGCAGGTTTGCTGCCACATTGCCCGCACCTCCCAACATCTCTTCCTGACGGATAATCTCGAAAATCGGCACAGATGCTTCCGGGGAAATGCGCTCAATTTTACCGTATGTGAAGCGATCGAGTATGATATCTCCGATGACCAGAACTTTTGCATCAGCAAATGTATTGATGGCGGGAGAAAGAGAATACATACACTTTGACGCTCAATATAGCACAATTACCCGTAATATCAAGTTTAATCGCTTTCTGTCGACGTTAAAATAGTGTGGCGCATTGCCTCAAAAATAAAGTCACCGAAGGGCTACTAAAAACAGGAAAGGAGAATTTCCTGAAAACTTGATGCCTCAAAAATTAAGGGTTAATATCAACCACATATCACTTAAGATGAGCAAACAAGAAAGAACAGAGTTACTTTCTGTATGGAGAGAAAATATGCCTCGCTGACCTCTCGATGCAACAAAGCAAGGATTATAGATTACATCGCAATTCTCTCGTAATTCAGTTTCTCCTGAACTTTTCACTTGCCTCCCGACCTCTTTTCTGCCAGGGTGAGGTCACTTCAAAACCAGCGCTTCGGAATCGACCGTAGGAGAGCGGTCCCGTGTTGATAGCGTGACTCCACACATGCCCCGGTTCTTAGCGGAATTGGGGCTAACTTTTGAGTCAACCCCATCCAATTGATGGGGGCAAACCGCAGGGCAAGCCCATTTGAGCGAAGTCAATCAACAGAGAAAAGCTCATCATAGTGATGGTTCCTCATCGACCTTTCTGACCACCCCTCCGCCATGTTTGAGGCACGAAGGACGAAGCATTGAGCCAGCGACCCGGAGGCTCGGGAATTGCGAAGAGGGAGCTGAGGCGGAGGGATGAAGCGTGCGTAGCAGCTGATTGGAAAGGTTGATCAAGGAGCCGGACCAACGATACGGCTCTGCGTACCCACAAAGCTCGCAAACTGTGTCAACAAAAGGATTGCAAGAGAAAAGCAGACTTGAGTGCAGACCTCACTTGCAAACGGAGTCAAAGAAGAAGCGGAGGAGCTCAAGCTGGTCTTCTTTGGTAACGAGGTATCCATCCCTAGGATCGAGCCACTGGAAGGAATGGATAGAGGAGCGGCAGGAGCCCCTGGGTTGGTCCGGAGAAGGATCCGGAAGCCTCTTGACGAGAGAGGGAGCAAGGACCTGAACGATCTCGGTGGTAGTGAGGGGCGGCATAGCCGGAATGATAGTCGGAATGCCCAGGGGGATGCAGCGTTCCACATCACCGAGAATGCGACGGGAAAAATAAAGCTGGTGGAGTTCCCCGGGGGCAAAGGGAAGCTCTTTCCTACCCTTCGGGGGCTGCACGAGGGAGTCCATCAGATCAGAAAAACCCAGGCTCTCATGCGAGACAATCTCCGGCAGCAAAACATTCAAAACACGACCATACTGTCGATTCACCTCGCGGTGCAAGGTGATTCGCCGTTGCACGTAGGGGTCGTCGCTGCTCTCCAGGGGCGGAGTATTTTCGTCCGCGTCATCCGGGAGCATATCGCAGGTAGTCACAAAGATGGTAAACTCCGGCTTGATATCCGCAAGGTGACGAAGCAACCGACCGGTCTGCTGCTCGTCGCTCTCCGCTTCACGGCGCATGCGGGCGGGACCGTCAGCCACGGCGGGGTCGAGGCACACAAGAGTGCGGAAGCTGTGTCCAAAGGTGCGATGGAAATCCTCCTTATCAATGAGGTAATCAAAGTGCCGCCGCTGGGTCCAATACTTACCCAGTAAGGTGCTGGCGCCCAGAAAGGCTGTAGCGGGAGAAGCCATGGGAGAACTTGCTTGTCTGTACTCTAGCACAACGCCCCCCTCGGAGCAAACCAAAAATGCGAAACCCAGGGCAAACGCATTTGAAAACCCATGGGCAGAATTAGATGTATAGAATTCAGTATCAATAGCTTATTTAAATTATT
>CANRLM010000099.1 GCA_947631435.1 uncultured Akkermansia sp.
CTGTCATGATTCACATCCGAAAGGGAAAGGAACCAAGAGAATTTCAGGAGTTCAGGAATCAAGCCGATTCTGAATATAGGAACATACCCGGGAAGGTGAAGAAGATCCTACTTGCTGCTCTGTGCGCAGAGCAACACGGTTTATGTGCCTATTGTACGTGCCGCATACCGGAAAAAGCCGCTGAAAAACGTCTCCAGGAACCGATGACGATCGAGCATTTTTATCCACAACACCCGGACAACGGGAAGAGGCGGGCAGCTATGGATCTCGAGTACAAAAATATGCACGCCGTTTGCTCAGGAAACCGTGGCTGTGGCAAGGAAACGGCTCTTACGTGTGATGCAAGGAAGAAGGACAAAGTCATACAACTCAACCCTTGTAATGGAGCGATTATTTCTCAGCTTTATTATCAAAGTGATGGAACAATACGTGCCAAAGATCCAAAATTGGATGATGAGCTGAGGTCTGTCCTGAATCTGAACTGTCCCGAGCGGTCATTACCGCAAAATCGTAAAGCTGTGCTTACCGAGATACAAAGGAGGTTGCCCCAGGATTCTCATTTCAAGTCGGAATGCTCACAGTTTTTGGATTCCTTACTCAAAAAACCGACACCTTTTTGCGGTATGGCCATAGACTGGCTAAAGAAAAAAGCGGGGAAATAGTATCTGAATCCAGCTGCTGCACGGGAAAATGAACAAAAAATCACTGAACAGGGAAACAGGCTGGCGGAGCTTGGAAAGGCGCTAACCGACTTGGGAACAACTTCGACTGGTCAACCACAGCCCAAACAGTGGTCGTTTCACAGCAGAGAGCAAAGTGCCTGTTTCGTGAAACTGTGGAGCTGGAGCATCGGACCTTCTCCTTTGTTCTGTCGACCTGTTGCATTTGATTTTGCGATCCTCAATCGAAGCAGGTACAGAAACATCGGCCTAGAAATCTCCTAGTGATTTTTCCTCAGGAGCAACTTGCCATTTTCTTTGACTCAGAATGAGTCAAAAAGTCCTCCATCTTGATTCCTAAGATTATAATCAATCGTTCTCAAGCTCAATTTGAGCAAGATGAGCAAGATGAACTTGCGTCGGACAACAAAACGAGAAATAATCGTATTTTGTCCTTGACTGAAGAAGATGAAGTAATTAGAATCCGGGGTGAACCATGCTAGTTAATTTTACTTTCAGCAATTTCCGTTCATTCCGAAATGTGACTGACTTTTCGATGATTGCTTCGAAGATTCAGATGGACAAGGAATCACTCATTTCTGTTCCATCTAATAAACACATGAAGCTACTGCCTCTTAGCGTTATATATGGTGGTAATGCCTCTGGGAAAACTAATTTCGTTTGGGCGTTATTTACCCTAAAAATGGGAATTGTTCAAGGCAAGTTTTCTTTTTCACCTTTCTTGTTGGACAAAAAATGTTACGACGTGCCGACCTGTTTTAATCTGACGATTCTTGTTGACAACAAAATGTGGGAATATCACATTTCCTTGCTTAAGGGAAATGTGCAACGTGAAACGCTCACACAATTGAGTGTGCGTGGGGAAGCCCGCATGATTTTTGATCGGAAGCCGGAGGAAGGATTCTTCGTGACGGATGAAACCCTGTTTGGAAAAGATGGAGGAACCGCATGTTCTTTCGCACAGCAATTCGGTAAATCGGTGGCTGCAGGCATTCCTCTTCTGACCGCATGTGAAACCATGGACGTTCCCGGTCTGAAGCCTTATACCACGCGCATTGTTCATTGGTTGAGTGACACTCTTAAAATTGCTCCCGCGGGAGCCGACCGCAAGTTCATAGGTCTTGATCTGCTCAACAATCAAGATGCCTATTCTCGAGCGCTCAGCGCGGCTGACACAGGAATTCGAAAACTGGTGCGCACGTACGTCCCACTGGAGCAAACAGGGTTTTCTCAGGAAGATATTGAGAAGTTTCGTCTGTCTAAGCTTGCTGCGCTCATTCCTTCGTCCGGGCACAATTATCACCTTATTAAGGAAAACGGTGCCGTGAAAGCCTACAAATGGGGAACGCAGCACGCTGATACAGAGGAGGATTCTGTCCCTACATTCCCTTTTGAATTTGAATCAGACGGTACCCTACGGTTCATGGATTTGCTTCCTATTTTGATGGAGAAACAAGAAACCGAGAGCGTTTACGTCATAGACGAGTTGGAGCGTAGCCTGCACCCAAATCTCACACGCTTTCTTATTGAGCACTACCTCAGAATGGCTCGACGGGGACAGCAGCACCAGCTTATCTTCACTACACATGATGCTATGCTGTTGGATCAGAATTTGTTGCGTCGTGATGAATTTTGGGTTGCTGAACGAACTCTGCAGAATATCTCGCAGCTTATTCCCTTCTCAGATTATAGCGAGGTGCGCAAGGATAAAGATCTTCGCAAGAGTTATTTGCAGGGGCGCCTTGGCGGAGTCCCCGATCTTCAAGACTTTATTGACTGATGAAGAAAATCCCGCAGAGACCACGTCGAGCAAGGTATTACCGCACGATTTTCACGATTGTGGCGGAGGGCAGTTTAACAGAATATTCGTATATTAGAGCGGTACAGCGTCGTCTGCAGGAGCAGTATGGCACAAATTGTGTGATTTCTCCCAGCAAACCACGCAATTCCTCGGTTAAGGAGTTGATTCAAGCAGCAAATAAAAAAGTGAGTGATTTGCGAAAAAATGACCAGGTGTGGATTCTCGTGGATCGCGATCCTGAATCTCACACGGAAGAAGACATGCACAATCTCATGCTATGGGAGCAATCCTCGGCTCGCCACCATGTGGCCCTTAGTAATCCACGGTTTGAATACTGGTTGCTTCGGCATTTTGAAGATGCACCAACAGAAAAAAACGCACTGGATGATTTTTATGTGGCGAGATACTTGCCGGGCTATGATAATTACAAAGATGTAGAACGGTCTGCAAAAATCACATACAGAGCTATAGAGTCTGCTATATGTCATGCAGGCAATTCCCCCTACCCGACTTGCGAGCAGCCGAATATCATTGGCTCGGGGATGCATCTCCTCGTACGTGAGCTAATAAATGCGGTGGGAGCAAGTATCTCGTCAAAGAGAGCTGAATGAACCTTTGAAAGTTGCTGACGGAACTGGGAACAAGCCCGGTTGGTCAGTCACGGCCCAAACATTAGCCGTCTCCCAATGGAAAGAGGGACACGTGTTTTCCAAGCTAACCGGGCTCTCTCCTTTGTGCTGTCGACCTGTTGCATTTAATTTTGCGATCCTCATTCAGAATGAGTCAAAAAGTCCTCCATCTTAGATTCCTAAGATTATAATCAATCGTTCTCAAGCTCAAGATGAGCAAGATGAGCAAGATGAGCAAGATGAGCAAGATGAGCAAGATGAGCAAGATGAACAAGATGAACAAGATGAACAAGATGAACAAGATGAACATGATGAACAAGATGAACAAGATGAACATGATGAACATGATGAACATGATGAACATGATGAACATGATGAACATGATGAACATGATGAACATGATGAACAATTGCGCCTCATGATCAAGATTCTTCAATGGACTTCCGAACCTTTACCTATGAGTACGATTGTAGAGAATTTGAGGGACAGAAGTCGTGCTACTGTTCAACGTTCATTGATAGCACCCTTGATAGCAGTCGGGCTCTTGGAGATGACCTTACCATCCGTTCCACGGAGCGGACGGCAGAGATATGTTTCCACTACGGCAGCGGCAGTTTTTTTATGATGTGATAGGGCCATTCGTTAGGGGGGCTGTTACAAACCGGTCTGAGCCCGTTTGGGCAGCATGCCGCATTGCCTCAAAAATTAGTCACCAAAGCCCGATGCCTCAAAATAAACCGTCACCCAACAGCATCGCATTTTAGGCGGTATTTGCAAAGCTTTGCTAAGGCAATGAGTCAAAAATCGGCTTCTCTCTGAAAAATAGAGGGAGGGGTTAGCAGGGGTGAGGGAGGGGTTAAGAGGGGTGAGATGAGGGGGTTATGAGGGGAAGCCTGGGTTAACAATTTAGGGGCTCGCGGAGGGGGGAAAAGGGGGAGTTTGCAGGATAGATTAGCAAATTAGCCAGGTTTGGGCGCGGCGGAAATAATAGGGGAAGAGGATCAGCTCACCGGGGGCGGTGTATTGGGAGATGAGCATTTGGGGGAGGTCAAGGGGTTTTTGGGTGGGGTGGTGAGGCGGGCGTTGAAGTGGGCGGCGAGGGAGGGGGGAGGGAGGGTGGCGTGGGAGGTGTGGGGCTCTTCGGTGATGGGGAGGTTGAGTGCTTGTTCTTGTTTGCGGAGTTTGGCACGGCCGCGGTTGATGATGGTGTAGGTGATTTGGCGGACGGTTTGGGGGCCGGCGGAGTGGCAGAGGGTGTCGAGGTCTGGGCCGATGGCTCCGCGGTCTCGGAGGATGGCGCAGGCGTAGGCTTCGGCGAGTTCGAAGCGGTGCAGCGCTTC
>CANRLM010000100.1 GCA_947631435.1 uncultured Akkermansia sp.
ATGTACTGGATGATATATTGTTTGGCAACGAATTAGAGCATAAATGAACGTCCTGTCTCCTTTCCAAAAATGAATCCAATTTTCTAATGCGTTTGCCCTGAGACTAAACGCCAAGCATCCAAGGCAATTCTGAGCGTGCTTTCCGATGCTCAAGGCAAGCTTGCGCAGCTGATTTTTACGTTTTATCTCGCTCCGACGGGAGCCCTCCCATTTTCCTCTTGGGTTATCCCGGTCGGCAGGGGAATGTTAACGGGCGGAAGCATGGAACTCCCGCAAGGTGCAGACGTCGGTGGTTTTGTTCTTGTTATGCAGAATAGCCGAGGCACAGGCGCGGGCGGAGGACAGATCCTTGCAATAGGAGATGTTGTTGTTCACAGCTGCCGCGCAAACACGACTCCCCTCACGTGTGGACAAGGCGCGCGTCGCTTGGCAGCAGACTGAAGCCTCGTTTCCTTCGTCACTCCTTCGCGCCGTGTTCCTGGAGGAGCTTGATGAAGGCGTCAGCTTTCTTCTCCCTGGCGTACTGCAGGGCGGTCTTGCCTTCCTTGTTTTTGATGTTTGGGTCGGCCCCGGCTTTGAGCAGGGGAACGAGTAGCTCTTGCTGTCCCAAATATCTCGGTCCTGCTTGGCAAACGCGCAGAAGGGCAGTGTTGCCTTTTTTATCCTGTAAATTAATATTGACGCCGGCCTTGAGGAAGAGAGGGGTAATTGTTGGGTCCATAATATTCCCCGTGAAGAAAAAGTATTCATCCCATTCATTTTTTTCATTCGGATCAGCCCCGGCAGCCAGAAGCGCCGGAACTCCTGCGTCCCCCAAATTATAGTTGTACATACAGCGCATCGTTGGTTTGGCTCCGGCATCGCGCAGGATCTTTGCGGCTTCCGTGAGTTCTTCGAGGGTTAATTCCGGAGCATGGCCGGCTGTAGGGTTTCCGTGGGAGCCTATGGCAGAAAAGTTCATTTTTTTGAATAAGTCCTCGGGGACACTGGCGCCGGCCTCAAGCATTGCGCGCATGTCCTCGGGCTTGGCGAGAAGGAGGTCTCCGACCATTTTCGCCCCGCGCTGTTGCAGATACTTCGCAATATCGGACCGACCGCGTTGCAGTGTGAGACCCAGTGCGCACAGCTTAACGCCATCTTCCTCTGCAATCGCGTTGGGATCTGCGCCGTCGTCGAGGAGTCGTTTGGCGATGCGCTCGCTCAGCCAGCCCAGGTGCATGAGGGGTGTGTAGCCATTTTTGGCGTCGACAGATTGGACCTTTGCCCCGTGCTCAAGCAGGTAAAAAGCAAGCTTTTCTATCTCATCGGCCGATGGTTTATTTGTATCGCTGGGAAGGCTTTGCAACACATCGTCCTCCATGGGAACGCCGTGGTCGAGAAGCGCTTTGACTTTATCGTAATTGCCTGAATTCACAGCCAGCTTTAGAATACTCTTCTTACCCTCGGGTATAGCCTTGGTATCTGCTCCTTTTTGCAGAAGAAGACGTACGACTTCCGGACTTCCCTGGATAATAGCGGAATACAGGGCAGTTCGACCATCAAAAGATGTCCCGGGTTCCACCCACCGCGCGTTTATTTGAGCTCCCTTGCTCAGCAGATGGCTCACAGCTTGCCCACCATATCGCATGGCAGCAAGAACCAGGGGCGGGAGTCCTGAGGGCGCTCCCCTCCGGTCTGCTTTTCCACTGCCGATGGCATTGACGTCCGCTCCTGCTTCAATCAGAGCATCGATTACTTCCGGATCATAGGAATGATCTTCCATGTCGGCAGTCAGAATATTTCTTCGTTCGTTGTACACCGGGAGGGGCGCTCCGGCAGCTGCCAGCGCGCGAATTCCTGCTGCGCTACGGCGCGGTCCTGTGAGTATATCCTCAATGAAGCAATCTTTTGAATCTTCCCAGTTGTAGCGTCCGTTCCATGAGAGCTTTGGGTCAAGCCCTGCCTCGATGAGAACTTGTAGTGTTTCCGGCGAGCCGAGGCCAGCAATGATTTGACTTGCTTGACCACGATTTTTGACTATGTCAGGGTGAGCAGTGACGACCTTGCGCAAGGCATCAGCATCATCCAGAAGCATGGCTATCCGGGCGTGGGAGAGCGCGTCATCATTACCGACCTTGATGTCTAAAGCAATCAGAAGGCGAGCTAATTCAGACCCCAAATATCCAGTTTGCCCTTCGGTAGAGAGAGTGCGTCCGTGCCTTGAAAGCAAGGTCGCGAGGAGTGGATCACGGGCAATGAGCGGACCACCCTTCACGGAGGGGGAATATCCCAACCTCAATAGTTGCGTCAACAATTTCAGATTTTCCGGTGAATCCTTCCCTCGACATCGTTGAATCAAGTACTCAACCTCGTCGGGATCCGGATATTTCGCCTGCAATTGTTTCTTCTCCTCAGCTGAAAGCGGACGATTATCCACGCAGCATGCTTCCAGGAAAGCCCGCAGGCTCTCGTCTTTCGCTAACTCTGCCGATGTTTTCCCTTTCTGACTTTTCTTTGTAGCATCCGCGCCCTTCGCCACGAGCCAGCAAACGGCGAGGCGATTATTCGCCGCCGCGGCGTACATGAGGGCAGTCTGCCCGCGCTTGTCTGCGGCATTCACGTTCCCGCCCTTTTCGATGGCTTTGAGTTTTTGGAGCAGGGCGGCTGCCTTCTTCTGCTCCTTGCTGAGCTTTGCGCCCTTCGTTTGCTTTCCTGTATCTGCTGGGAAGAGCAACGACACCCCTTGCTGCGGCTCGTCTTGCGTTGTAGCCTTTTCCTTCGCTCTCGTCGCCCCTGCGAGGATCAGCACACTTGTCAGGGCAAGAATTATAAAATGCTTACAATAAGCTAATAATGAAAAAAACGGGGGGGGTAGGAAGGGATGGGGTCATAACAGAATGTTCTAAGAGCACGGGGAGTCTATCAGCTTCATCCCATCAAAGCAAGCGAAAAATTTCACGAACACGAGCAAAAACTGTCGCTCTTGCTCGAAAAACGAATAATAACGCAAGAGAAACGTCAAAGCTTCCGTCAGAAAGTGAATTGGGGAACAGGCCAAGCGCGGGTGAAGGGATGCTTCTTGTCGCGCCTGGACGAGGTGTGTGCTGGATGGGACCGGTCGCAGCTTTCCTGAGCGATTCTCACTTCACTCCTTCGCGCCGTACTCTTCGAGGAGTCCAGCTCCCAGCTTCTTTTCTTTTGCGAGCTGTAAGATGGATTTGCCGGCCTTGTTTTTGTGGTTAAAGTCTGCCCCGGCTTCACGGAAAATAGGGAACGCTCGGGCCATTTCCCGGGCGTACAGCGAGGGGAATTTTTTTGTGGATAAGAAGTGGAAAAGGAGGGAGTCACCGTTTTCATCAACTTCATTCGGATTTTCGCCCGTTTTGAAAAATGCGAGGAGGACATATTGGTTAAAATCGCCCGTGCCGAGGTCGCTTTTCTCCTGCGTCCAGGCCATAAGATTGGGGGTGTAGCCATGGCGCTTGAGGATTTGGATGATGTCAACGTAGTCCTCGTAGGGGAGAAGGGGCCGCGAACAGTGACCGCCCGTCATATTACCGAGGAGGCGGTTGGTCATGTCCTCGGGAATGCGCGCGCCGAGCTTGAGCAGGGGTTCCAGTTTCTCCGGTTCCACGACCTGGAGTTCTCCGGGGTCGATTCCTTTTTCCTTGAGCAGTTTGACGACCTCCACCGCACCTTCCTTCATAGCGAGAGTCATCGCGGAGGTTTCTCCGCATTTCACGGTTGGGTCCACTCCGGCATCCAGCAGTCGCTTGGCAATCTTGCCGCCCCAAATGCCGTTGACCATGAGGGTGGTCTCCCCTCCTTCTGCTAGCGGGTCGGCTCCGGCGTCGAGCAGCATGAGAGCCAGCTTCTCCCGTCCGGCGGGGGATATTTCCGGACGCAGTCCCGTAAGGAGGATATCCTTGGGTACGTCCGCCCCTGCTTTGATCAACTGCTCCACCATGCTCAGGATGTCCGCTTCGGCTTTCTTGCTCACACGGGATGGGAGTTCTCCATAAGATTCTCCTCTCCCGCCGCAAACGGCATAATAGATGACGCCATTCCCCGCAGAATCTTTGGCATGTACGTCTGCCCCGGCCTCCAGCAATCGTTTCACAATCTCGGTGCGATGTGTAGCATTTTCCGCCTCTTTAGCATTTTCCACCTCTTGCATTGCAGAATTGGCGACTGCCATTAGTGGGGTCATGCCGTAGGGCTCTTCTTGATCATCCTTTGCCTTTTTGCCCGGTGCATTTGGGTTCGCTCCGTGGGCAAGGAGGAGCTGTACATCCGTAAGGTCAGCCCCGTCTGCTGCTAGGTGAAGAAGCGTTGCAGAGTTGTGGTATGACAAAGGCTGTGGATTGCAAAATTAAATGCAACAGGTTCTTGGCACAAAAAAGGGGTGCCAAGAAGTTCAAAGCATGCTAGAGTCATTCCGTCCAAAA
>CANRLM010000101.1 GCA_947631435.1 uncultured Akkermansia sp.
GCAACGAATTAGAGCATAAATAAACGTCCTGTCTCCTTCCTTAAAATGAATCCAATTTTCTAATGCGTTTGCCCTGCTGCCATGCGTACGTGCGTTGTCGCAAATTGCCGTGATGCAGGCTTGACAATCCCTCGGTTGGGAGGGTAGGATAGGGCCACAAAGAAGAACGTCCTGAAACGCCATGCAGCAGCTTATTGAAAAGATTGGGAAATACTTGCTTACGGTTACCACGCCACTCATCAATCATCCCGAGGCATTGCAACTTCGCGTTGCTCGTGCCAAGGATCTTGATATGGTGCGTTTTCGCCTTGTAGCAGATCCGGATGATGTGGCAATCCTAGTGGGACGTAATGGCATGACGGCGTCAGCCATTCGTTCCCTCGCTAAGGCTGCAGGAGAGAAAGAAGGAATGCGTATTGTGGTGCGTATCATCTCCTCGGATGAGATTGATGAATGACCTCCGCATGCCGTGCTGCCCGGGATGAACCAGCCGGGGCCGCAGAGAGTGGTCCGAGTCCTGGTGGACGGTTTGGGCGACAGGGTGTTTGATTATGCTCTGCCGGAAGGGGTCGAAGTACAGCGGGGCAGCCGGGTTGAGGTGCCTCTGCGTAACCGTCGTACAACCGGTACGGTGGTAACTTTGCGGCAGATTGGAGAGGAAGAAGAAGTGGAGGATACGGCTCTCAGGTTCATCATTCGCGTGCTGGATGATGGTTCCTCGGTAAGTCCAGAGCTGATGGATTTGGCGGAGTGGGCAGCTCAGTACTATGCTGTTTCTGTTGAGCAAATGCTGCGCTGCATTGTTCCAGAACAAGTTAGAAGTGAAAATCACGATCCTAAAATACGTAGAATAGTACGTATGGTGCGGAGACCTTCTGAGGAAGAACTCGATAAGATGCGCGTGCGCGCGCAACGACAGGCTGCCGTTATCTGCACACTCGTTGCAACTGAAAACAGCTGCGCGACCCTTTCACAACTGGGTGGAGGAAGAGTACTCAATGTGTGCCGCTCATTGGAAAAGCAGGGGTTTGTACGTCTGGAAATTGAACGGGTACACCGTGATCCGGCGGGAGAGACGGAGTTTGCTCCTACTAAGCCACTCACTCTTAATGAAGAGCAGGAAGTAGCCCTGCATAGCATCTTGGAAGCCTTTGCTGCGGGGGACAGTAAACCTCTCCTCCTCCAGGGCGTTACGGGGAGCGGAAAAACGGAGGTGTATTTACAGGCTGCGGAAGCGGCGGTATCTCAAGGGAAGGGGGTGTTGATTCTCGTACCTGAAATTTCTCTTACGCCTCAGACCGTGGCACGGTTCAAGGGACGTTTCGCAAATAATCCAGGGCTGGTTGCCATCCTGCATAGCGCAATGAGCGGTGGTGAAAGATACGACGAATGGCATGCTATCCATCGTGGCCGCGCTCGTATCGTGATTGGTCCGCGTTCGGCGCTCTTTGCTCCAATCGTCAATTTAGGCCTTATTATTGTGGACGAGGAGCATGATTCCTCATACAAACAGGAAAGTGCGCCGCGCTATCACGGTCGCGATCTCGCTGTGCTGCGTGCACGGTTGGAAAGAGCTGCTGTTGTTCTCGGATCAGCTACACCATCTCTGGAGAGTATCTACAATGCCAGAAGAGGGAAATATCGACTTGTTCGTATGGCACACCGTGTGGATGGCCAACGTTTGCCTCTGACTCGGGTATTGGATATGCGTAGTGAACCGAAGGATAAAAGCCTCATGGGGCTGGTCTCGAATTATCTGAAAAGGGCAATGGAGCAACGCCTGCTGCGTGGGGAGCAATGCATTTTGTTTTTAAATCGGCGCGGTTTCGCCCGTGCGTTGCAGTGCTCAGATTGCGGACATATCGTAACCTGCGAGCATTGCTCTTTACCGCTCACGTACCATATCACGGAGAATCGGCTCATTTGCCACATCTGTGGTTACCGCTCCGTGGTGCCGGAGTCATGTCCTGAGTGTCGGGGTCGTGCTATTCAACTCCAAGGCAGCGGTACGCAGAAGGTGGAAGAGCTGTTGAAGCGAGCTTTTCCTAATGCACGCATTCAGCGGGTGGATGCCGATGTAACCGTCCGAAAGAATGCCCTACGGGACATATTAGAAGCATTTCGCTCACACCGTATCGATATCTTGCTGGGTACCCAGATGATTTCTAAAGGATTGGATTTTCCCCGAGTGACACTGGTGGGCGTACTGAATGCAGATCTTGGACTGAGCATTCCCGATCCTCGGGCTGCAGAGAGAACTTTCCAACTTCTCACACAGGTAGCGGGACGAGCTGGTCGCGGGGATATGGAGGGGGAGGTGATCATTCAAACATACAACCCACAAGCCGCGGCAATACAATATACGCGACGCCATGATACGGATGGTTTTGCGGAAAATGAGCTGGGCATGCGCGAGCGTTTTGCCTTTCCTCCTTTCAGCCATCTCGCGGTAATCACGGTGCGCTCGGTACGGGAGGAACTCGCTTCCTTTGCAATCAGTACGCTTTACAGGAGATTGCAGCCGTTACTTCCGCCCAGCACGGAGATTAGCGAACCTCTCCCCGCTCCGATCGTGAAGGCGTATGGTCAATACCGCTACCAATGCGTGTTGAAAGCTCCGAGCGCACGAGTGTTCTCTCAAGTCATTGCCAGACAGATTGCCCTTCTTTCTCCCGGTGAGGATGTTACCGTGACGTTGGACGTGGATGCATACAGCTTCATGTGATTAGCGAGGCCATATCTGTAGGGAGTTCACTATGCACCCGGACACGCCGTCCATGCAACGTAAAATCCAAATCGCTGGCATGCAAAGCATGACGCTCTATGATGAGCTTGCTAGCGAGTTCCGGAGTCCATCCCGTTTCCATAAACCGTAGGTAACAATTTTCATCTCCACCGTACATTTTATCTCCGAGAATAGGATAGCCGAGGTGCGCGAGGTGAACGCGAATTTGGTGCATTCTCCCTGTGGTTGGAATGCAGCGCACCAAGGATATAGCCGGTATTACTCCCTTTGATTTTTCACGTTGCAGAGTAAAGAATTCGGTGCGTGAGGGCTTTCCGGATGGATGGCACATGCGCCGCACACGAATCGAACTTCTCCCCGCAGCTTGCATGGGAGCCAATGCCTCAGCGCAACACGCATATTCCCACGCCGTTTTGCCTCGCACGATGGCCAGGTATTGCTTGTGAATTCGTTGTTGTTGCATAGCACAGCCGAGTTCATGGGCAGCAAACGCATTTTTAGCGATGAGGACGAGACCGCTTGTTTCGCGATCCAGCCGGTTGATAAGGGAGAGTGTTCCGCCGGTAGCAAGTTCGTATGCTAACAACTCTTGCACACCCTGTAGCAATGTGTAATTACGTTCGTGCTTTGTGGGGTGCACCAGCAGGGGGGCGGCCTTATCTACAACGATGACATCCGCATCTTCGTAGGCCACCTCAAAGCATGCGTTTACAGCGATAGGTTTATTCCCTTCCATGCTCAAAAACGGTGGGATCAAAATTGCACCATTCTCCCGGCACCAATCTTAGAGTATCCAACTCTAATGCTCCCACGGCTTCACGATGCAGTCGCACAATTGGTGCACCCACAGCTGCCAGCATGCGTCGTACCTGATGGTACCGACCTTCCTCTATCCTGAGGCGTCCATGCGTCAAATCCGTCAACTCCAATTTCGCCGGCAGACATGGTGTTTTTTCCCCACGGAGCATGAGCGTACCACTCATAAAGAGGGCGACCGCTTCCACTGGCACTGGAGAGGTCGTTTCAAAGCTGTATACTTTCGTCACATGCTGTCGAGGGCTCGTCAATCGATGCACGAAGATTCCGTTGTCGCTGAGTAACAACAGTCCGGAGGTGTCTTTATCCAGGCGTCCAACACATTCCAAGCTTGGGTGTCGGCGTTCCCATTCTGTCGGGAGTAGTTCAAAAATTCGTTTGCTTCCACTTTCCTCTGCGTGCGAACACACATATCCGATCGGTTTATGCAGAGCTATATACATTCCATCCGGAAATGGTATTTCTCGGCCATCAATGAGCACTTCGCGCGGTTCCACATGGAGAGCAGGGCTGGTGATGAGAGTGCCATCTTTTCTGCGAACGCTCCCGGCGTGCAGTCGGGCAGCGGCTTCCCGGCGCGTGCAGTATCCGTACCGAACGAGTAGGGCATCTGCTCTCATTGTGCTCGACTCTACCATCCGCGGTACCTCATAAATTCAGGACGCCGAAATGCTTGATCGGTTACCTCATAATTTCAGTGCGCCAAAAGCATACTAGCTTTTTTACCGCGATATGGCAAGCTCTATCGGAGCGTAGCTGTGAATTTGTGGATTGCAAAATTAAATGCAACAGGTTCTTGGCACAAAAAAGGGTGCCAAGAAGTTCAAAGCATGCTAGAGT
>CANRLM010000102.1 GCA_947631435.1 uncultured Akkermansia sp.
CTGTATTTTTGAGGTAACCGATCCTAACTCATTGTACCATTCCTTCTCTTCGGCGTCCTGAATTATGAGGTAACGCGCGATTGTCCGGATGTCGCATTCGGTGCTTGCTTGTTGGGGGGGCGGTATGTTATACTGAGTCGCATGAACGGGTTTCGAGTGACAGTTCTCACCCTGCTGTGCCTGGCTGTGGGGTTGATGTTCTATGCGATACTATTTGTAGTGCCGAGCTGGCAGGAACAGTATAACGCCTACCAGTCTACGCTGAGAATCTCCGAGTACGAGAAGAAAAGTGACATCCACCGTCAACAGATGATGGCCTACGACACCTCAAATGAGAGCCCCGAGGTAGAGCAGGCCAGACTGGCCCAGGAAGCTGCCGCCGAACGTGACGAAAAAGCCCTCAACGAGGCGGAAGAAAGCAATGTAGTTGCAGCGGCAAAGCGACGCGAAGAGGCAGCGCGCGCTCAGGCAGAAGCGGAAGCTGCTCAAAAAGCTGCGCAACCGACAATCGGCACTGTAGCATCATTCGACAAAGACTGGGATTGTATCATGATCAAACCTACAGTGCCGGAAGCCTTTTTACAAGGGGCGGTGTTGGCTGTACGGCGCGATAAAATGGTGGTGTGTGAGGCAGTGGTGGATAGCAGAGACGAGCAGTCCGGACAGGTAAGTGCTACAGTGAAACGGGCTGATTTTGGTCAGGCATCAGTGAAAGACGGAGAAAGACAGCAGGACCCGATGGTGGGGGATGAGGTAATTGTGTCGCCCTTCCTTTCAGCGGACGAACTGCAAAACCAGGGCAAGAGTGATGAGTTTTCACAGCCGGCATCGGTGTCTGAAGCGCTCCCGACACCTGCTGTTCAACAAACTCCTCCCGTTGGTACGCCTCCCCCTGTTACTGAATTGCCAGCTGATGTAAAGGAGGCGCTGGATGCGTTGAAGGAATCGAAAGACGAGCCAAAATCTGCAGCGCCTGCGAACCCTGAAAAACCGTCAGATCCGGTCCCCTTGCCCTCGTTGGATGGGGAAAATTCCTCCACCTTGCCGTCATTGTGAACGAAGAAACTTCTAGATCGGTGCTTTTCGACCGCGCACCGAGTTTTTCGTTTGAATTCTTCCCCCCCAAAACACCGGAAGGAGCGCGATCGCTCATTGAAACCATCGTAACACTGCAAGAGTTTCACCCGAGTTTTGTGAGTGTGACTTATGGGGCAGGAGGGGGGTCGAGAGAGCTGACGCGCGCGCTCGTGCGGGATATCCAGCAGCGGGGTATTCCGACAGTACCGCATCTTACTTGTGTGGGCCATACGGAGGAAGAATTAGAAATCATCCTTGCGGGGTTTGTGAATGCCGGCGCGCGCGCCATCCTGGCTCTGAGAGGCGATCCCCCCCGTCACGGATCATACGATCCCTCGCGTGATGCTTTCCATCACGCAGCGGAGTTGGTGCATTTCATTCGTAGTTGGGAAGAAAGACAACACCTTCCGTTTCGGCTTACTGTGGGGGTAGCAGGTTTTGCCGAAGGTCATCCAGACACCCCGAATCGTCTGCGTGAGATGGATTTTCTGAAGGCTAAGATCGATGAAGGTGCGGACTACATCTGCACCCAGCTTTTCTTCGATAATCACGCCTTCTTTGACTATCGGTCACGATGTCGGTTGCTCGGTATTGATGTACCCATCATTGCAGGCATTATGCCGGTAACGAGCGTATCAAGCCTCAACCGCATGGCGGAACTTTCTGCCGGCACAAATTTCCCAGCGCGTCTGCTCAAGGCAATGTTGCGCGCGGGGGGTGATAAGCAGGGGCTTGAGCGCGTTGGTATCAACTATGCCAGTCAACAGTGCAGTGAGCTGCTGGATGAAGAGGTGGATGGAATCCACTTTTATACACTCAACAGATCTCGCGCAACATTGGAAATATACCGTAACCTCGGCATTAATCATTACGGCGATGTGGACCGCATCAAGACCCTCAATTTCCTCTACAAATCCTGACTCCTTCCCCTCTTCTATTTGATCATGAGTAAAGTACACAACAGAGCAAAGCATGAACCCTCCGTTCTCACACCGGAGGAAATGAAAGCTATCGGCGAGATTGAGCTGGGCCCTTCCCGCCATGAGAAATTCCTTAATCGTCATTATAAAAAGCTGATCGTTCTCACTTTCGTCATCATGCTCGTCTCCACAATTGCAATTGTGTATGGCACCTATTGCGCCAAGCAGGAGAAGGATGCCGCGAGTGCTCTGATTGCCGCGGTTCTCAGGGAGACTTCCCCGGAGCAGGAGTCAGATGGTTTCGATCTCGCCACGCTTGATCATATCACAAAGGATTTTTCCAATACTAAAGCTTCTGCCTCGGCGGAACTGCTGCGAGGAATTCAGCTCCTTGCCGGGGGGCAGGAGAAAGAGGGAAAGGAAGCGCTCCATCACGTGGTAGACACCGCGGCAGATCTCTCCCTCCGCCTGCGGGCACAGGTTTACCTGGCGAGTTACGCCATGCACGCCGGACAGAATAGGGAGGCCATGGAGCAATGGCAGGCTGTTTCCCGCGCAGGGCAATCCCCCTACCTGGCTCTCAGCCTGCTCTCACTGGGGGATATAGAAAATGAGGAAGACAAAAAGGACGTTGCCCGCTCGTACTACGAGCGACTGATGCAGGATTGCCCCGCCAGTCCCATTGTGTCCACAGCGCGTCAACGTCTTCTCCTTCTGGGAGTGGATGCACCACAGGCGGTGCACCCGGAGGAACAGAAAAACAATGTGCAGAATTCGATTGATCTGCCGCAATGGGAGTCCGTCCGAACACAAAATGGTGCGGCTCCTGCATCCAATTGATTAGGTGAATTTTCGCGCAGCTGATGGCACTGGAGTGTGACAGGTCGAGTGGGCTCCCGGAGGTAAAACAGCTGCTTTGCCGACTGGAATCTCCCCGTGAGCGCCGCAGCCTTTCGCCGGATGCATGGTGTGTCGCCATTATCGCGTTGTGCCTGAAGGAATCCTCTGCCCGTGAGGGACAATTGCTCCTTACCGCGCCGGAAGCTTTTGGAGATTTCGTGCAAATTGTGCCGCCCGCGCAGCGCCTCAATGCGCTCACGCGACTTGGTTCATTCATTGCTTCTCGACACGGTCAGGACTGGCGTGCCTTATTGCTTTTTGCTCTCGGTGATAACACTCCTCTCATCTGCGAGTATGCAGCGCAACTTGCCGTTCTTAACGCCCCTGCGGAAAAAACTTTCGGAATCGGAGCACTGGAGATTGCACGTATGCTTTGTGCCCGGCCAACGCTCCCTTCCGCATTTTTTTCGGGCGTCCTTAACCTCGCGGATTTGCGTTTGCTCCCGTGTCTTGCTCCACTGAACGATTTGCCGAATGATCGACTGATTCTCTTACTGGATAATCTCTCGTGCCGTTTGTCTTGCTTGAGCGCAGCGTGGCTTGTAGCCCAAGCTTCGAACCCTGTTTTGCGCGAAAGTGTGACAGAAGCATTTGTCCGACTTGCACGCAATACTCAAAAGGTGCAGGACAACGTACAGGCATTACCCGTATGGCGTGTATCCGGGGAATCCACCGTCGTATTGCACGAATACGAACTACCCGAATACGCCGCTCGACTTCGCCCCTCCCTGGCTCCGCTATTAAGCCGGGACCAACTCTCCCGTATCACTCGCGCTTTTGGTGGCTGATTTTTCTTGCCTTTTTCTCCCGTTCGTTGTACTAAGAATCATCCATTCCCCTTGTCTATTACCGGCCTCGTAGTTCAATGGATAGAACGGCCCTCTCCTAAAGGGCAAATACAGGTTCGATTCCTGTCGGGGCTAAAAAATGTTGTCTTTCTCCGTCTGCTAAAAGTTGCAAACAACTGACAGACGCGTTTTTATCTTAGTAAAGGGGTGAGATGTGTGGTAAAGAATGGTTACATTTTTTGGTCACATAGCACGGTCACATAAAAAATCCAATATTCCCTGAAAATAATGGGTCAACCCAAATTTTTGTGGAAAGAGGGATTTTTGTGAAACAGGCGGGAGCATTCGAGCAGGACGCGTAAACGAT
>CANRLM010000103.1 GCA_947631435.1 uncultured Akkermansia sp.
GAAGGAATCCGCTACGATTGGCTCATCTGCGGGGCGCCCGTGGGGGAGCGTATCCTCATCAACGACGACAAGCCGAGCGGTTTGAGCATGGCGTATGCGGTGAGGCAACAGCGCGACAGGACGTGGGACATTCATTGGAGTATTGATGAGGAGGCGTGAATTATGCAGAGAGAAGTTCATCTGTTTGGGTTGCCTATTATTCGCGTCCTGAAAATGGAGTCCTGCGAGAAGCGCTACTTCCTAGGCATTCAGTACAAAGTGAAGAAATACGCGCAGCGGTACGACAGCTTTGCAGCGGCTTTTGCCGCCAATGTGCACGGTGTGCACGACCGACGCATCAAGGTGATCATCAACAACACCGGCGAGGCGGTCACGTACGCGCGCACCCACGCCCTATGGTACAAGCCCGATGAACTCGTTTTCGGCAGCCGTTTTCAGCATGCAGACATCTTCCGCCTATTTGCTCCTCATATTCCGGTTTTCTACTGCGGCGACGCGGCGGAACTCAAGGAGCGCCAATGCATCGACGGGAATGATGTTGAACCCCTCCTCACGAGTTCGCGACTCCTCGCGATGAATAACCGGGGGAAGCCCTTCCTGCAATCGTGGGCAGAGTACATGCATGTCGATGTGACGTCTCTCTCGTACTCCCGCGCTGTTATTCCCCCGGAGGTCGAACGCAGCGCTCTCGCTAAAGCACAGGCCCTGCGACTCAATCTGGACAATTTCGTTTTTTTCTCTCCCACCGCCCGATCTTGTGAGGCACTGCCGGCCGCTTTCTGGGATGAGATTGAGACTTCTCTGCGAGCCAGAGGTTACGAAGTGTTCTATAACTCCCCACTGTTCTCCATTTCGGAAGCGTACGCCCTCGCCTCACACGCCAAGGCGATCATCGCCCTGCGCAGTGGTCTGTGCGATGTCCTCTGCGACCTCCAAGTCCCTCAATTCATCATCTACTCCCACAACGAATTCCACGGTGACCTCCAACCCATGTACAGCTTTGAGCATTTCCCATGGGTCACCAAGGAATTAATCCATGAATATAACGTGCTGAAGCAGGATAGCATTGTCATTCACTCCTCAATCATTTCTCACTTTTAAGAATTTATCTGTTATGTGGCCATTCAAGAAAATCAGAATCAATACACGCGACCGCAGAGAACGTGAAATTAGCTTTTTAGGGATAACCGTTATTCAATATGGACATAAAGAAGCAAACGGTGTCAAGGAATCGTATCTTGAAATATTTCCAAAATCATTCGAACACAAGACTCTGGATCAAATTATTTCCTTCCTTCCTAAGAACAATACATACGATCATGTTTGGATTGTGAGAACAGTCGGCTTAGGCGAAGCACAATTACTGAACTTTATGATGGAAGAGCTCACAAAAAAATGGAATGTAAAAAGTCCGTGTTTTGTGAGCCATAGAGCAATTTATAAACAGATGTTTGCCTTGTACAGTGATATCCCCTTTTATAGAATTTTAATGAAACATAGTGAATATGCTCCATGTTTGACGAGGAGGGATATACGATATAAGAGAAAGGTCTTTCACGTACATCACTGTACGATAGAGGAAAGTAAGGATATCGTTCGGAGGTGGAATAGTGGAGAGAAAAGCCATGCCATTGATGTGTATAAAAAATGGAGCGGCATTGCACGGTATAGTTATGTTCAGCAAGTCGTCCCCGCTGATGTTGCAGACAGAGCTCTGAAGAAGATCCAGGAGGTAGATTTAAATATTGACAGGTTTATATTCCTCGCGCCAGAGGCACAAGCGACTCAGGAAATTGAGGGAAAAGTATGGATGGAGATAATTACTAAGGCTCGGAACTTTGGTTATGATATTTTTGTAAATACGGCAAAAGGGCGTTCGCTTTATGGCAAAAGTGTTTATCTCGGTGTTGATGAAGCTATGTACATTGCTTCTCGGGCTAAAAAAATAATTGCTTTACGGTGTGGTTTTGCGGAGTTGCTTGCGGCAATTCCTAACCGAGGAGATTTATACATATTGTATTCTCACGTGTTCGGTGATGTCAGCCCAGATTCTTTTTTTCAAATATTTTCTTTAAAAAAATATCCCTTCTACAATTCTCAAAATACATTTGAGCTGTCGATCGGGGAAAACGTAATATTCGATCAACTCGACAAATTATTCAATTAAGCTGCTAACTCAAACAATGAAACTATACTCAAAAAAAACGGAAGGTGGGTGTAAGACCATTAAAATTATGGGAATGTTAATCTACCAAAGAGAAAAAACAGAGGATATTTTAAAGAGAAAAATTTTCATGGGGCTCTGTAAAAGCCAGACGATAAGAGATGATTCTAAAAGTATTTATGTATTCGGAATACGTTTATACAAAAGAACTCTCCCTGTTACAAAAAGCCAGCTCAATATGCTTCTAGGAAGAGTAAATGACATCTATTACAATATGCAGGTACTAGTAAAAGTACCTATTGTCCATAAGTATTTCTTAAGATATAAAAATTGCAACGTGGGGAAAAATATAGTTCTTTATGCTGGAGGACCTACTTTCCGATATTTTGATAATAACAAATGTAAAGCGTTGAAGTGTGGAGTTAATGGCATAATTACACTAGTGAGTGATTTAAATTACTTATTTATAGAGGATATCTTTATCCACGATAAGAATCTTAATGAGATGATAGATAATTATGAGGGAAAGAATTGTGAAAAATTTTATGGCTTACTGCCACCTAGGCGACTAAAAAAAATCAATAGATATGAGTACACGACGGAAAAAATTACCCCTATGAATGTATATAGAGCCAAAGCAAATGTGTTTTTACTTGAAGACGTGGTTCGTTCAAAATGGGCAACGGATCTTGAGGTAGAAGCTTTTGGTGATTTTGGCGGTGCTGCGTTGAGTGCTCTTCAGTTTCTTTTATACACGCATCCGAAGCGTATTTACCTCGTAGGCAATGATTGTTCGAACGAGCAGCTTGCCTATCATTCTGATCGACCGAAGGTAACGGATCATTCTGCAAAAATTAATAATTATCAAAGTTTTAAACGTTTTGCAAGGGTTGTTTATCCCGATGTTCGGATTATATCAGTGAATCCAGTTGGATTAAGAGGAATATTTAGGGAATGCTATACTCGTTCCTTCCTAAAAGATCATCCTGAAATAGAAGTAGAAGAACATCAGATTATTCATGAAAAAAACATCATGTAAATAAAAACAAAATTTTTTAATACACAGATGCTTAAATAAATGTTTTAGTTATTCACTACGGAACGCGACCAAAAGAAATATGGGGAAAGAGTATACTACATGCAGAAGAGACAACAACAGAGTTGTCGGGGTTATACCAGCAAGGTACCAATCGAGCAGATTCCCGGGGAAACCATTAGCGGATATTTGTGGGAAACCTATGATATGGTGGACATGTCAGCAAGTAAAAAAGGTTCAGGCTATAGAGAGGGTCTATGTAGCTACAGACGACGAAAGAATTCGGACGGTTTGTCAGCAGTTTGGGTTGGATGTTATAATGACTTCTCCGCATCACCCTGCAGCTTTTTCACGCGTTTGCGAACTTTCCAAGGAAGTTGATGCAGATTTTTACATCGTCATTAACGGGGATGAGCCCTTGATCAACCCCGAACACATAGAGCGTGCTCTTCCAACTTGTACCGATCGCCCTGATGAAAAAATTGCAATCAACACGATTGCTCCGATGCACAATCCGGCAGAAGTTAATGACCCTTCCAATATCAAAGTTATTTTCGATAAAAATCAACGTGCCTTGTACATGTCAAGGACACCTGTTCCCTATCCTAGCAAACGAATTGATTTTTGCTACTGGAAACACGTGGGAATAACATGTCTGTCAAAAGCAATGTTGGACGCGTATCCCAAAATG
>CANRLM010000104.1 GCA_947631435.1 uncultured Akkermansia sp.
GTCATGCCGCTGCGCAGTTCGGAACCGGCGTTAAAGAGCAGCTGTGTGCGATCACTCATCGGCGCCCTCAATCCAACCCCTAACTGCACCGACGTACTACCCACCTCGGCCGATTTCACCTCCCGGGTAAAGTCCGGGGCTCTCAGCAACCCCGCTCGTACCTTCCCCTGCGTGTCGCCTATATCCTGCTGCACCGCTCCACGCGCCTCAAAGATCACACTGCGGTTGAGCACCTCCTCTCCCAGTGTGCACATCCAGCGTACTCCCACGCCCAGCGTCGCCGTTGTCCAATCCTGTTTATCCACATGCAGCGGCAGACCATCCGAACTGGTTTCATCATACGCTTTCATGCTCCCATGCATCACTGACGCGGTGAAAAGAGGCTGGAGCAGCGCGCTCCCTTCCGCATTCCCCGGCAAATCATAGGTGAATTCGTAGAGCGCTCCAACGCTCTCCCCGCTCGTGCTGCCCTTGGCGCTGTAACTCCCGGTTCCGTAACTCACCCGGCGTTCCAGCTCCGCATCGTCCGCCCCAATACTCGCCACCACCGTGTGAGCAGCGCGTCGTCCCTGTACTCGTAGCATCGCGCTCACGTAGTACGAATCCAGGTCCCCGCTCCCCGTGCCGCCTCCATTCGTCTTCAGGTCGCCGCGCAGCGCTGTCACCGCCATGCCCAGAGCGGTCTTCTCGGTCAGGTCTGCATCCACTCCTAACGTCCCTCCCCACGAGGAAAGCGTGTAGCCGCTCTCATCCCCGTCTTCACTCAGCTTACTATACGACCCAACTCCCTCCACCCATGCATGCCAGTAGGGAAGGTTGTCGTAGGAATACCCGTCCGCCAGTCCGAGCTGCGTAGCCCGGTCGCGCATGCGCCCTATCTGCCCGCGCATGGCATCCCTCTGCGCACTGCCCAGCACCGCCGCGCTGCCGCCGGCCAGAGCCGCCAGCGCCCCACTCGCCGCATCCGGATCCTTCCCCATCTGTTCAACGATCCCGCAGAAAACCTTGTTGAGAGCGCTGGACGTGTCGCGCAGCTCAGCCTCATCCTTCGTATTCCAGAGCAAGTCTGATCCGGCCGTCGAGTTCTGTGTGCCCGTCACAGTTTCCAGCGGACTATCCGTGCGCAGTTCCCCCCTCAGTACCACCTCACAGTTGTCCCGAAGAAACTCCACCTTCACGTTCTGGTAGTACACCTCCAACAGTGGATCGAGCTGCAAATCCCCCAACTCCATCTGCTCTCCCGCACGGTAATGATAATCATCGTTTGCGTAATACTCCCCGCTCATCAACACAAGCTCTATGTCCTTCTCCGGAATAAAATTACTACCATCCCCGGTGAGAAGAATGCCCAGCTTCGCCCCCTTCGCCACACTAAGTTCCCTCTCCGTGCTCAGAAGCTCTCCTTCCAATCCTTGTTTCATGTTCATCTGCAGGTAAGTTGTCGTGCCCCCTTGCAGAGTGATATTTTCTGTTGTGACGACCCGGCTGTTAGTACCGTCCTCCTGGCATTCAACGTAGAGCTTCCCGTATATATCATGCCCTGCCTCGTTCTTCTCCTTCTCTACTGACAATCTCTCATAGCGAGCATTTTCTCCCTGCAAGTGCAGCTCACCATCCCCCCCTGATACCAGAGCAATGTGCTCTCCCCCATCCCCTATGATGGTCTGCTTGCTTCCACTTCGTACAGTTATGCTCCCTTCTCCCTGTAGTTTCCCTTTGTAGCTCTCCTCCCGACCTCCCGCCAGCACAAGCTTGCCCCCATTCCCGAAATCCACTGACGATCCTCCCTTTGTATCCCTGATCCCCCCGAACTGCGCCGTCTCTGTTCCGCCCTCCAATTCCAAAGAACTGAAGGCTTCATTGAGATTGAGCGAGATGTTGCTTTTGGCGCCTGCAAAATCTCCGGCCACTCCCAACGTCTGTCCTCCCTGTATCTCAATCTCTCCTCCCCCTATCAGCTCTCCCTCCCCCATCAGTCTCGTGTCGCCACTCAACGTCATTTTCCCTTCCAGCTCCAGTATGCCCCCGCCCGCAAACTCCCCGATCTCCCGGAGCTTGTTCTCTCTGCCTACCAAGGAGAGCTTTCCCCCTGAAACCTTTAACTGACTCTCCCCTGCTTCCATGTTCCCGGACAGGGTGAAAGTCGCCTCGCCCGTCTTTTCAAAGTTCACAGTTCCGTGGCTCTGAGTCATGTCCACGATGATATCTCCCCTCATCTCCGTGTCGTAATCCATCGCATACTTGCGCTCACGGTCTACATCACCATTGTACAAAACTATCGTCGCCGGATCCTTCCTGGTAGACCGAATCGTGAGATCCTCCGTCCCTTTGAGTAGATTGATCTTGAGACGATCTTCCCCCCCTTCACCCAGATTCACCTTCATCGCCTTATCCACGTTCACCATCTTCCACTCCCTGCTGCCCCCCTCCTCCGCTTCTTCGGGGTTCCACTCCGGATGCTGCCACTCAAAAAGTTCTATGTCCCCCTGCACAGATGCATTCCACACCTCCTCCCTGCTTCCGTGCAAGTGCAACAGCGTATTGCCATCCCTGAATTCCGTCTCCGCGAAGTAGAGATAGCCCCCTCCTCCCTGCGTGCTTATCCTGAAAATGTTGCTCCCATCAGGCTTCGACTCGACGTTCACCTTATCATTGGCTAACCATATGCTGAAATGAAAATCTTCCCCCTCAGTCTGGCCCTCTATATCCTCATCCAACTTGATGAGCAGATTGCCTTCATTGCTCCTCATCCGTAACTCCTTCCTCTCCGCCACTCCTTGTGAATACTGCAAAACGGCTCGTGGCCCCTCCTCCTCTGCAATCCCATACAGGTTTCTCTCATCAACACGCAGCACACTGCCGTCCTCAAGAACCAGTTGCCCCCCACCAATGCCATAAATCTCTCCCCCCTCCTTCACCATGACGCGAACTGATTCATCCAACGTTTCCCCATTCAGATTAAGTCTTCCCCTCGCGCTGTCCCTGAGCTTTTTCTCTCCCTCCTGCCTCCCTCCTCCCACTTCAATTGTGACATTCTCAGCTGTCGTGGCATCTTTAAGAGAAAGCGTCGCCCTTGAGACAACCTCTATTGTGGTACCCTCATCGCCGCCCATAATCCGACACCCGAATAGCTCCGCCTCCTGTGCCGTCGCCACCCGGATATTTCCTCCCCCTCCCATATCAACCATGACTCGGTTTAACGTCCCCGATAAAGCGATGGAGTTCTGCACTTCCTGCTCGTTCATGAAAATCTCGGCCCCTCTCAACTCCCCTCCCAGTGTAAGATTTGCCTGAGCCTCAATTCTTCCGCTAAACGGATTTGCCCCACTTCCTGTCACTTGCAGATTACCGGCCGAACTCAGCGTCCCTCTCCCCTCTAGCTGCGCAACGACATTCTCAACAGCACCCGTAAGCAAACTCAACTTTGTCTCTTCCTCAAGAACCAGAGTGGAGGCGGTAGATGACGTTATTCTCCCGCAGATCACTTCAACCTCTCCCTCCCCCTGCCCATCCTTCTTGATGGTAAGAGTTTTTGCATTGTTCAAGTTAATTGTACCACTACTCCATGTCAAAGTCTTCCCTGCTGCCACCTCAAATTCGGTGTCCGAGTTAACATTAACCGTTGGGGATGTATTAAACGTTACACTGGATCCGATTGTAAACCTGACAGGA
>CANRLM010000105.1 GCA_947631435.1 uncultured Akkermansia sp.
TCACCGACTGATATGGACAGGGTCATCATCATCACCGGCACGCGTAAGGGTATAGGGAATTACCTGACGCAATGCTACCTTGAGGAGGGAGATATTGTGTATGGCTGCAGCCGACGCGCCTGTGACATTTCCCACCCCAATTACCACCACACCTGCCTCAATGTGGCGGATGAGGAGGCCGTCGTCGCGTGGGTGCGCGAGGTCCACAAGGAGCAAAAGCGCATCGACGTGCTCATCAACAACGCCGGAATCGCCTCAATGAACCACGTACTCCTGACTCCCGGCTCCACGGCGCAGAAAGTGATGAGGACGAACTTTATGGGAACTTTCCTCATGAGCCGTGAAGTGGCGAAGTACATGATGCGCCGTAAGCAGGGGCGTATCGTCAACTACTCCACCGTGGCCGTGCCGCTCAACCTGCAGGGCGAGCTCGTGTATTCCGCCTCCAAGGCGGCTATCGAGCAGCTTACCCGCGTGCTGGCAGGTGAAATCGGGCAAACAGGAGTAACCGTCAACGCCGTGGGCCCCACGCCCATTGACACAGACCTCATCAAAAACGTCCCGGCGGAAAAGATCCAGGCGCTCATCGACCGCCAAAGCATCAAACGCTTCGGGAAGTACGAGGATGTGAAGAACGTTATCGACTTTTACCTGCGCCCGGAGAGCGACTTCATCACGGGGCAAATTATCTATCTGGGAGGCATCAACTGATATGACGAACCTGATCGAAAAAACAGGGGAGAGCGCCGCGCAGACGGCATTGATCTTCCCCAGCGGTGAGTACAGCTATGCGCAGTTGTGCGAGCGGGTAAGCACGTACGCACAGCGCCTGAAGGAGCAGGTCGTGCCCGGAACCGTGGTGGCGCTGGTATCCGACTACACCTTTGAGGCCATCTCCCTGTTCTTCGCGCTCCACGAACTCAAGGCAATCATCGTACCCATCACCACCCGCGTGGAGGAGGAAATCGAAAGTCGCCTGCAGACGGCGCGTTGCGAGGTGAGGATTGATATTGTGGACGGGGAACTTAAGGTGCAGAGCTTGACCCCATCTACTGAGCGGTTTGAACTCGTGGAGCAGCTGAAAGAACGCGGGCATTCCGGGCTGATCCTCTTCAGCAGCGGGTCGACGGGGGCGCCCAAGGCGATGATCCACGACCTGGACCATCTGGTGGAATCCTACAAGGGGAAGCGAGGGAAGAAACTGGTGTTCCTGATCTTCCTCATGTTCGACCACATCGGCGGCCTCAACACGCTGCTCAACTGCCTGGCGATGGGAGTGACCATGGTGTTTCCGGCGGACCGGAACCCGGAGCACGTGGCACAGCTCATCGAACGGCACAGGGTCAACGTCCTGCCCGCTTCCCCGACCTTTCTCAACCTCATGCTCATCAGCGGGGTAACCGAGAGGTACGACCTCAGCTCACTGCGGATGATTACGTACGGCACAGAGCCGATGCCGGACAGCCTGCTGGTGAAGCTGAAGGAGGGTTTTCCACGCGTGAAATTCCTGCAGACATTCGGTACGAGCGAGACGGGTATCACGCAGACCACGAGCAAATCCTCGACCAGCAACTTCATCAAGATCGATGACCCCGGCACGGAGTACAAGGTGGTGGACGGGGAGCTTTGGTTACGCAGCAAGACGCAAATCATGGGGTATTTGAATGCCTCTATGGAGCGCTTCACCGACGATGGGTGGTTCAGGACGGGGGATCTCGTGGAGATGGGGGAGGACGGCTACATCCGCATCATCGGCCGCAACAAGGAGATGATTAACGTAGGAGGAGAAAAGGTACTGCCCTCCGAGGTGGAATCTGTCCTTTACCAAATGCCGGGCGTGCTGGATTGCACCGTGTATGCGGAGAAAAACCCCATCACGGGGCAGATGGTGGCGGCGAAAATGCTTTTCAACGAGCCGCTGACAGCCATGGAGGCGAAGCGAAGAGTGGTCGACTTCTGCAAGACCCGGCTCGCCCGCTACAAGATCCCCGCCAAGGTGGTCGTGTTGAGGGAGGATGAACATTCGGAGAGGTTTAAGAAAAAGAGAATTAACGGTTGATTAGTGGCAACCTGCTTTCTGAGCTGTGGGGGTGGGTCATCAGACCTTCTCCTCTGTGCTATCGCCCTGTTGCATTGAATTTTGTAATCCACAAAATGCGTTTATCCCGACAAAAGGTATTGACGGAGGAAGAGAGCGCGTGGTACTCTCGTGTAGGCGGAGGGGATATCTCATTCTAATATATGACCTATTTTCCATACAACGCACAGGTAGCAGGAGCGCTGGTTGAGGAGTTGGCGCACCACGCCGGCGGTTCTATCGATAAACTGAAACTTGTGAAGCTCATGTATCTCGTCGATCGGACGGCTCTCATTGAGGAGGGTTACCCCGTTATCGGCGGGAAGTACTGCTCCATGCCGTATGGACCTGTCATATCAGAATTTCTGGATGACTTGAACAACGGTAAATGGGAAGAAGACGGGATACGCGTGCGAGAAAATGCTGTATGCGTGACATCGCGGAAATTGGAAGATTATCTATCTGACTGGATTCGGGAACTTGCAGGCAGGGTATACGAGCAATATCGCACTTTAGATGGAGTTCAGCTGATGAAGCTTCTTCACAAAGAGTGCCGGGAGTGGAAGGATCCCGATGGAAGTAGCGTTCCTATTTCTCTTTCCGATATTCCGGGGTGCTCAGCGAAAGAAGCGGAAGCCTTCGCGGCAGAGCTGAACGCTATGTCCAAATAATGAGCGAAGGACAGAGAGTGCGGCCGGGGTGCGTATTTCGCAACACAGGAGTGATGGGCCATCGGTGGGTTGTCGTTGCCATTGCCCAGGAAGGAAAGATGCTGCTGGCTAATTGGACGTCGCTGCGCCCCAATCAGAAAGCGACCTGCGTACTTCATCCCGGGGAACATCCTGGGATCACGCATGATTCCTATATTCTTTTTGCTAAGGCACAAGAGTACTCTTACGAACAATTAGCAGAACTCATCAGAGAGGGAAATCTGGTGTCGGACGGGCAATTGAATGAACAGACACTCTGCCGCATTCAGCAGGCTCTTTTCATAGACCGTTACACACCGGATTTCCTAAAGAGGCATTACGCGTTTCTCAAGAGGGCATGACGAGTTACATCGTAAATCGCGCACGTGTCCCAATAAAATTTTCTCCGGGCTCATTCAACCTATTCCCCATGCATTTCCTATAGATGAAGGAAATAAGGCCAGCAAGACGGCAAACTTCGCCAAGTTCGCGCGCAAACGCGGGAATTTCCCAAATCGTAAATGGTAAATGAATTGCGTTTGTTCTGACAAAAAGTATTGCCGGGGAGAGGCTCGCATCTACATCACGCAGATGATCGGGAATTCCATCACTGCCGCTATCGACATAGGCATAAGGCGTATCTCTTTTCCCACAAAAACTGAAACTCGAAAAGGAATCCGAGGCATCATTTCTGCGTACACGCAGTACGCTTCACTCACGCCCTGGCAGGGCGTGTCAAAATCTATTCTTGCTTTAATGAGCTCTCATGCTCCTTTGAGGACTCCATATACCGCTTGAACTT
>CANRLM010000106.1 GCA_947631435.1 uncultured Akkermansia sp.
CGTTCGGTATTTTAAGCCTAACACACTGTTTTATTATCTAACCACTATGAAACTTCATCTCCCCATCCCCCTTCGTTTCGCTCTGCTCGCTGTCTGCGCCGTCGGTTTACTGCCTCAGCCTAGCAGTGCTGAGGACTTGACAATCACCCAGTCTCAATCTTTTCTTTATCGACCTGGAACAGATGAAGATTTTACGTCTGACTATGCTTGGAAGACCTTCAATTATCAGGGCGAGGGGAATGATACAATCACGTTTACTGATATTTCCGGGTACGTTTTTTATGGATGGTATCATAACCAAGCATACCCTATAGGTGCCCCCTGCTCGCCAACAATCTCTTTTGAAGGTTATGCGAAGGTTGTTTTTACCGGAATTACGGAGACTGAGAAAGAAAAAAGCTATGAGGCGCCCGGTATATTGACGTCATATTACAATAATTTTGGCACCTCCGAGCAAACAAATGGGATGTTGTTTGAGAATATAGGTGAGGTTCAAATAACGAACAATACAGGTAAACTTTTCGGTGGTGTCACCAGTATGCAATCTTTCAATGGTGGCCTTATGCCACATTTTAAGAACGTAGGGATTGTAGCCATCGAGCACAATAACTCTCCAACCTACTCGAATCTCATCGGGAATATTAATAACCCCGTTACTTTTGAGGGAATCTCAAAAGGAGTATCCATCAGTTATAACAAAGGTTCCTATATCGGCGGGAACTATGCACTTTTGTCACGCGGCGGGATGACTGCCTCGGCATCAGGTAGTTACGTCTACTTCAAGATGGACGGAAATGAGGGGGGAGCCGGTGTTTATGCTATTTTGACAGGAACACTTACATTGGATGGTTTTGCTCAGTTCTCATTGCAGAATAACAAGATCAACAATACCAGCGAGAAGGTGGAGGTGGGGGTAGAAGAGGTGGCGTTCACGAATGTTCGCGCTGTGAATATCTCGGGAAATGAATTGCGAGCAGCGAAGGGAGTGGGAAATCTTTTGTCCGGTTCGATCAGCGGCGTGGAACAGATGGAGGTGAGGGACAATTACCGCGACTACGAGGCACGAACTAGTGTATACGGCGGAGAACCTTTCGGCCTTTTCGGGGATGTAACTATCACGGGAACAGGATCGGAGCAATCTTCGCTTCTCATCGCTAACAACCGCGCAGGAAGTACGGAAACAGACGACGAGACAATCATGGGACGCTCGGGGGATATGGTCATCAAGAATTTTAACAATGTTGAAATTTCTAGTAACATAGGTGGTTATCGTTTGGAACTGGAGAATGTAGATAATTTTGTGTTTAAGAACAACAATCACAACAGTTACAGCTATTCTGGTTTCGACAACTATGCAGAAGGTATGATCGCGTTGGATGGTCGTTCGTTTGAGAGTTATAGGGCCGAAATAAAGGGAGCAGAAAAATTTGATGTGTCAAATAACACGACGAGAGGGGACGGTGAAGAACTGCATGGCGGAGCAATCTTTTTGAGTGATAGTATGGCACTGAATGCGGGAAATGTGAGTTTTGTCGGTAACGCTGCGATAGGAGGAAAGACAGCGTGTGGAGGCGCCATTTATTCTGATAGTAGCCTTTATGGTGTTATGTTTAATGACTGTGAAAATGTGCTCATCCAAGGCAATTATGCGCAGGCAGATAAGGTAATCGACCTCGTCGATGGAGTACATCTGGAAGGTGCGCTTGGAGGGGCTATTTTTGCCTTGAATACAAACTGGCTTGAGTTTAAAAACAATCAATCTGTCGAAATACGAGGGAATTACATAACGGACAAGAAAACGTACCGGCTCAACGCGATTTTTGGACTAGATCTCAAGATGATGGTCAAGGCGGGCGCGGGAGATACGTTTACTTGTTACGATGGTATTACGGTGGAGGAACTACACATCAATGGCTATAACTCAAATAACTCCGACCTCGAAGATAGAATAGACCTGGATACCAGCTATACGGGGACAGTGGTATTCTCGGGGAAGTACGCGGAGGATGATTTACGTGCTCTGAATCCCAATTACACTCAGGAAGATCTGGAGAAATCAAAAACAATATTGCTACCAGGCGGTCTTACAGTATATCGGGGTACGCTTCGCCTGGAGGATACCACGCTGGAGACAGGTGCTAGCGCTGGCTTTAAGGCAAAAGTCGTTGCAGGCACTTTAGAGCTGGATCACGCAACGCTGCGTACAAATACGGAGTTTGATTGGCCTGGGATGGTGCTTCTCGTCAGTAAACCGGAGGCATGTGTTTCCATGAAGAATGGTTCTGTATTGGAGTTAAATGATATGTTGGCGCCATATGATATATCAGTATACGGTGCGGCATGGATACCGACCGCTCGATTTGAAGGCACGAATAATATCATCAAGAGCAATCAACTCGTGGCCATCGAAGGTACGTGGACGTTTAATGTGACCAATGCCAATGCTACGGACCCGATTCTCAAGCTCGAATTTGAACCGAAGGGCGATTCAACCTTCAGCCAATTTGATACGGAAAACCAAGTGTTCGATATTCAGTTTGACAAAAGTACCCTGAAGAAAGGTAAGTACAAACTGCTGACGTATGATGGTTCGCTCGGGCGGTGGGTGTACGACGGAGGGTTTACATTTGCGGTAGGAGCCCAAGACGTAGCCGATGATCTTGTGCACGGAGATAAATTTGGAACTGCGCAATATGTGGGAGAAGGCGAGCTGCCAACCATTTCCGGTATGGCGAGTTCTAAGGTAGTTGGTATAGGCGAGGGGAAAGGAGATGTTTACCTTGTAGCGGAAGAAAACAGTATTTTTACGCTCTATTTCAATAATATGAATGAACCTGTGGCGCCGGCTCGTCGTCCTTCAACAACGCTGACGTGGGCTGGAGGAAACGGGAAGTGGGGTGAGGGATTAGGAGGGAAAAATCCTACGACGTGGAACGTCCCGTCGGGTGTGAGTGATATGAATTTTTACTCAGGCGACAAGGTCGTCATCACAGGCAATGCAAATATCGAGTTAGTAGGAAACGCTGGAGAGAACAGCGTGAGACCGGATGAACTTGAGGTGAACAATGCGGCGAGCGAGGAAGTTGTGCTGAGAGGAAGTATTGGTATTTCGGATGTCAATATTGATTCCAACAAGACCAGCCTCACCAAGAAAGGAGCCGGCAAGCTGACGATCAACACGGCGAATGCTTACACGGGAGGAACGGTGGTGGAGGCAGGTACGCTGGTGACGGGGAATGCCAATGCGCTGGGGGTGGGAGGCGTGACGCTCAATGGCGGTACGCTGGATATGGGAGG
>CANRLM010000107.1 GCA_947631435.1 uncultured Akkermansia sp.
CTCCCGTCTCCAACTCCGCCGCGAGCGACAGCGAGCCGAACTCCCAAATCGTAAATCGTAAATCGTACATCGTAAATAGCTCCGTTGAGCCTCCCCTCACGGAGCCCGAGCTCGCCGCCCTGCAATCCCTCAGCAAAGGCCTTGCTCCAGACCAACTCGCCCAGGACGCCGACACCATCTACACCGCCCTCGCCGATGCCATATCCCCTTCAGAAGAAGAGCAACCCGACGAGGAAGAAGAGGAGGCAATCGAAAATGGAAAATGCTTAAGCAAATACGGTCCTTCAGGGTGTTCAAACCCCGAACATAACCCAAATCTGAGAAAAACCCACAAAGGCTCCCGCGCCACCAAAGGCAACCGAACAGGCAAAAAGAACACCCCGAACGTCATCCAACCGGAAGACTCCGACCGCGTGAAAAAACAAAAACTCACCAAAGCCTTCCAAAAAGCGAAAGAGGGTAAAAACGTGGACACAGGCTACGAAGTGCGCAAGGGCTCAGAGTTCGTGCTGCGCCGTGGAAAAATTGATGAGGGAGGCACAGATCATGCCGAACGCTCCGCGCACACTATCAAAATCTCGGCTCAAGATCTAGCGGAAACCGTGCTGCACGGAGAAAAGCAAAAAAGGAATGATAACAACATCGATTACCTTGGAAAAAAAGGAAGACGTGTTATCCTGACGCCCGAAAGAGAATTCCCGAGTCGCAAAGAGGGTGAACCTCTCCCGCCAAAAGCTCCGGGTAAAATGGTAGGACAAACATGGTACGAACCTGAGTCCGGGAAAGACAAAAAGAAAAAACCCCGGTCATGAACCAGGGCTCTACGGTCAGGTGTCACAGGCGTCCCGCCTCAAACTACACACGGCAACTGATCGGGGGTGTCGCACGCGGGTGCTGATCGGACCTTCAAACTACCATCTCTCCTCCCACGAGTCAACACAAAAAAACCGCGCATTCTTCCCAAATCGTAATTCGTAACTCGTAATTCGTAATTCTCTCGCTCCCCTTGACTAAACGCAAAAGCATGCTATAAAATTGGCATGCCCCTCTTTCCTGCCCCTGCCTATGCGCCCAGCGCAGCCTCTGCCCTCTTCATCTCCACTCAGGAAGCCGCAGACCTCCTCCACGTCTCCCCCTGGACCATCCGCACCCTCGTGAAACGCGGGGACCTGCACGCCTTCCGACCCATCATCGGCGGCAAAAAATTCCTCCTCTACTCCTCCGAGGTGCAGCAATACGCCCGCCTCGCTCAAAATCTCTCCCCCGCCGCACAAGACGCCGAGTGGGAAGCCTTCCGCCGCCAATGCCTCCAAGGCTAACCCCGCCCCAGCGCCGCCCTCCTCATCCTCTCCTGCCTCCAACTCCCGAAGAATCACGAAAAGAGTCAAGAATAACGAGGATCTTGTTGCAAAGGATTTTTTTCTGCTCTTTCGTGAGAGAGGTCAACTTGCCCAATACAATCAAGTTTTCCAACAGGGAGAGGGGTACCAAGAAGGGTTTGATGTTCTGATCTCTCAGCTTTTTCCAATCTCTTGTTTAGGGTCTTTCATATCTGTTCGCGAACGGTTATTTCGAAATGATTTTGGAGAGGAGCGCGTTTGCGTCGCTAACGTGTTTGAGCGCTTTTTTTATAGCGGCCAGGTCTTCTTTTGAGATATTGGATGTGGCTGGGGATGATTCTTCGGAGAGATAAACCGGGTGGTTTATGTCTCCGTCGCCGAGCAGCCAATTCATGGAGACGCCGAGAATGTGAGAAATTTTTAGGAGGTAGGCTGAGCTAGGGATTCTTCCTTCTCTGTATTTCTGGAACGCTTGAGGAACAATGCCTAACTCTCTTGCGATATCTGCGGAGAATAAGTTTTTTTGCTTACGTATTTTTTCCATGCGAAGAAAAAATACGTCGAATATCTTATTTTCTTCTTGACTTAATAAGGCGTTCGACTTATTTTTGTTTCTGTTCGGATGATTCTTCACGCGAACATAATACTACAAAAGGCATGAAAACACAATGCAAAATCTCGAAAAAATGGCTCTACGACAAGGGTTACACGATTGCCGGAGCTGCTCGAAAAATTAAGCGCAGCCATGGGCACGTGAGCCTTGTTCTGTCCGGCGACCGCGAAAGCGGGGAAGTTATCAGACTTCTGATGCAACTCCCCAAAAGGGACGAGTTAATCCTCCGAGAGCGGGTGGGCAAGTAAAACCCCAAACCCAAAAAACAAACCTATGAAAATTGAATTAACCTTTGAAGAGTTACTCGGCGAGGGCGGCGAGGATTACCTCCCCACCCCCGGCGAACCGCTGGACAAATACACCCGGAAAGGAGGAGAGAGATGAAAGAATTGTACCAACCAAAAGAGTTTACGCTCGCCGAGATCAAAGAGCTCAATTTAGAAATAGAAAATGCTCTTATTCAAAAAGCCTCAATTTGTTATCATGCGCATTTTTGTTGCGTTTATTTGGACGTAACCTGCAAAACGGAAGAGGAAGAACTTGTGTCTCTTTTTGACTGTTACCAGCTTATTGACAATATAGGTTTTATTCTAAAAAAGTTTTACTGTCTCTTTAATACTCCTTCGGAATACAAAGACAATAACTTAATTCAAGACCTCTCCGGCGTACCTCTTCGTCTTCTTTTCAAAAAGAAAAAGGGATATTTAAGCCCAGTGTGCGTCGGCTTTGGTCCTTTTTTATCGCGTTCTTTTTTCTTCACCAAGGATTTTGTTCTCACAGGAATAGATCCGAAAGAAGCTGAAGAGGCAAAAAAAGACTGGGAAGGAGGCATCGATGAGTGAGCTGCTGGGACTTTTGAAGCTTGGGGCCTCGGCGCTGCTGCCGGTGCTGTCGGCCGCGCTGTGCGGCGCGTGGATGCGCGAGCTGACGGAGTGGGAGGAGGCTCAGTGGGAGTGGGTGGTCGCCTGGGGAGGGCTCTTCTTTTTGGTATATTGCCTCTTCGACTGCTTTTTCTACTTCTTCTCCTTGGGCAAGAAGTTGGGCGAAATTGAGTGGATCAAGAGGGAGGGGGAGGCTCACCTGGAGATCTTGCAGAAGTTTGTGGACGCGATGCAAGAGAAAGGAGGGAGCGATGGAGAGTGAAGACAAGCTTGCGGCGATCGTGCTGGTGGCGCTCATCCTCGCCTTTGC
>CANRLM010000108.1 GCA_947631435.1 uncultured Akkermansia sp.
GCAGCCTTCTTCGCAGGAGCAGCCTTCTTCGCAGGAGCAGCCTTCTTCGCAGGAGCAGCCTTCTTCGCAGGAGCAGCTTTCTTCGCAGGTGTCGTTGACTTCTTTGTCGCCATGGCGATTATGTTTTGTTTAGTTTGATTGCAGTGAATGCAACGCTGAATGAGGTGTACCCTACTCTTGCATCATCGCTGAGGCAGATACGGACATCACTTCCAGCTCCTCATGCTAGTATCACAAAGAATTCATTCCTTCAAGAAAAATTTGCGTCTCTGCGAAAGAAAGTGAATTTTTTGCGAGGAAGCTGTGACTTGACGTGTGGAAATTGTGAGCGTATGCTCGTGGTGCAATGAATACTTCCCTCTTTAAAAATTTGTGTGAGGCTTCGGGCGCCTCGGGTTTTGAATACGCAATCCGTGAGCTTATCATTAGGGAAATGATTCCGCTTGCGGATGAGGTAAGCGTGGATAACATTGGGAATGTGACGTGTCTTGTGCGTGGGACGAGTTCAGAGAAAAAGATCATGTGTTCGGCGCACATGGATGAGATTGGTTTCATCGTGCGCCACATAGATGACCAAGGTTTCATACGCATTCTCCCACTGGGAGGATTCGATCCAAAAACACTCACGGCACAACGCGTGATTGTACACGGTCGCAAGGATCTTCCAGGTTGCATGGGGGTGAAACCAATTCATGTGATGACGCCGGAAGAACGGACCAAAATGCCGGTGTTGACGGATTACGTGGTGGATGTTGGCATGAGCAAGAAAGAAGTGGAGAAGTATGTTTCCGTGGGAGATGCCATTACGCGCGTCGGGGATATGATGGAGATGGGAGATTGTCTCAACGTGAAGAGTATCGATAACCGTGGAGGTTGTTACGTGTTGATTGAAGCTGTGCGAGCGCTGCGTTTTGCAAAGTTAAAGCCGGATTTTGATCTCTACGCCGTGTTCTCTGTGCAGGAGGAGGTAGGCTTGCGTGGGGCACAGGCTGCCACGATTCGTTTGCAACCAGATTTCGCGTTTGCGCTGGATACAACGATTGCATATGATACACCAGGAGCTTCGCCGCACGAGCGGTGTACAGTACTGGGGGGTGGCGCTGGATTGAAGGTTTACGACGGCACATTAATCACCGATACACGCATGGTGCAATACATGCGTGCTCTTGCAGAGGAGAAGGGGATACCATGGCAAGCTGAGCTCCTTGCCGCCGGAGGCACAGATGCGGGGGCATTGCAGAAATTCACAGCCGGCGGTTCGGTGACGGGTGCTATTTCCATCCCGGTGCGCAATGTGCACCAGAGCATTGAAATGGCAAGCAAAAAGGATATCCAGGCATGTGTGGATTTACTGGCAGTCTGCTGCAGTAATCTGCGTCGCTGGGATTGGTCATGGAAACGTGTCGAGCGTTCTCTTGCGCCGGAAAGAAAAGAGAAGGCGGTGAAGAAGACACCGAGGAAAAGGCAACGTTGAGCGAGCCCCGTGCGTTTTTCAGCGTGGCTCCGTACTCCTTTACAGCTCGACCCACGAGAGCATCGCGTTGCGGTGTGTGAGGTGCAATTTGGGGCGACAGTTTCCCGGGAGGCTGTCAATGACGTCCTGCATGGATGTCGACGCCTTGTTTGGTGTGTTGCATTCTGGGCTCATGTGGGCCAGGAAAATATGGCGCAGATTCTCGTGCGCCACAGCTTGCACGAGTTCCCCTGCCTGGGTGTTGGAAAGGTGTCCGAAAGACCCTCTGATGCGGTCAATTAGACAGGAAGGTCTGCCGGACTCCGCCAGCATGGTTTCGTCATAGTTTGACTCCACAAACAGGGCGTTCAGTTCACGCAACGCAAAGATCATTCGGTTCGTTGTCGAACCAGTATCGGTGATGTAGCCTAGTCGCACGTCGCCACCCTCAAAGACGAACCCCATTGGATCGCAGGCATCGTGATTGACAGCGAAAGGAGTGATATTCAACTCACCGATGCTGAACACGCTGCCTGGTTCGATGTAAGAAAGGGAAGCTGTTGGTGCTTGCTCACTGATATCTCCCCTCAGGTAGCGGGAGCAGTATATTCGAAGATTCCCTTCAAATTTCTTCGCCATCGTACGCAAACCGCGAACATGATCCATATGCTCGTGGGTAATGAGTACGCCGCTAATATCGTTCAGCGTGAGATCGCACTGTTCGAGGCAGGAACAGATGCGACGTGCGCTGATACCAGCGTCTACTAGCACATGGGTGCAGCCAACAGAAACGACGGAAGCATTGCCGCTACTACTGCTGGCCAATACAGAGAGGCGCATAGACAGAAGATCCGAGACTGTATAAACCGGGACCCAGTGAGGCTCGTGCAGCTGAGCCTCCAAGAACCGCAAAGAATGTCACCTATCAGCTGTTGACACGCCCAAGATATGTGCCATCTTCCGTCTTTACCGATATCTTTTGACCTGCGTTGATAAAGAGAGGAACTTGAACTACAAGCCCTGTTGTCATGGTAGCACTCTTGTAGACGTTGTTAGCCGAGTTACCTTTCACTCCCTCCGGAGCTTCAGCTACCTCCATGGTGATGGCAGCCGGCAGCTCAATGGAACACGCCGTTTCATCCGTGAAAAGTAGGACGTAGTTATTTCCCTCAATCAAATAATCCTTCACAGGTTCTACGATATCCTCACTCACACAAACATCTTCGTAGGTTTCCGTGTTAAGGAAATGGTATCCCATGCCGTCCACGTAGGAGAACTCCATCTCCTGGCGCGTCAGCATAACTCCTTCCAGAAAGTCGTTGGAGGTGAGGCGTAGGTTGTAGTCTTTCTTGGAAGCGATGCTGCGGATGGTCATCTGCACATAAGAAGCCATACGGGGTGGGGTTTTGAGCAGACTTTCACGTACGATGCAGATGTCGCCGTTGTAATTCACTGCATGTCCCTTGCGAAGCTGGATCACTGGTACTTTTGCCATAGCGCGCAGGGTAGCACCACACCGGTAGCTTGTCAAGACGAAATCTGCCATGCGCAGGGCAAACGCATTTGAAAACCCAGGGGCAGAATTAGATGTATAGAATTCAGTATCAATAGCTTATTTAAATTATT
>CANRLM010000109.1 GCA_947631435.1 uncultured Akkermansia sp.
GCAACGAATTAGAGCATAAATGAACGTCCTGTCTCCTTTCTTAAAATGAATCCAATTTTCTAATGCGTTTGCCCTGGTCTTGACATCAAGTAACTTGAGGCTGTATCATAACGGTACCATGAAGAGAACGATTTTTGCAGGCGCTATGCTTTCATTGCTGCCATTTCTGTCGTCTTTCACCTTCGCACAGGAGCAATCTACACCCCCCACCGTTATGAAAAAGATCACCCAGACAGCCGGTCGCGAGCAACTCGGGGATTTCGCCCCGCAGTTTGCCCATTTCAATGATGATGTTCTCTTCGGCGAGAACTGGAACAACGAGGACCTGAGCGTAAAGACTCGCTGCATGATTACCGTGGTAGCGCTCATGAGCCAGGGCATCACCGATTCTTCGCTTGTGCACCACCTGCAAAATGCGAAGAACAACGGCGTCACTCGAGAGGAGATTGCCGCTCTCATCACTCATGTTGCCTTCTACGCCGGCTGGCCAAAGGCCTGGGCCACTTTCCGCCTGGCCAGAGAAGTGTGGACATCGGATTCTGGCGCTTCTGCATCCGCCACTCCGAAACAGCGACATGCCGAGCGCATCATGTTCCCCATCGGGAAGCCAAATGATGCCTTTGCCAAGTATTTCATCGGTCAGAGCTATCTTGCCCCTGTTTCCACTGAGCAGGTAAAGATTTTCAACGTGACTTTTGAGCCTCGCTGCCGCAACAATTGGCACATTCACCGCGCTGCCAGGGGTGGCGGCCAGATGCTTATCGGTATCGGCGGACGCGGTTACTACCAGGAGTGGGGCAAAGATCCCGTCGAAATCAAAGAGGGTACTGTCATCCACATTCCCGCCAATGTTAAGCATTGGCATGGCGCTGCGCCTGACAGCTGGTTCTCCCATCTCGCCATCGAGATTGACGGAGAGGAAACATCCAACGAGTGGCTCGAACCCGTTACCGACGAGCAATACGACAAACTCAGGTGAGTTCGTACGCTGTCGGGAGGCGTGCGCACTTCATCCCGTCCCGGTTTGAAGAACGAGGTGGAAAATTAGCGCGTTACCCTTTTTCATGCAGCAGAAGCTCGTAGTCCACGACATCCAGGCGCCGTCCCAGTTTGTATCCCACCTCAGGGAAGAGTGAGACACGGGTGAACCCGAGATGTTCGTGGAAGAGGCAGCTGCGTGTGTTCTCTGCCGTGATGCAGGCGATGAGCGCATGAATCCCGAGTTCGCGGCAATCAGTGATGAGTCGCTGCATCAGCGCACGACCGATGCCGAGTCCCTGCGCCGAGGGAATAAGATACAAGGTTGTCTCTAATGTTGCGGCGTAAGCGGGACGCTCCTTCCACGGGTGCGCATAGCAGTAGCCAAGGACTTTTTCTTCTCCTCCCTCTCCTTTCTCCACCCACACGTAGTAGGGAAATCCTGCAGACGTGATTGAGCGGATGCGCCTGCGCATGGCCTCCTCGCTCGGTGCAACAAGTTCAAAGGAAACCGTGGTTTCCTCAACATAGTACCGGTAGATGGCTGCCACAGCGGAAGCATCCCCCTGTTTGACGCGACGAATCACGGCACGATCAGCGATAGGAGGAGCGGTAGATGGCAACGCAATCTTCAACAGAGAGAGGGAGGGGATCGTGATCGAAAAGCCAGCCCATTGCGGACTTGGCGTTTTGAGCCATGGCCTCGAACTCATCCGGCGTGATGCCGTAGTCGCTCATCCTGAGGTTTGCTACACCGCAGGCCTCCTGGAGCGCACTCAGAGCAGTCAGAAAATCCTCCGGTCGCGCAGCATCCTTCATCCCCAGAGCCTGTGCCATGCGCACAAAGCGATCCGGCTGTGCTCCGCGATCGATGAAATGCTTATAGTACGCGAGTGAAATCATGATGAGTCCCGCCCCGTGTGGCAACTCCTGGTGATAGGCAGAAAGCGCATGCTCCAGCGAATGCTCGCTCGTGCAGGTACCCACGACCATCTGCACGCCGGAAAGCCAGTTCCCAAAGGCCACCCTCTCACGATCCGCAAGAGCCTTGCCATCCCGCACGGTGGCTGCCAAGTGCTTGCCAATGTTCTCAATGGCAGTGATGGCGACCATATCGCTCACAAGATTGGCGGTGGAGGCGATATAGCCCTCCGTGCTGTGGAAGAGAGCGTCGAATCCCTGGTAAGCCGTGAATTGAGCAGGCACTGAAAGCATGAGCTCGGGATCGACAATCGCTATCCTGGGGAAAAGGTCCCGACCGAAAATCGCCGTCTTCTCGTGCGTCTCGGGGTTTGTGATCACGCCGCCGGAATCCGTCTCCGAGCCGGTACCGGCTGTGGTTGTAATCGCCACAATGGGCAGAGGAGTGTTCTCAATGGGTTTTCCCTTGCCGGTACCCGGAACAATGTAGTCCCACAAATCTCCCCCATTTGTCGCCATTACAGCAATGCCTTTGGCGGCGTCCATGCAGCTGCCGCCACCGAGTGCCACAATGAAATCACAACCGCTCTGCCTCGCACACGCTCCTCCCTCTTCCACCGTTGCCTTCAGGGGATTCGCCTGCACTTTATCGAAAACGACAGCCTCCACCCCCGCGAGTTTCAGCTGCTCCAGCGTGCGATCCAGATACCCGTTGGCACGAGTGGATCTGCCATTGGAAATCACGACAAACGCTTTCTTGCCCGGCAGGGGATGTGTGTGCAACGAGTTCAGGGAGCCCGCGCCAAAAAAGGTCCGCGTAGGCACATCAAATGTAAAGTTGGTAGCCGTTTTCATCCTCCGTATTATGAGACATAAAGTAACTACATGTCAAGCGTGATTACCTCAGGGCCAGGGCAAACGCATTAGAAAATTGGATTCATTTTTTAGAAGGAAACAAGAGGTTCATTTATGCTCTAATTCGTTGCCAAACAATATATCATCCAGTACATC
>CANRLM010000110.1 GCA_947631435.1 uncultured Akkermansia sp.
CGCCGCGCGGCCGGGTTTATGAGCTGGAGACCGGACACGCTGCGGCACACCTTTGCCAGCTACCACGCGCAGTACTTTCGGGATCTGCCGGCGTTGCAGCTGGAGATGGGGCATCGCAGCACCGAGCTGCTGCGCTCACGCTACACGATTCCACTGGAGCAGAGTGGAGCCGCTTTTTGGCGGTAAAAGACCTACCCGCGCCCTGGATTGCAGATTTTGCGAAGTAAAGAGATGTCCTGCTGGAAGTCGTCCAAATTGGAGAGAGAGTTCTTGATGGTTTCCACGGAGACACGCTGGCCCTGCCGCACGTAGGAGAGGAATTGCCGAACGAGCCCATCATCAACACGAATGTGCCGGTGGGCATCAGTCTCCTGCAAGCGGTCTTCAATGCCGGCGAGGTGAAACATCTCAGGTCGGAGGCGCATGAAGTTCTCAATCATCTGCCGAAGAGGGATGCGATGAGTATTCGCACTACAGAGGGCATGCTCAAAATCCAGGCAAAATCCGCACCCGGCTTCCCCGCAGATGAGTTCTATCTCCCCGGGAAGAGAGCCGCGACAAAAGAGCAAACTGCCATCCTCGCGCAGCACGTGGTGTGGCTTATTTTCGAGCAAAGCGCGGGGCTCGCGGAGAGCTCGCAACTGCCGAGCTGTTTCCTGCGCATGACCGCCCATTCCGCCGTGGATGATGATGAAGGGAGCCCGGAGTGCATCTGCAAAGAGTCTCACTTCATCGAAGAGTTTGCAATTTCTGGGAAAACATTGTGGTTGCGCAAGATTGAAGCCATGAGCAAAATGAGGGCAATGGATGATGTAAGGAACATCGAGCGTGCGCCATAAGGCGAGGTCAGGAGCAGTGCCGGGCACGATGTAGAGCTCAATGTAATCGAAAACATTCTGCTCGTACAATGCCGCCGCCGAACGGAGATAGTTCCTCGCGTTGACAGACCAGAGCTTGAGACCGTATTGAGGTTGCATGGAAAGGAATCTCGAAATCGAAGTCGCTCTCAATCGCGCGATATCCTCTGCAGCGCCCACACGAGAATGAGCACGAGGATAATCGGCCAGGCAAAGCTCAGCACCCCGATCGCCAGAGCAATGACGACCACCATAATCGCAATGGACAGCACCAACGTACGCCAACCAAACGTGCGGGTAAGTAACCGCCACAGGGAAGGATTAGCCTCTCGCTCTTCCTCCTCGCGCAAATCGACATCTCCTAAGCGTCGCCAGGTGGAAGAATCTGCCTTGCGCACCCAGGTATCATCGTCAATTTCCCCGGCAGAACGCAGTTGCACAAGTTCATCCCCGTCCACAGGACCTTTTTTTAACTCACCGGTATCGTAGTAGTAGCTGCGCGCCATAAGAAAATTGGAGGAGTCAGGGAATTATGCGTGAATCTGGAAGCCATCCGCGGCAAGAGTTGCTTCGTGGAACGCTTCAGAAAGCGTAGGATGCGCAAAAATCGTGGCGTGTAAATCCTCATCTGTTAACTCGGCATGCAGAGCCACACTCGGCATGGAAATGAGTTCCGTGGCGTTCTCACCCACGATGTGCGCGCCGAGCAACTCGCCGTTCTCTGCCCCAAAAAGCAATTTCACGAAACCTTCCGTCTCTCCGGCTGCCACAGCACGCCCAATCGCCTGAAAGGGGAATTTGCCGACTTTGTAGGCGATACCTGCCTCTTTCAACTCGCGCTCGCGACGCCCCACACTGGCGACCTGCGGGTGGCAGTACGTACAACCCGGCACATGTTGCGGCTTCCGGGGTTGCGCACCAGGCACAAACATCGCCTCCACCGCCTGCACCGCCTCAAAACTCGCAACGTGCGCCAGCATGATGCCACCAATGCAATCCCCCACAGCGTATACCCCGGGCAGATTTGTCTCATAACGGTCGTCCACCGCGATGAATCCGCGCTCAGTGAGTTTCAATCCCTCAGCCGCGGGCACCACGGGGCACACACCGGCTGCCACCAGGCAAACCGAGCTGTCAATCTCCTTTCTCTCCCCATTTTTGGCAGTAATGACGGCCCGCACACCGCCCTCAGGCAGTGTCTGCAAGCTCTCCACGCGAGCGCCGGTATAGCTGATAATGCCGCGTTTTTTGAATGCTCGCTCCACAGCGGTGCTTACCTCATCATCCTCCAGCGGGAGGATGCGCGGCAGAGCTTCAATAAGCGTGATTTTTGTACCAAAGCAGTGGTAGATGTAGGAAAGCTCCGTGCCGATGGCGCCGGTCCCGACGACAACCATACTCTCCGGCAGCTCCGGGAGCACAAGCGCATCCCGACTGCCTATAATGGTTTTCCCGTTGAACTCCATCCCGGGAAGCTCACGAGTTTTCGCTCCCGTCGCTATCAGGATGTGCTTCGCCTCCAGGGTCTTCGCAGTACCATCCGGGGCAGTAACAAGCACTGCTCCGGGACCGGAGATGCTCGCCTCACCGATCATAGATTCGATCTTGTGCTTGCGGAAGAGAAATTCAATACCGGAGCTGAGGCGAGCACTAACATCTCGTGATCGCTTCACCACCGCCGCCCAATCAGCCTTTACCTCACCAGCAATCTGAATTCCAAACTCCCCGGCGCGTGTCGCCAGCGTTTTGTACATCTGCGCATTCTCCAGCAATGCTTTGGTGGGAATGCATCCCCAGTTCAAACACGTTCCCCCCACCCGCTCTCTCTCCACACAAATCACCTTTTTTCCCAATTGAGCCGCGCGAATGGCTCCCACATACCCGGCGGGGCCACCTCCTATCACAATCAAGTCATATTCCATGCGCGCATCATAGCTTTTTTACCCTCCCCTTTCAAGACATTTCACTTCCCCGTCAGGGCAAACGCATTTGAAAACCCATGGGCAGAATTAGATGTATAGAATTCAGTATCAATAGCTTATTTAAATTA
>CANRLM010000111.1 GCA_947631435.1 uncultured Akkermansia sp.
ACGCTGGTGACGGGGAATGCCAATGCGCTGGGGGTGGGAGGCGTGACGCTCAATGGCGGTACGCTGGATATGGGAGGCCAGGCCGTGGGGAACACGGTGACCGTGAAGAAAGCGGCGAGCATCACCAACGGCGGAGCGTACGTCGGCAAGCTGACGCTGGATGGCGGAACGTTGAGCGGAGCCGTGAATCTGGCGCAGGATGCGGAATTAAAGAACGGCACGGTGGCGGGTGTGTTGAGCGGCAAGGGAGGCGTGGTGGTGAGTGGCGGGGCTGTGACGCTGAGCGGCGCGAACACTTACACCGGCAAGACAACGGTGCAGAGCGGCACGCTGGCGGTGAGCGGCAGCGTGGCGAGCGAGCAGATCGAGGTGCAGAGCGGCGGAACCTACAGCGGCACGCTGGCCGGCCCGGATTTGACCGTTACGCTTGCGGGCGGTACATTGAAGGGTGATGTGACACTGGATGGCGGCATCGCGCTGAATTCCACGGTGGAAGGATCCACAGTGGACGGCAAGTTAAATCTGGCACAGGGCGGTAAGCTGGGAGTCACGGAAGGAGCGGGGCTTTCGGTGAAGGAGCTGGTGGCGGATGGTGGTGAGTTGAGCCTGACCACAGACAATAGCGGTCACCTCAGCGTGGACACCTTCACCACCACCTCAAATGAGACGACACTGAACGTGGGGGGCGACCTTTTGGGGCTGGGGGCCGGTACGTACGAACTGCTCACCTATAAAACGCTGGGCAGCGGGAGCAGTGCGGAAGCGCTCAAGTTGGCGGGCCTCGGGGCTCTGCATACGCGCAAGAACTACTCACTGGGCTTGGGCGCAAACAGCATGACATTGTCCGTGAGCGGAGGTCCCGCGGATCTCACCTGGGATTCGGCGAACACCAACACGTGGAGCAATGAAAGCGCCGGGGGCGAGTGGAGCAGCGATGCTAAGGACAAGCATTTCTACGATGGAGATTCGGTGACGTTCGACTCTGCGGGAGATGTACAGATAGAGGGCAAAGTAAATCCTGACTCCATCACCGTGAAGGGCGATAGCGACACCACCTTCAAGAGCGCCGCAGAAAAGGCCGGTGCGCTTACAGGCAAGGCCACACTGACCAAGGAGGGCGCGGGCACGCTGGATATCCAGACGGACAACAGCGAGTACTCCGGCAACATTGAGGTGAAGGGAGGCACGTTGAAGGTAGGAGATGATCGTGCACTGGGCAGCGGCGAGGTGAACATTGCAGATGCGAAGTTTGACGGCGCCGGGCATGCCGTCAACAACAAGGTGACTCTCTCCGGCAATTCACAGCTTAAGGACGCTAGCGACGTGGCCAATCTGACCTTTGCAGGCGGCTCGACGATCAAAGGCGAGGGCGATTATACCCTGGCAGCCGGTCACACACTGACGATTGACAGTACCGGCAAGGCAAGCAGCGCGGAGACCCCCGGCAGCAGCTTCAGCGGCAACTTCACCTTTGCCGGCGGCATACTGAAACTCAACGGCGGAGCATTCGACCTGAGCGGGGCCACCGTTTCATTTAATTCGGAGAATGGCAACTCTACTCTGGATTTGACAGAATGGGATGGTCTTACATACGGGGATTACGCTCTGTTGCAAGGGCACGAGGGGCAGTGGAAGGCAGGTGCAGACACTCAGTTCAACCTCTCGCTGGATGAGAAGCTGCAGAAGTACGCCGAGCTGAAGGTGAGCGAGGACGGCAGCAGTATTGAACTCGTCATCAAGCGGCCGGCGGAGGATCCTGCCATCAGCTCTTCGCTCAATCGCAACCAGCGCGCCACATACCAAACTCTCACAGCGATTGCGGAGCAGGGGACAGCCACCGGCAAGCTGGCAGAGATGGCCGACAGCGTAGCCGCCGCACAAGATGCGAGAACTGCCGCCGCTCTGGTGGATCGCCTGAGCGGCGCAGAACTCGCCACCATCCTGAGCGGACAGACGGAGGGCAACATGGCTCACATCCGCCGCCTGCGCAACAGCATCGGCACCGGGCACCTCGTCTCTCCCAAACACCGCACGGCAGCCTATGTCACCGGCTACAATGAGGATACGCAGCTGGAGAGGGACGCCAAGGGACTCGGCTACAAGCGTGTGGAGTGGGGCGGCACGGTGGGTGTGGAGACCGGAGTGAATCGCCGCTCGGTGATGGGTCTGGCGTTGAGCAGCGGTCGCGCCTATGTGACTCCGGACGGAGGAAGCCGGCGCTACCACGAGGATAACACCCGTGGCGACATCTACATGGTGACGTACCAGAGTCTGAACATTCGCAACACCTTCAGTATGGGTTATGGCGTGCATCGCTTCAATGTGAGCCGCATGCTGCCGGATGGATCCATCTCGAAGAACGGGAACATCCGCGGCAACTCCCTCAACATGGGTGAGGAGGTGGCCTACACGATCAAGGTGGGCGAGAAGACGAACATCGAGCCCTTCTTTGCCGTGGAGAGCAGCTTCAACCGCGTCAATTCCTTCGCTGAGTATGGCGCCGGCACAGCTTCCATCACTGCGCAGGATTCCGAGGCCTGGGCGACCGATCTGTCTCTGGGCGTGCGCACGACGCATGCGTTGTCCGTCGTACCCTCCGCTCCGTCTGCTGTCTTCACGTTGCAGGCAGCGCTTGTGGCGTCGGTGGGTGATAATTGGGAAGAAATGACGCTGAGCTATACGGGAGCGCCGGATATGTCCTATGAGGTGCGTCCGGCCAAGCGTAACCGCTGGGGTCTCAGCCTCGGCACCTCGGTGGGATTGCCGCTCAGCGAGAATTTCTCCGTGATAGGCGGTGCGAATGCGACGCTGCGAGGGGACTCGAGCGAGTTTTCGGGCAGTGTGGGGCTGCGCTTCAA
>CANRLM010000112.1 GCA_947631435.1 uncultured Akkermansia sp.
TAAAATGCTATGCTCTTGGGTGACCGTTTATTTTGAGGCATCGGCCTTCGGTGACTTTTTCTTTTGAGGCATTACGCCAATAACCTCCTCGCTTTTTGTATCGTATCCGACGATTACTTCTCCCCGTGCAGCAGGATCGTCCATGATAAGTTCGCCGAGCGACGGAACGAGAATTTTCCCTGCCGCAGGGTTTTTGATGCTCTGCACAGGGGTACTGATCGTCGCTTGAACCTGCGATTTCTCAAAGGATAGATCGGTATCAATCATCCTGCAATCTTTCAACACGAGATTTTCGCAGTAGCAGAGCGGCTGGGTGCCGATGACGGTGCAACGTTCCAGTGTAAGTCCGTTCGAGAACCATGCAAGATATTCCCCTCGCAGTACAGAATCACGAACTATAACGTTTCTCGCGTGCCAAAAGGCGTCTTTGGTCTCAAGGTTGCAGTGCTCCAGCACCGCATCTTCAACATACTGAAAAGAGTATTTCCCTACCAGCTGTAAGTCCTGCATGTAGATTTGTCTGGTAAGCAACATGAAATACTCACTCTTCGCTTTGCTCCTCTCCACGCGTACGTCCTCCAGTTTCCATCCGAACTCAGGAGAATCAATATCACAATGTTTGATAGTCACCTTCTTGCTTTCTCTAAGAGCCTTGATACCATGCAGTCTGGTGCGTTCGATATGGGCATCTCGCGTGTACCACAAGGCTGCCCTGCAGTTCGGTGTGAGTTCGCAATCTTCCATGCTCAGTCCATACACATGCCAGCACGGGTAACGCAGGTTGAAATAGCAATGCTCAATACAAATATTTGCGCTTTCTTTCAGAGCGCTCTCTCCGTCGGCTGGTCCGTCAAATCTGCAATTCTTCACGAGCAAGTCGGAGCTCCCGTAGAGCGCCCGCTCCTCATCTAGCGTTATGTCAGAAACTACCGTCATGACCACCCTCCATTCGAAGATCAGCAGGATACACCCGTCGCTCTATTTTGTCAACGTCCCTGCGGCGCCCGTTTTAAGCGACATAAAAAAAGGAAAACGTTTTTCTCCGACTCCACGCGACAAAACCAACTCACCCAAAAAGCGGGGAAGAGGCGCATGCCCCTTCCCCGAAGATTTCTATGAAGACTTTGCAGGCACGGTGGCCGTGCAAGAAAAAAATTAATTGTAGGCAGACTCCACTTTCTGAGCGACGTCCTTATAGCCATAGTCCACTTCGTAGATGGATTTGAAATTTTCCAAGGCCTTCTCTTTGTTGCCGGATGTCTCATAGAGGGTACCAATGAGATAGAGAAGTTCCTTCTTGGTATCATCCATGTTGAGCTGCTCGGCATTCGCCTCCTCGAGTTGACGAATGGCCATATCTGTCATGTTTTTGGAAGCGTAGCAACGACCAAGCATCAGCATAGCTCTCACACGCAGGTTTGGATTAGTCCGGGCACGTTGCAAAGCCGGGATGGCCTCAGAGAATTGTCCTGCTTCGTAGAGCGCCTGTCCGTACTTGAACTGCAACTGTGCATCGGTAGGATTAGCGTCTACGCGCGATTTGGCATCAGCAACAGCTAACTCGGCAATCTCTTTGCGCCGACGGGAGAGAGCCTCTTTAGCCTCCTCATTGCCGGGATCGGCTTCAACAGCTTTTTCGTACTGCACGAGCTCTGCACGCAGTACTTTCTCCCTCACCTCCATGGCCTTATCGTTGATGGAGAAATCAGCAGAACCGCCCAGTTGAAACGCGTAGGCATAAAAGGAGTACGCATTGCCGTAATCCTCCATCTGCTCGTAGAGTGAGGCAATATTCTTCACTACCTGAAGGTTGGTGTTATCGGCGGCGTATTGCTCAGAAAGCTGGGCGAGACGAGCTTCCATCTCCGCACGAGTAAGTCCAACCTTGTCGGCAGTTTCCAGCTCCGTCGTAGCGTTTTTATTCTTCATCTTGGAGCGAAAATCGCCGGAACTTTCCCAGTTTCCCTGCTTCATGGAAGCACGAGCGGCACAATCTTTCTCACCACGCTGCGCCACAGGGTCGGTACGATCGATCTGAAGAACTCGCCGATAAGTTTCCGCCGCCTCAGCAAATTGCTCGTTGCGGATGTAATGACTGGCCAGCAGATGAAGATGTTTCTTGGGATTTGGCTGCCCCTGACAGATTGTTTCTAGGGCAAACGCCGCCAAATCCGGGAGATTGAGGTCCGTCGCGGCAGCAAAGAGGGTTTCATTCGCTGCCACGGAATAGGGGTCTTTTTCGAGGTCATCCTCGATCGTAGTGATGGTCGTTTCCGGATCACGTCGTGACGTGGTGAGGCGCACGCCAGTAAAGAGGGAAGTCTTGCGACCGGCATCCGGCACCACTTTTACTTCACAGGCTCGCAGCATCTTGCGACCATCAAGAAAACCAGGAGAGCGCTTGATGAGCGTGCGCAGAATGCTCACAGCGTACTTATAGTTTTTCGCATCGACCGCTTGTTGCGCCTTGACCCACAGACCCGCTTCTGCGGCGGGGAGCTCTTTGTCTGAAATGATGCTGATCATGGGGGAGATACAGGTTAAACACGGTAGAGAGAAATACTACGTTCCCCCACCTTCCCTGACCTTTTACCACAAAAAAAAAAGGTCTTCAAGCTTGTTTTTCAGAAAAAATGATGGCGCGTTACCTCATAATTCAGGACGCCGAAAAGAAGGAATGGTACAATGAGTTAGGATCGGTTACCTCAAAAATACAG
>CANRLM010000113.1 GCA_947631435.1 uncultured Akkermansia sp.
AATAATTTAAATAAGCTATTGATAGTGAATTCTATACATCTAATTCTGCCCCTGGGTTTTCAAATGCGTTTGCCCTGGTCTGTCAAGGGCCGGACTTGCGTAGAATCGACAAATGATGTATGTTGCACTCATGCGCATGATGGTGGTGATATCTCTGGCATTCGCCGCGTATATCTTTTTGCGCGGGGTGCTGCCGCTGTCCTGGAAATGGCCATTCAAGGCTCTGGCGGCATCGGCTCTGTTGGGAGTGGCATGCATCTTCCCGGTGCTGCGGAGTCTGGGTGGCAATCTGCCTTTTGCTCCGGATCTGCCGGGGTGGCTTTTGCTGACTTACTGCGGCTTGTACATACTGATGCTTGCGTTTGCCGTTTTGTTGTTTGCCGCAGGCATCATGCGGGGTATCCTTCACCTGTTTATCCCACGCTTACGGGAAAGAGATCGCGCCCGGCAGAAGCAGTTTCAGGCGCGTCTGGCAGGAGGCTTGTTTGTGGCCGCCGTTCTAATCTGTGGGATTGGAATCTACGGGGCACTCTGCCCCCCGCGCATCCACGAAGTAAAGCTACATCTTCCCGTGGATAAGCCGTTTCGTATCGCGCTCCTATCGGATCTCCACGTGGACCCTGTGAAGAGCGCTTCCACGGTGGGCGGCTGGGTGCAGCAAACGATGCAGCTCCGCCCCGATCTCATTGTCATCACCGGCGACTTTGTGGATGGCTCCGTCCGGCAGCGCGGGGATGCTCTACGCCCCCTCGCAGGGTTGCACGCTCCTCTCGGCGTCTATGCCGTGCCGGGCAATCACGAGTACTACTCCGGCTACGGGGAATGGGCGCCCTTCCTGCGTTCCCTGGGGCTTCGCCTCCTGGAAAATGAACACGTGACCCTGACGAAACCCGGTGTCGTGCTGGCAGGGGTAACGGATCCCGCGGCGCGCATCTTCGGCTTCGAACCGCCGGATGTGCCGGGGGCGATAGCGGGCGCGCCGACCGGACTCCCCGTTATTCTGCTGGCGCACCAGCCCCGGCTTGCCCGGGATGCCGAACGCTGCGGGGTAGCGCTACAGCTCTCCGGGCACACTCACGGCGGGATGGTATTACCCCTCTGCCCCCTTATCGCGCGCTTCAATGCAGGCTATGTTGTCGGTCTCTATCGCTCCGGCAATATGCAGGTGTACGTAAGTCCCGGCACCAGCCTGTGGTCCATGATGCCGCTGCGCCTCGGTGTTCCTTCTGAAATCACGCTGCTTCAGATCGAACCGACAGCAAAATGACATCATAAACGGGATTTGTTTGAACAGGTAGGACCCTCGATGTGTCACACCCGCCAATATGAGAATTCATCCTTTTTTCTACACCATCCTCACCCTGCCCTCGGTCTCCCCACTCCTCTGGGCGGATATTTCCATGGGGCTCCCCGCTGTGGCAAACCTGCCGCGCCAGGGGGTCTACCACAGCGACCTGCTCGCCTCAAACGCCGTGCAGGCCATTTTCAAAGGCATTCGATCCATCCCCGTGGTGGATCTCGCCGTTCCCACTCCTGCTTCGGAAGAGGTAGCCGTGTTTGAAGTAAAACAGAATATCGCACACCGCCGCTACGACCGCATGGGCGATGGAGCATTGAACGTCGGCAAGCTGTTTTCTGTCTCACTCGCGGCGAATGTCCCCGGACAGGATGCCGACGTAGGACGAAAAATCCGCGAGATGAAGCCCGGAGATGAAGCTCTGCTGAATATTGACCACATCTACCTCTTCCGCGAAGAGGGGAATGAAAATGTGCGCGCCTGCACCCGCTTTGCCAAAGTGGAGCCGCGTGGGGATGCCGCTCCGGTCGCGGCCTCCTCGGCTGACGCCCCTGCAGAGGGCAAGCCGGATGCAGCCCCTGCCCCCGTGACGCCGGAGGATGCAGCTCCTGCCGCACAGCCGGCAGCTGATACCCAAACCATCGCTCCTTTCCCCGCGGGTCCCAGAAAGACGACCTCGAGCTATGCTTCCAGCGTGGAATCTCGCATCTCGATCGTCCCCGACGGCAAGGGAGGCATGCGCCGGATGAAAGTGGAAACGCGTCGGGAATGGATCGACGGAGCAGATAAACCGCACGTTCGCAAATTCATCAACGATGTGGAGGTCGATCCCGAGACAGACCGGCCCCTCCTGCAAAACGCATCCAATACCCCTCCTGCAACGACGGGGACAGATGCTGACAAACAGGATGAGAAGACCACTCCCACCGAATCGGGTAAAGATTCTGAACAAAAACCTGTCGCCCCTGAGTTCGGTTTCTGAGGCCTCAACATTTTCCCCTCATCCTTCTGCCCACCCACACCGGATGTGCAAGGATGAGGGGACGAGGCGGCTACATCGTACAATTTTATTCCCGATTCCAATCGACGCTGCCGTCAAAATTACGGGACCGGTCAGAGGCATGAACTGATACCTCTTTCGGATAATTCGACGCCGGGAAACGCAGTGGCCTCCCGGGGGGTTGTGGATCAATTTCATTGGACAGGTGTGAGGTCCGGCACGCTTGATGTGGATTGCAAGATTAAATGCAACAGATGACAGAAAAAGTTGAGGTCATGAGAAGAGAGGGGTAAAATAGTGGC
>CANRLM010000114.1 GCA_947631435.1 uncultured Akkermansia sp.
CTTCGAGCTACAGCAACTGCACCGCGACACAATTCGTGAACCGAAGATAATAGAAGTCGAAAAAGAAGTAGTGAAAGAGGTCGAAAAGAAGCCACCGTGGTGGAAGCGAACGCTGCAATACACGGGAGGTGTCGCGTTAATCCTCCTGATGCTATGGATAGCGGCCAAAGCCATATTGCGCCGCTTCATCCCGAAGATATAGTTTCATGGTTTAGATTTTAGGTAACGGGTAACATTGATTTTTTCTTTTAAAGGTTAATTAAGTTAGTTAGTTACCGAGGCGACCGCCCGCGAGGGTAGCCGCCTCAATTTTTTATGATAGACTTTAATATAATCGTGATGCGTTATAAATGGCAGTAGCTTTCAAGAATGACAACATATCAGAGAGACATAAACGCGGAATTCTCTACTATCTCGAAGCAATCACAAGCTCTATAATCCCTACTACTCTTTTACGCCATTCAGTCTCATAGATTAAGAAAGTTTGGAAATTTCAAAATAGTTGGCTAACTTTGCAGTGCTGATGATTGATTTCTCATCAGTTGCGTTGAACCATCCCGACAGCTTAAATCAGTTGCCGGGATGGCTATTTTTATGAAATTTGGTACCGGTTTGGTACTCCATGCTTTATATTCATGCTATAATATATTGATTACCAATAATATAGTTGTGTTTTACGACATTTTGCATCGGCAAATGACTATATAGTTAGAAACGATTACAATTAAGCATAATCTGTTAGTATGGCACTCTTTACGGGGTGCCATTTTTGTTGCCGCATTACTCGGTTTTAACCGTTTCTGCTCGATTTTACGCCCATTTTTGTATCCCGATTGTATCTCGTGAGCCAATCGGGGCTATCACGTCAGCGAGGTAGTAGAGGATTTAGACACCCTTAGACGCCAATAGACGCGGTTAGACACTTTTAACAGAATATTAACAGAAATAACAGCGTAAAATGAGCAGCACAATCGAAATTACGAAGACCTGTGAATGGTGTGGCAGCACGTTCACAGCGAGAAAATGCACGACCCGCTATTGCTGTAAAAGATGCGCGGAACACGCCTACAAGGACGCGAAGCGCAAGGAGCATGTCGAGCGGGAACAAGCCAAGGCATCATCGCCACAAATGAGCGATGACAAACGCCTGTTCATCACTCCGGCACAATGCGCCAGACTCCTCGGTGTATGCCGGGCTTCAATCTACAATTATCTCGCCGCAAACTCTATCCCTTGTTTCCAGTTCAAGGGCAAAACACTTATCAGCAGGGAGAGCCTTAATGCTCTTTTCGATGGTTCGCACCTATACCAGTTGCGTCCGGCAAAAGAGAAACAGCCGATAACGGAGTTCTATACCACGAAAGAAGTGCTGGAGAAATTTGGCATCAGTAACTCATGGTTATTCAAGGCGGCGAAAGAAAACAACTTTCCGAAAATTATCCAACGAGGCAAGACACTCTGGAGCAAACCGCACATCGACCGATTCTTTGCCAAGTCAGCCCCGAAGGAAGAAATTACCGAATGGTACACGGCAGCAGAGATACAGGAGCGTTATGGCATGACGCTCTCGGCAATCTATAATCTCGTGTCGAAAGAGGATATTCCGAAGAAGAAGGTCGGATGCGAGGCTCGGTATTCAAAATGGCATTTCGACAAAGCCAAAGGTGTTGCCGTCGATGAGCCGGACACCTACACCATGCAATGGCAAAATACAGTATGACACGCGACCAACTTTACCATTATATCAAAACCTACGGCATAAGTAAGGTTAAGGTTGGCAGAATCATCAAAATATCCAAGCAAGAGCTTGATAATCTGTTTGCTCCACCCAAGATATGATGCGGTGGATTTGTGGTGGACTATCGGTGGAAATACCCCGAAATCGGGTGTCTGAGTCCACTGTTTGAACACTTCCTACCTTCGCATCAAATCTTTTAATTCACAACGCACATGAATACATGCACCAAAGTTTTCCTTCGCAAGAAGGCTATATCGGGTGGACGCATCTCGCTCTATCTCGATTTCTATCCTGCCATCCGTAATCCCCATACCAACCGGATGAGCCGCCGTGAAACCCTCGGCATCTATATCTACGCCTCGCCCAAAAACGAGCGCGAAAAACAGTTCAACGCCTCTATGGAGGAAAAGGCAGAAGCTATCCGTTGTCGCCGCTTCGAGCAACTTCTCAACGAACAGTTTGACTTCCTCGACAAAGAGAAGCTGCGCATGGACTTCCTCGCCTACTTCAAGCAGAAGTGCCGTCAGAAATACCAGAAATGGGATTGCGTTCTGCGCCACTTCACTATCTATTGCAAGGGCAAATGCACTTTCGGCGATCTTACGGTGGATTTCTGCAATGGCTTCCGCACATATCTTCTCTCCGCCCAGCGTCAGCGCAACAATGGCAAAGGGCCAATATCCCACAATTCTGCTGCGGGCTACTGGTCAACATTCCGCGCTCTGCTGAAAATCACCTATCAGGAGAAATATATCCGCGAAAATCTCAATGACTTTCTGGAAAAAATTGAGTGGAAGG
>CANRLM010000115.1 GCA_947631435.1 uncultured Akkermansia sp.
GTGAGCAAAGAGAGCTGGGAGAAAAAGAGCGGAAAGAGGACGCTAGAACAACGCTTCTACATAGTGAGCAATCGGCACCATCGCGCTTGCCCGCGCTGCCGCCTCAATTCCTCCCTTGCTCATCTCCGCAAACACGCTCAGCCACACCCGGTACGGCTCCAGCCCCACCCGGTACTCATTCGGCAGCAAGCTCACCGCCCGCTCCGCCACTCCCTGCGCCTCCAGCAGCAAACTCTCCCCCGTCTTGTCCTTCTCCCTCGTAAAGCCGTTCAGCAGCCGCGCATACCTCACCGCAGACTCCCTTATCTGGTACAGCCTCCGGTCGGTGTGAAAATCCCCCACCGGCGCAAGCCTGCTCTCCATCAGCCGCGCGTAAATCCCCGCATTCCCAAACGTTATCCCCGCCCTCGACTCCGAAGCCGTCGCCCCGTGCCCCGTCACCTCATCCGCCTTCGCAAACATCGCCTCGCCCAGCCCTGCCGCCTCCCATCCCCTGAACCTGCTCGCCAGCTCCGGTCTCGCCGCCATCTCCCGCGTGCTAATCACGCCCAGCCCCGCCAGCACCCGGCTCTTGCTCTTCTCCCACTCCCACAAACTCACACTATCGCTCCCCGCCAGCGTGTTAAACAACGCCGTAAACTGCTTCATATTGCTCGCCACTCGCCCATTTAGCACCGCGTGCGCCGCCGCACTCCCCAGCGAGTCAATCACATTCGTCAAATCCCGCCCCACGCGCTCCACCTCCCCCGCCGCAGCCTGCATATGCTCCGCAATCGTCCGCATATTCGTCACCATCCCGCGCCCCACCACGCGCTCCAACGCCGCGCTCATCCGCATCCCTCCCTCCTGATGCGCCAGCACGCCCTGTATCTTCTGCGGCAGGTCGCGGTACGCCAACAGCACATCCTGCTGCTTCTGCACAGTCAAATACGCCGTCAGCAAATTCATCGTCGGGTCAACCTTTGAATGATGCTGATGCCGCGTGTACGTGATATAAATCTTCCCGCCGCCGCTCGCCTTGCCCTCTGCCCTCTCGCCCAGCGTCCGCACCTCGCTCCCTTGCCCCACATCGAAAAACGCCCGGAAATAATTCTCCTCCTCCGGGAACGGCATCCCGTACACCTTCTCATACAAAGCCTTCATCTCCGGCGTCCTCTTCGCCAACTCAGCTCGCAGCGCATACGCCAAATTCATCACCTTCTCCCCCGCAAACTCCCGCATCTGCTGCACCACTTCCTCCGTGTATCCCTGCTGCCGCAGCATCTCCGTGTAGGCAGGCTGCTCCGCAAGCAGCACCCTATACGCCGCCTCTCCCTTCGTAAGCTGTAAACTATTTTCCTTGACTTCCTTCCCACTTTCTTTTAGCATGACTTTGGAGCCGGGTTCAGCAAGCAAGGTTTCTATTAATGGAGGAATTGAGTCCTCTTCCTTGCTTGTCCATTCCCCGGCTCTTGCTTTATCCAAGTATAGCAACCTTCCTTCTCTCAGCAACCCCTTTTGCTTCGCTGAAGTATCGTGCGCATACGCCGTAATCATATCCACAATTTCAATACCTGTCTTCGCTGATTTACCCAGCTTCAATACAGCTATCGCCTTGCGCTTAACCACCTCCTTGCTCGCGTCAGCCAGTGCCTCCTCAACGCTCTTTTTTGTCGGCACATCAAGACTCGTCACCACAAGCAAACTCCCATCCCTATCCTCTATCACAGCAATAGGATCATTAATCTCTCTCGGAAGCTCTGCTATCTGTTCCGGCGTCATGTAATGCTTATGATGGAGCTTGTACATATTTTCCCAACTGATATGTATACTCCCTTCCCACTTCTTCAATCTCTTCAGAAAATCAGGAAAAGCACACACCGCAAAAATAGCTTTTTTCTTCGGCTTATTTTCAGCTCCAAACGCCTTTTGCACTAGCCTTCCAAAACTATTCTCCCTCGCTTCCCCTCTCATCTCCTCCAGCTTCGCTTTCTTCTCCTCCTTTTCTTTGAGCCACTTCTCCTCCGCCTTTTTCGCGCGTTTCACCGTCTCCTTCCTCAGGTCGTAGAACTTATCCAGCTCGTCCCTCGTCAGCAGGCTGAACACCGCATCCACCCCATGCAGCCGCGACTTCTTCGCGTCCCCCACAGCCCCATACTTCGCACGCGCCTCCTCCGCGATAAAGTCCGGCATCAGCTCATCCTTCACCAGCTCCTCAAACGCCGCCGCAAACGTATTCGCATTAAAATTCTTCTGCCGCATCTTCCGGTGCAGCAAGCCCAAGAACTGCCGCCGCAGCACCTCGCTCTCCTGCCGCAAAAAGTCCGGCGCGCGCTCGATAAGCTCAATCCCGCTCTCCCGCGTCAGGTTCATATCATCGATAAACTGCCGCAGCTCCTTCTTGCTCTTCACTCCGCACTCCTCCCGCATAATCTCCGCCGTGCGGTACAGCCGCTCCTTGTCCCATTGTTGCAGCTGCACCTCCGCCCTCTCAATCCTGCTCCCCACGTGCCGCGCAAACGTCTGCAACCCCGGCACGTGCGCCA